>JAXDLH010000097.1:0-19935 GCA_034666705.1 Chloroflexota bacterium
TACATCAGCCAACCGCGCGCCACGATGTCCATGTTGATGCCCATCGCATTGCCGATCTGCGCGCCCCACAGCAGCCGGTACTCGCGGAAGCGCATCGCGCCGAACCCGGGCAGGCTGGCGAGGGGCCGCAGCAGCAGCGGCGCGGGACTCGGGACCGGCTCCGGCCGCAGCTCGGCCGAATCGAGGCCCGCGACGTCCACGACAGGCGTCGGCTCAATGCTCATGGGCATACCCAGCCAGGGTCAATCTGAATAGACGTGGGGCATGCATCAACTATACGCGCCCCGGCACGCATGGCCGGATTGCGCGCCGGGTGTGTCACAATAGGCCGTTCCGCACCGCGTGCGAACCCGGAGGACCGCCGATGCAACGCCGCACGTTTCTGACCTACCTTGCCGGCCTGACGGGTGGTGTCGCGCTCGCCGGTCGGGCGCCGCTGCTGCTGCGCGCCCAGACCGAGTCGCCCGCCAACCCGGTGCAGCTCGGACCGGGCGCAAGCCTCGGCGGGCGGCGGCCGTTCCCGGACGACAACCCGTGGAACACCGACGTCTCCCGCGCACCCGTCGACCCCAACTCGGCGGCCCTCATCGCGAGCATTGGCCTCAATACCGGCCTCCACCCAGACTTCGGCACCGTCTACGAGGGCGCGCCGAACGGCATCCCGTACGTGGTCGTCGCGGGTGACCAGCCGCTCGTGCCGATCAGCTCGTTCGAGTACGGCGACGAGAGCGATCCCGGTCCATATCCGATCCCGCCCGATGCGCCGATCGAGGGCGGATCGAGCAGCGACGGTGATCGCCACGTGCTCGTGATCGATCGCGACAACTGGCGGCTGTACGAGCTCTACGCCGCCTATCCCGGGAACGGCGGCGCGTCGTGGCGCGCGGATTCGGGCGCGATCTTCGACCTCAACACCAACGACCTGCGCCCGGCCGGCTGGACCTCCGCCGACGCCGCCGGCCTGCCAATCTTTCCCGGCCTCGTCCGCTACGACGAGGCGGTCGGGCAGGGCGCGATTCGCCACGCATTGCGCTTCACCGCCCGGCGCTCCCGTCGGGCCTACGTACCACCCGCCCGCCACTTCGCCAGCCGGCTCACGGATCCGAACGTGCCGCCGATGGGGATGCGGGTGCGGCTGCGCGCCGACTTCGATACGTCGCCGTTCCGGCCCGCGGTCCGCGCAATCCTCGATGCACTCAAGACGTATGGGATGCTGCTTGCGGATAACGGCAGCGACTGGTTCGTCAGCGGCGCGCCCGACCCGCGCTGGAATGACGACGACCTCGCCACCCTGAGCCGGGTGCGTGGGCGCGACTTCGAGGTCGTGCAGATGGATGGGCTCGTCGCGGGCTGAGCCGGGCCGCTTGTGGGCGACGTGGCGCATGGCGCCATAATGCGCGACCTGCAATTCCGCACGTGAGTCCATTCCTACTTCAATAGAAGGGAGATCTCATGATCCGACGTCGCATCCTGCCGGTAGTCTTGCTGCTCGGCGCGCTCGCCGTGGCGCTGTGGGCAAGTCCCGCCGCCGCCCAGCCCCCCGGCGTGGAGCAGGAGCTGCTTGCGCTCAGCACCGTCAGCTACTCCAGCGCCATCGGCGGCCCCGCCGACATCTACATCGGGCGCCTCCGCCTCGCCCCCGGCGCCAACTACGGCGGCTGGCACACCCACCCCGGCCCGGTCTGGATCAACGTGACGTCCGGCACGCTCACCGTGTATGGGCCGGATGGCTGTGCGACTGGCTATGCGAGCGGCACCGGCTACGAGGCCAGCCCCGCCACGCTCTACGACCTCCGCAACGAAGGGGACACGCCGGTCGAGATCGCCTTCGCCGGCGCGGTACCCGCGGGCGGGACCCCGACGACCTATGTGGGCGACGGTCCAACCTGCGGCGGCTAGTGGGTCAGCTACTATGCATATTGCCTTTGGGGTGCCGCCCTGCAGGGCGGGCCCAGCCACGGGCCCCGATGGCCCGCCCTGCAGGGCGGCATCTCCGCGCCCTTCCGCCCGCACAATAATGGCGACGATCATGGCATCTGACCCACCAGTGCAACGCGGCGGACGGTGGTCGCCAGGTTTCCGTAGGACGTGCGGCCGACGGCAATCGACGAAAACCATGCACCCAGCCGGACGAGCCTGGCGTAGCTGAGCAGCATGGAAGCACGCACCTCCACCTACGACACGGTCGTTATTGGCGCCGGGCTTGGCGGGCTGCTTGCCGCGGCCGTGGCCGTCCGCGCCGGGCAGCGCGTGCTCGTCGTCGAGCGCATGCCGTACCTCGGCGGCCGCTTCACCACCGTCGACCAGGAGGGGTTCGCCATCACCACCGGCGCGCTCCACCTCGCCCCACACGGCCATGGCGGCCCGCTCGCCCGCATGCTCGCCGCGCTCGGCACGCCGACCCGCTGGGTGCAGCGCGACGTGATCGCCTCGGTCATCGTAGGCGGCCGCCACGTCGTGTGGCGCCACCTGCTGGACGTGCCGAAGGTGGTCGGCCCACGCGGCAAAGTCGACATGCTGCGGATGGCCGCCGAGCTCGCCGTCGTCGGCCACAAGGCGCTGCGCTTCGACGCGTGGCTTGCCGACCGCACGGCCGATCCCGTGCTGCGCGCCCTGTTCGAGCGGTTCACCCAGTTCGCCCTCAGCATCCAGCCCGACCAGATCAGCTACGACGAGATGCGCGCCGTCTTCCGCAGCGTGGCTCGCTACGGCCTGCCCCAGGCGCCAGCCGGCGGCTGCCAGGCCGTGATCGGACATCTCGCGGCCTACGTCCAGGCCCGCGGCGGCGAGATCCGGACCATGACCGCCGCGCGCACCATCGGGCTCGACGCGGCGTCCGGCCGCGTGGCGTGCGTAACGGCGGAGGACCGCCGCACCGGCGCCGTCGAGACGATCACCGCATCGCGCGTCGTGTCGGACGCTGGCCCGGAGGTCACGGCGCGCCTCCTCGACCGCCCCCAGCTCGACCTGGCGCCGCCGCAGGCCGGCCCCGGCGCGTGCGGCCTCAAGCTGCACATCGTCAGCGACACGTCGCTGATCCCCCACAACGGCATCATGTTCTGCCTC
The DNA here is from genome assembly GCA_034666705.1 of Chloroflexota bacterium. GTDB lineage: Bacteria > Chloroflexota > UBA6077 > UBA6077 > SHYK01 > JAXDLH01. The sequence continues at coordinate 3,067 of JAXDLH010000097.1, forward strand.
GATACCCAGCGCATCAGCGGTATCGTGGAGGTGTCGCGCTCGGTACCGGCGGTCGCCCCGCCGGGGATGCACATGCTGGACACGTTCCAGGTACTGATGAGCGACGATTCCGCGCTCGAGCGGCGCCTGGCGGTCGAGGACCTGCGCCAGGTGTTCGGCCCGGCGTACGATCGGCATTGCCGCATCGTGCGGGCGAGCTCGTTCCGCGGGGCATGGCCGGTGAACCACGCGATCCAGGGCCGGGACGCCGCCAGCCGGGAGCCGGTGCCCGGCCTGATCATGGTGGGCGATGCGTATAAGCCGAGCGGCCACATGATGGTCGAGGGCGTCGCGGCGAGCGTGCAGCGCGTGGCGCCGCTCCTCGCCACCGCGCCGTAGGAAGCATCGCGTGGCGAAGATAACCACAAGATGAACCTCGAGGAGCCCTCGCGATCACGTCGACACTGAAGGGGGGTGCCATGACCGGGCGGCTCGCGAATAAGGTCTGCATCATCACCGGGGCGAGCAGCGGCCAGGGCCGCGTCGCCGCCCAGCTCTTCGCCCGCGAGGGTGCGCTCCTCGTGCTGAGCGACGTCGACCAGGTAGGGCTCGACGAGACCGCCGCGCTGGTCCGCGCGGAAGGCGCCGCTGAGCCGGCCCGCCACGTGGGCGATCTGACGCAGGAGGCGGCGAACCAGGCGCTGGCCGAGCTCGCCGTTGGGCGCCACGGCCGGCTCGACGCGATCTACAACGTCGCCGGCTTGGTCCGCTTCTCCTCGCTCCATGAGACTTCGCTCGACGACTGGAGCTTCACGATCCAACACGAGCTGACCATGGCGTTCCTCGGCTGCAAGTGGGCGGTGCAAGCGATGCTGGCGAACGGCTCGGGCTCAATCATCAATATGGCCTCCGTCTCCGGCCTCAACGGCAGCCCGCGCCATGCGGCCCACGCCGCCGCCAAGATGGGCATCGTCGGCCTCACCCGGCAGATCGCGGTCGAGTACGGGCCGCAAGGGATTCGTTGCAATGCGATCGCGCCGAGCTTTCTCGAGTACGCCGTGGGCCAGCGGCGCATCGCTTCGCAGACCACGCCGCATCCCGCCACCGGCGTGCCGCTCGGCCGCCACGCGCGTCCGGAGGACACGGCGGCGATGGCCGTGTTCCTCGCATCCGACGATTCGAGCTACGTCACCGGTCAGGTGATGGTCGTCGACGGCGGCACCACTGCCCGATGAAGGAGCTGCACGTGCGAGCGGTGAGGATCTCGTGAACCGGCTGGACGGCAAGGTCGCCATCGTGACGGGCGCGGGCCAGGGGATCGGCCGCGCAATCGCGGTCGGCATGGCGCGCGAGGGCGCCCAGGTAATCGTCGCCGAGCGCAACGCGGCCACCGGCGCTGCGGTCGCGGCGGAGATCGGCCAGGACGGCGGCGACGCGCTCGCCTTCCAGACCGACGTTGCCGCCGAGGCGTCGGTGGGCGCGATGGTCGCGGCGTGTCTGCAGCGGTTCGGGCGGATCGATGTGCTCGTCAACAATGCGGGCATCTTTCCCCGCGCATCGGTCGAGGAGATGGCCGAGGAGGAGTGGGACCGCGTGATCGGCACCAACCTCGTCGGCACCTTCCTCTGCAGCCGGGCGGTGGCGCCTACGATGATCGCGCAGCGCGCCGGGCGGATCGTCAACGTCGCCTCGGAGAAGGCGCTCGAGGGCGCGGCCAATGGCGCCCACTACGCGGCATCCAAGGCGGGCATCATCGGTTTCACCAAGTCGCTCGCCCTCGAGCTCGCGCCCTACGGCGCCACCGCCAACGTCATCTGTCCGGGTGTGACCGACACCGCCCAGCCACGCGCCAACCTGGCGCCCGGCGAGCGCCTCGAGGACCGCGCGGCGCGCATTCCGCTCGGGCGCATCGGCCAACCCGACGACCTCGTCGGTCCGGTACTCTTCCTGGCCAGTCACGCCGGCCGCTTCGTCACCGGGCAGACGCTGCTGGTGAACGGCGGCACGGTGCGGTGGTGAGCCATGGCTGAGAGCGCAGCGCTCACGCGCCGGGTCGCCGTCGTCAACGGCGGCGCCGGCGGCATCGGCCAGGAGGTGGTGCTCGCGCTCGCCCGCGACGGCTTCCACGTTGTGATCCTCGACGTGAGCGAGACCGCCTGCCAGGAGGCCGTGGCGCGCCTCGCTCAGGCCGGCGGCACCGGCGAGTACCGCGTGCTCGACCTGACCCGCAAGCCGCTGGTGGCGGAGGCGTTCGCCGGGATCCGCGCGGCCCACGGCCGGATCGACGCCCTCGTGAACCTCGCCGGCGGCACGCTCCACCAGCACCCAATCCAGGAGTTCCCGCTCGCCGAGTGGCAGCGGGTGATCGACGTCAATCTGAAGGCGACATTCCTCTGCTGCCAGGCCGTGATTCCCGGCATGAAGGCGCGGGGCATGGGCGCCATCGTCAACACCGCCTCGAATTACGGCGTCACCGGCGGCGCACGCCGCACCGCCTACGCGGCGTCGAAGGCGGCGATCATGGCGTTCTCGAAATCGCTCGCGCTGGAGCTGGCGCCACACGGCATTCGCGTGAACACGATTGCGCCGGGCCGCACCGCGACGGCGCGCGTGATGGGGAACTACGACCCGGAAGAGTGGGAGGCGAAGGGCAGCGAGATCCCGATGGGGCGCGCCGCCGAGCCGGCCGAGATCGCCGACGGCGTCGCCTTCCTCGTGAGCGACGCCAGCGGCTACATGACCGGCCAGACCCTCCACGTCAACGGCGGCATGGTCCTGCCCTGAGCCGCTCCGCTCAGCCGGACGAGCTGGCGGTTGGCGCCGGGGTCGACACGACTGCGGCCGGGGCCTCGGCGGGGATCGGCTCTGGCGAGCGATCGCGGCCCACCGTCTCCCGGATGCACAGGCCCACCAGGAGTGACACCGAGAGTGCGGAGACGCCGACCACGCTGAACGAGCCGACGTAGCCAAAGAGGAAGCTGACGGCGGCGAAGACGGTGGGGCTCATCTGGCTGCCGGCCTGGGCGATGAACCGCCACACCGCCATCCACTGCCCGCGGCCGCGCAGGGGCGCGAGATCCGAGCCCATGACCTGCATGTTCCCCGACGTGATCCCCTGGGAGAACGTGACTGAGAGGTAAGCCGCGACGTACACCTCGAACGGCAGGTGGAAAAACGCCGTGGAGGTCATGAAGATCATGGCCACCGCGAGCAGGGCGAAGCCCGGCACGATGGTCCGCTTCCGCCCCCAGCGGTCCATGATGTAGCCGGTCGTAAAGCCCAGCGGGAGCTGCAGGAAGCTGTTGGCCGAGGCGAGCAGGCCGAGGGTGGCAGCGCCGACGCCATAGGTGTACGCCGCATACAGGTTCAGCAAGCCGCCCATATTGACGCCCCGCGTAAAGTTCGCCATGAACTGCGCGGTAAAGAACGCCAGCATCTGCGGCTGGCGCATGGTGTGGATCACCTCGCCCCACGGCACCCGCTCTTGCTCGCGCCGGCCCGAGGCCGAGCGGGTGCGGTTCGGGTCGGTCTCGTGCGCCAGCCAGAAGCTCGGGATGATGGCCACGATGGCAAGACAGCCATAGACGATGAACGGCACGCGCGGGCCAAACGCGGTGGCGAGGAAGCCGCCGACCGCGGGGCTGAACAGGCCGCTGAAGCTGGAGACCTGCATCATCCAGGTGATCATGCGGCCGCGCTCGCGGTCCTTGCCGCTGTCGACGATCATGGTGAGACGCGAGAGCTGCCACATCTGCTGGGCGCCACCATTGAGGAGGCGACAGGCGAGCAAGAACCCGAAGGAGGGCGCGAAGGCGGTGAGGAACGACGTGATCGCAGTGGCGAACGGGCCGGCCAGCAGGACGGGCCGCCGGCCGAAGCGCTCCATCGCCCACCCGATCGGCACGGTGGCGAGCATCCCGCCGACGCCGTTGAGGATCACTACGAGCGCCGCCATCTCGAAGCTGACCCCGAACGACTTGGCATAGATCGGGAGGACGGGGGTGGCGATCCCCTGCCCCAGCGAGACGGCCATGCTCGGCAGGTAGAGCGAGAAGAAGAGGTCCCGCGACATGACGTTGAGCTTCGGCCGCGGTCCCTGGCTCTCGGTCACTGCGCACACCCGCCGGTCAAATCCGCGCCCCCGCAGCGCCCCCCATGATACGCTGATACCCCATGGATGAGCTGAACCCTCTCGCCGTGCCCGATCCGTTCGTCTATCGCTCGATCTGGGGCATCGCCGTCGAGAGCCGGCGCAGCTTCGACCTCCTCGTCGCCCGGCAGCTCCTCTGGCTGCCCGCGGCGCGGCCCGCCGTGCGCCAGCTCCTGTTCACCGAGGACGAGCAGCCGATCTGCCCCGCCTGTGGCGAGCTGATTACTACCGGCACCCCGGCCGTGGTCGGGATGGCGGTCCTGGCCGACGCCGAGCTGCAGGCGCGCCTCGCCCGCGACCCCGCGTCAATCGCGGCGCGCGACCCTGACGGCCTCGAAGCGTGGTGGCTGGTCCACGGCACGTGCCTCGACGCGCTCACCCCGGCGCGGCTCCACGAGCTGGACCGGCGCATCGAGCTCGCCCTGCGCGCCAGCACCCGCGCCAACTGATAGCGGCGCGCCCGGGAGTGGCCCGCAGCGCGGCAAGGGTCACGATGCTGCTGCTGGGTCAGGCTATAGAGGCCCGCCGCGATGCAGCGCTCCCTGAATCTAGCGCTCGATCCAGCGGCGGCCCCACTCCTCGTCCATGCTTGGCGGCCGCTCGGTCGGCACCGGCATCGGCGAGGGAACCGGGCGGCCGTAGATGCGCGCTGTGTTCTCGCGCAGCACCTTTGCCATGGTTGCGGCGTCGAGGTGGCCAAGGGTGTGCGTGATGATCTCACCGGAGAACGGCCAGATGCAGCCGGGGTGCGGATAGTCGTTCGACCAGAGGAAGTTGTCCTGGCCATAGCTCGCGAGCAGGTGGCCGCCCACCTCGTCCTGCGTGAACGTCGCGAACACGTTGCGATGGAAGTACTCGCTGGGCAACATCGGGAGCGTCCGCTCGCGCCACTTCAGGAAGCGGCGATCCATGTCCTCGACCCAGAACGGGATCCAGCCAACCTCGAGCTCGGCGAGCACCACCCGCAGCTCGGGGAAACGCTCGAACACGCCGGAGCAGATCAGCTCCGTAAGCTGCCGCATGGCGATCGCCTTATGCTCACCGCAGGTGCGGGCGACGGACTCCACGAGGCTCCGGCCCGGCCGGAAGCCGCCAGTGTAGGGACCGAAGCCAGTGTTGATGTGCATGCTGACCGGCGCGCCCATCTCCTGCGCCGCCGCCCAGAAGGGATCGTAGTGGTCGCTGGTCCAGGGGATGCCTTCTGGCGGGATCTCCCACACCGTGGCGCCGGCCAGCCCCGCCTTCATGCAGCGCTCCAGCTCGTGCACCGCGTGGTCGGTGTTCCACAGGCCGATCTCCGCCTGACCCCAGAGGCGGTCACCCGCTTCAGAGCAGAACTCAATCATCCAGTCGTTGTAGACGGAGGCACACGCCTCGGCCACCTCGGGCGCGAGATCGTCACGGTACATCTCCTTGCCCCGCGTCGGGTAGAGCACCTCGGCCACAACCCCGTCGGCGGCCATATCGACCAGCCGCTTGGCCGGATCCCAGCCGCCCTCGCGTGCATACTGCCCCTTGCCGATCTGGTGATGACCCTTCGAAAAGTCCATCACCCCTGCCCGATACCGCTCGGGCAGCCGCGTCTGCCACAGGTCGAGCGGCTCGGCCATATGGGAGTCGGCGGAAATCCGCACCTCCGGGCTCTTGGGCGTGCGTGTCTCAGCCATCGCATCCTCCTCGTTTTCCGTTTGACCGTTCCGTCGGGTTACTCGCGACTCCACTGGTGGACGTTCCAGGTAGAGATCCGCTGCTTGGGCGTCACCTTCGTCACGCCGCGGACGCCGCTCCGCACGGCGGCCGTATCGTCATCCGAGTGCAGAGGGAGATAGAGCATCTGGTCCAGGCTCGTCTTCGCCATCTCTGCCGCAAGCTGATCGCGCTCGCTGCTGCCGGTCGTGTTGAACACCCGGGCGACGAGTTGATCGAAGGCCGCATTGCTGTATCCGCCCATGTTGCTGCCGCGCCACCGGTTGCTCTCGGCGCTGAGCTGGCTGGTGACGAACGCGTTGTACGCGTCGTAGCCAGGCGTCGAGCCGCCGATGTACACGCCAGAGACCCGAGCGCCAGACTCGTGCCAGTCGATCGATCCGGGAATGGCGAAGGTCGTGGCGTCGATCCCGGCGGTTTTCCAGTCGTTGGCCATCGCCTGCAACACCTGGACGTTGCTGTTGATGTCGCTCTGCGCCTGGATCTCAATGGGGAACGGCCCGCCGCTCGCCGTCCGGTAGGCGCCATCGGTGCCCCGGCTGAGACCCGCCGCGGCGAGCAGCCGGTGCGCTTCGGTCGGGTTGTAGGCAAGGCCCGGCAGCCCACGCTGCCGGGCGAGTGTGAGCGCCGCATCCTCCTGCGGCAGCAGTACGTCGACCACGCTGGCGAGCCCGCCGAAGATCGTCTCCACGATCCCCTGGCGGTCGATCAGCTGCACCAGCGCCTGCCGCACGCGCGGGTCACCCGCCCATGGCGCACTTGCGTCACGGAATTGCCACCGGCCAGCGCGCAGCCGGCTCGGGCTTGGAATCACCGTGCCCGCGCCGATCGCCTCCCACTGCGTCTTGAGTGAGTTAGCCTCCGCCAGCTTCAGGGACCCGACCGGAATCACGTCGACGTCGCCGCCGACCGCCCGCAGCACGAGCGCGCTCGTGTCGCCGACGAAGCGGACGGTCATCTGGTCGACCTTCGGCCGGCCAAGGAAGTACTGGTCGTTCGCGACCACGTCGATGAAGCCGCCTCGGACCCACTCCTTCAGGCGGTAGGGACCGAGCCCGACCCAATCGTCGGTCAGGTAGGAGCTGGAGACCAGCGCTTGCTTGTTGCCCGACTCGTACAGCGGGCCCAGCAGATGCGAGGGGAGCGGCACCACGGTATCGAGCGCCATCGCATTGGCAAAGATGTACGGCGTCTTCCATCGAATGACCAGCGTTTTAGGATCCGGCGCCGTCATCTCCGAGATCTGGTTGATGACGCCCGTGCCGCGAGCGAAGAGCTCCGGATCGGGCCCAACCTTGAAGCCGAGGATCACATCGTCGGCGCTGAATGGTGTGCCGTCGTGCCACATGGCGTCGGGCCGCAGCCGCCAGGTGACTTCCATGGTGTTGTCGGGGTTGATCTTCCAATCGCCGTTCTCGATCGTCGGCACCCGCTGGGCCGCCCAGGGCTGCAGGCTGCCGTTCTCGTCGTAGACGACAAGGCCCGCATGGAGCATATAGGCGGTCTGCGAGCTGCCCGCCCCACCGCCGTATGGAATGCCGCCGTCCTTCGGCTCCTCACCCGCCTGCTGACCCAGAATCAGCGTCCTGGGCGCCGCCGGCGCCGCGGGCGCACTCGGCGCCTCTGGACCCGGGCCGGCCGGCCCAGGGGACGCACATGCGGCAGTGAGCAGCATGACGAGGGCAACCAAGATCCGGGATATGCGACCAGCGGGCACCGTGGTCATTGGAAGTCTCCTTCTCTATGCACTGCCGAACATCAACGTTCATGCACCCTGGCTCATGCCACCCCGGGGCTTGTCATCCCCGCACTTATCATCCTGCAGCCCTCCGCCGCAGCCGCAACCTGCCTTGGAGCTGCCGGACTACAGCACCCTAATCCTCGCCGGGCGCCTCCCAGGTGAACTTCGGGTTGGTGTAGATGTCCGGGGGCATCTGGCTCTTCACGCCCTGCTTCGCCAGTTCGGCCTCGAACGTCTGCCGCACCCACGCCTCCTCCTGCCAGTAGGGAATCTGGCTGCCCCCGTAGGCTGGCTCGATGTGGCGTGCGGGGTGCAGGGTGATGTACCGCATCGGGTTCGGGCCCGTGTTGAAGTGCTGGTGGTACCACATGTTCGGCGGGCCGAAGATGCTGCCCTCACGCCACGGCACGATCATCTTCTCGCCACCCTCCGCGGCCGGCCACATCAGTGAGAAGCCCTGCCCCTCCGGGATCAGGACGACCGCGCCCGAGCCATGGTAGTGGGCCGGCTTATAGGTGCCGGAGGGCAGGACCCGGCCGCCGATCTTGAGCGAGGTGACGTTCGGCAGGCAGTAGTCCAGGTTGGGCATCGCGCCGCCGTACCCCTCGTGGCTATGGACTTTGTCAAAGGCGGTCAGGTCGGGGAAGAAGCTCGCCACCCAGCCCCCGCGGCGCGAGCCGCGCGCGCCCTGCACCCATTTGGCGAAGGAGTAGACGTCGTGCTCCTCGCCAGCTGAGATGTCGGATGTCGGTTGCAGCGCAGGGTTATTGAAGAAGTACTCCGGGTCGGGGGTGATGGACATCGCCATCGGGAGGTAGTTGTAGTGAAAGAGGCGTGCGGCCTGATGGCCCTGCATGTTGGAGAGCTGGTACGTGTAGTTGCGCGGGATGAGGAACAGCGAGTGCGGCTGCCACTCGAACGTCTTGCGGGGACCGTCGCCCGCCCACACGGTGCAGAGGCCCTGGCCCGAGAGCACATAGATGATGTCGTCAAGGCTGAACTTGACCGGCGGCACGGTCGCACCCGGCGGCAGCTCGGTGACGCGCGTCTCCATGAAGTCCTTGTTGCCCTCGAGGACCACGACCGCGGCGTTGATCTCGCGCTCCTCCCACGGGCCGACCTCGATCTCGCGCAGGTCCTCGACGTAGTACGAGCGATGGATCGGCACGCCGAGCGATTCGATCCACCGCTCGTAGCGTGGGGTGATCCACCAGTAATCCTGCCAGGCATTGGTTGCGCGGGCTACGTCCTGTGCCATTCATCTCTCCTGGGAGTGCCGCATCGCGCCGCGTGCGTCTCGCGGTTTGGTGCCCATCGTATGAGGACTACCGTTGAGCGTCAAGCAGGTGCGGGCACTGGCCGTTGCGGCTTGCCGACGGTGGCATGGATCGTGAGCCCCACGAGGACGAGGCCCGCCACGATGAGGTACAGCGTGGTGTAGCTGCCGGTGCGGTCCAGCATCGCGGCGAGGAGGAGCGGCACTGTGGCGCTCGTGATCCCTTGCAGCATCTGGGCGGTACCGATAATCGTGCCGATCGAGGTGCGGCCGAAGTACTCCGGCCAGATCTGGAGCTGCAAGACGAGGTTACCGCCCAGGCCGAGGCCGAGCACGCCCGCCGCGACGAATGCCCAGATCTCGCCCTCGGCGAGCGCCAGCAGCAAGCTGGAACAGAGCAGCAGGCTTCCCCACAGGACGAGCGCCCACCGTACGCTGCCGAGCCGCCGGATGGCGGGCGCCCAGAAGACGAGCCGCGACACGACCTGCATGGCGCTCACCATGCTCACGCCAGCCGCCGCCGCCGTCGGGTCGATCCCTTTGCTGCTGAGGTACGAGTACATGAAGACGATGGAGACGTTGGGCGCGAGCTGGATGAGCGCCATCCCGGCCGCGATCAGCCAGAAGCCGGGGCTGTGCAGCGCCTCACGGGCGGTCCAGTCATCGGCGTCGCGCGCCCGCGCCGGCAGGCTGCCGGGCACGGAGGGGACGGTCTCAACGGGCTCGTCCCCGTCGGGCCGCAGCCCGATGTCCTCAGGGCGCCGTCGCACGACGAGCAATGCGGGGGCGAGCCCCACGGCGATTGCGAGCAGCCCAAGCGTCATCCACCCCGCCCGCCACCCGAGCGTCCCCACCACGGCGGCGATGATCGGCGGCAGCGTCAGATTGGCGATCGGCGGGCCCATCGCCGCCGTGCCATAGGCCGCCGCGCGCCGCCGGTGAAACCAGTTGGCGATGAGGCTCGCCGGAATGGCGCTCTGCAGCGCCGAGCGCGCCGCCCCGCTGATGAGGCCGACGGTCAGATAAAACTGCCAGGGCTCGGTCACCAGACCCGCGGCCATCAGGGCCAAACCCATGCAGACGACGCTGAGGACGAGCACCAGCTTCGGCCCGCGTCGGTCCACCACCCGACCGAGCCCCGGACCCGCCACGGCGGCGGTGATGGCGGCGAGGCTCGTGCCGAGCACGATCGTGCTCCGCGACCATCCCAGGTCCGCGCTCATGGCCGGCAGGAAGATGCTGAAGGTGAAGCCACCGGTGCTCGCCTGGATGAAGAGGCTGGTCGCGGCCACCCCGACGATGTACCAGCCATAGAAGGGCCGTCGCAACCGGCGCAACCGCATCCCCCGAGCTCCCACGCCATGCATTATGGCGGGACGCGGACTATGAGGACGCGGTAGAAGTTGAACTCGTGCGTCAAATTGACGTACATTCAGAGCGCAGCGAGACGGGAGCAGGACGCGGTCGTGGAGGAACCATGGACGGAGAACAGACGTATCGGACGGAACGGCTAGGGGCGCGGGTACCTGCCGACGTGAAGGCGACCCTCCAGCGCGCAGCCGATCTGACGGGACGGAGCCTGAGCGATTTCGTCATCGCCAGCGCGCAGGCCGCCGCTGAGGAGACGATCCGGCAACACGCGATCATGGAGTTGACGGCGCGCGATAGCCGCCTGCTGGCCGAAGCGCTGCTGAATCCCCCGGAGCCAAACGCGCGGCTACGGGCGGCGTTCGAGGACTATGACCGCTTTACCGACCAGAGGGCGCGTTGAGGGACGACCGCTACGGATTTGCGCCGCTCGGTGAGCTGAATCGGTCGGCCTTTTCCTGCGGCGACGAGCAGCTTGATCGCTACCTCAAGGAGCGCGCGGGGCAGGATCAGCGCCGAGGCGTCGCAAGCTGCTTCGTCCTGCTGGACCAGATCGATGGCACCATCGTTGGTTACTACACACTGAGCGCGTTTGGCGTCGTTACGACCGACCTGCCGGCATCGATGACCAAACGGCTCCCGCGCTACCCGAACCTGCCGGCCATTTTGCTGGGGCGCCTCGCCGTCGACACGCGGTATCAAGGCCAGGGATTCGGGAGGCGACTCCTCGTCGACGCGCTGCGCCGGGCGCTGGCAGTGACCTCCCAGGTGGGAGCAGTCGTCATGATGGTGGACGCGAAGGACGAGACGGCAGCCCGCTTCTATGAGGCTTTTGGGTTCACGCGTTTTCGGGATAGTCCGCGGCGCCTCTTTCTCCCCATCGCTGCAATCCGCAACCTGTAGGAAGACGTTCGTACGGCGGGCCCTCCCGCATTGTCGGAATTTGAGAACTCAGTAATGATCGCAGCGCTGGGAACGAGTGCAGCCTGCTAGCCGCGGGAGGATCGGGACCTACACCCTACACCTCAGGATGCCACGGACGAGTCAAAGCGCGCGATGACAGCCGGCAGGTCGGCCAGCGACCCGATGACCGCGTCGGCTTCGGGCGGACGACCCGGACGCGAGGCTGCGGCGGCGTCGAGCCAGACGGTCCCCATGCCGACGCGCTTGGCGCCGGCCACGTCTGACACGTAATCGTCGCCGACCATCACACAGCTTGCCGCCTCGACGCCGATCTGCTCGAGGATCGTATGGAAGAACGTCGGATGCGGCTTGGCGACGCGCAGATCGTGCGCCGTGAAGACGTGGTCGACCAGCGAGTCGATGCCGCCCCGCGCCAGGGCCCGGCGCACCGTGACCGCGTCCGATTCAGTCGCATTTGAGGCGACCGCGATCACGTACCGACCGTGGAGCGCCGTCAGCGCCTCGACCGCGCCCGGCCCGACCTCCACCCGCGGCCAGTCCGCCATTGGCCCCCACATATCGGGCAGCACGTCCATCAGCGTCCCGCCCCAGTCGAAGATCACGGCCCGAATCACCGCCATCGGCAGCGGTCCAAGTCAGGATGGGACAAGGGGCCGAGGGACTCGAGCCCAGACAGCGTAAATGCTGGAGTGGGCATCATGATGTTTCAAGGGCTTCGGCGGTGGCCTCGGCGCTCGATCGCGTTTCGAGCCCCAGGGCTGCGCGGATCGTGCGCTGCAGCAGCCGAGCAATGTCCGATGCAGAGCGGGTTTCTCCGGCAAGAGAATCGAAGCTCTCGAAGCTAGTGAGGGTGAAGAGCAGGTCCGTCGCCTCATGCAGCTCCTGCTCGGCCGGCCAGCCGTGACGGGCCGCGAGCCGGTCGAGAAGGGCCAAGGCTGCCTGACGACGTCGCTCATCCCGTTCCCGCACGCCCTGCGCTACGTCGAGGTCGAGCGCCGCCAGGCTGCGCAGCCGGCGCATTACCAGGCGATCTACCGCCCAGAACTCCACGAAGGCGAGGATCAGCGCGTCCAGCCCCTTGAGTGGATCCGGCTGCTGGAACGCGGCAGACAGGAGCTCGCCAATGCGGCCGCGGGCGGCGAGGTCGTCGAAGAGGGCTTCGAGCAGCCCACGGCGTGAGCCGAACTGGTAATAGACCGTCATCCGGGCGACGTCGGCCTGGCGGGCCACGGCCTCCATGCTGAAGTCCGCCATGCCGCCCGGGGCGGCGAGCAGGGCGCGGGCGGCCTCGACGATGCGGCCGCGGGTCTGCTCGGCGGCCGCCTCGCGACGCTCGCGGCGGTATGGGCGTGGACTCATAATGGTTGCAATTTTAGCAAGCTGTCCATACAATATTGCATAGACAGCTTGATCAATTAATTTCTCCGGGCTGAGCCCAGCCCGTATCCACTTGGAGAGATCTACGATGAGCGCAGTACCTCGAACCGAGGCCGCGCCCGACGGCGTCCGCCTGCTGGAGCACCGGGTCGCCCTCATCACCGGCGCGAGCCGAGGCATCGGCGCCAGCGCGGCGGAGGCGTTTGCCCGCGCTGGCGCCCACGTCGTCCTCGCCGCGCGTGACGAAGCCGCGCTGGAGCGAGTCGCGGCGGCAATCCGTACCGCGGGCGGCCAGGCGCTCGTCGTGCCCACCGACGTCGGCGACGCGGCAGCCGTCGAGCACCTCATCGGGCGCACGGTGGGCGAGCTCGGCCGGCTCGACGCCGCGTTCAACAACGCCGGCGGGAGCGGCCATCTCCCCACCCCACTTGCCGAGGTCAACGTCGACGACTTCGACGCCACAATCCAGACGAACCTGCGCGGCGTGTTCCTCTGCATGCAGCACGAGATTCGCGCCATGCTCCGCACCGGCGGGGGCGCTATCGTGAACGTGTCGTCCACTGCGGGGCTGAGCGGGGTACGCGGCCTGGCCGCCTACGCCGCCAGCAAGCATGGAGTCATTGGCCTTGCCAAGAGTGCGGCCCTCGATTACGCGGCTCAAGGGATCCGGGTGAACGCGATCGCCCCCGGCCCGATCATGAACGACCGGATCCGACAGGTACCCGAGGCGCACCGCGCGCCGATCGCAGCCGCCGTGCCCATGGGTCGCATCGGCCAACCCGACGAGGTGGCGGCCACCGCGGTGTGGCTCTGCTCCGACCACGCCTCGTTCATCACCGGCGCGACCCTCTCCGTCGACGGCGGCCGGATGGCCGGCGTGTGACGCACGGCGCGGCGTGTGCCACGTAGCAATGCTTTGCCTGAGGTACAGCCGTCTGCTGGCGGCGTTATCGGTGGCGGCTCGCGGGCGGTGCCGCCGACGCCTTTCACCGGGCGACGCAGCGCGCGCTACTCCACCGCGACTGCCGCGGTCCGCCACTGTTGGATTTCCGCGCGTGCTTGCTCGACCGTGATTTCAGTCGAGCTCCAGTTGCCGGCCGCGGGCTCGAGCGCCGCCTCGCCCTCGGCGATGGCCTCGGCGATGCGGCCCTGCGCGGCGAGGGAGCGGGCGAGCGCGAAGCGCGTCCCCGGTCGGTTGCGCAGGACCAGGGAGGCCCGCAACGGCTGCTCGGCGGCCTCCGCCTCCCCGAGCACAAGGAGCACCTGACCCAACGTGTCGAGGATGTTCGGACTCTCCGGAGACACCGTCGCCGCCGCGCGGGCATATGGGAGCGCCTCGGCCGCTGCGCCGTTCCCCAGGAGCTGCCAGGCATAGTCGTTTGCGATTCGCGGTCCCAGCTCCTCGGCGAGCTCCCCCGAGGCCAGGCTATGCCGCAGCAGGGTCGTGGCCATGGACCGGTAGCCGGCCCCAATGAGTGCCAGGTACGTCTGGCCCAGGACTCGCGGGCCGCCTGCTTTCAGCACCGGCGCGATCCCCATCAGCCACTGCTCGGCATTGCGTCCCTGGCGGCGCAACGAATCGAACGCGAGGCTCGCCGCCTCACCGGCGCGGGGGTCGCCCTGGCGCGCCAGCCGCGCGATGGACCCTTCGACCCAACGCAAGCCGCCCAGCCCGCAGGCCTCGGCAAATAGTGCGCCGCACAGGGGGATGATCCAGTGCTGGCCGTTGAGCACGAATCGGGTCCATCCGAACACCGCCAGCAGACCGTAGCGCGTGCGCGCACCTCGCGCGTCGGCCAACGCGTAGGGCACCACGAACGACCCCGCGACATAGAACCAGAACATGAAGCTGAAGACCTCGGACAGCCCCGGCAGCCAATCCGGCCGCGGGGCCCGCTGCAACGTCGCGGGCCCGCTGGCCACGGCGGCCACCAGCAGCAACATCACCGATCCGAGGTAGATGGCCAGCACGCCGAGTTGGGTGGACCAGCGGATGCGCAGAGTCCGGGCCGCCGCAAACGCTTGCCACGCGCCATAGCCGATGAGGGCGATGAGAATGAAGTCCACCCCCCGCGTGAGGAGGAACACGCCGAGCGTAACGGTGAGGGCAAGCCCGAGCCAGCCCGTGCGGGTGGCCACCCGGCCGCCATCGAGCGGGCTGAATGGGGCGAGGTTGATCACGTTCAACCAGAGCCCGACGTCGCCGGCCTGCATGAGCGCCGCGGAGCCTTGCGATACCCCCGCCACCTTCACGGCCAGCGCGCACGCGCCGCCAAAGAGGGGCCCGCCCAGGCTGACCCACACATCGTCCCAGTGCGTCGCGCCCGGCGCGGTCTGGACGAACGCCCCAAGCCCGGGCAGGAAGAAGGGCGCCCGGTGGACCGCCACGCCGCGCACCAGCGCCGCGATCACGTGCCCCAACTCATGGGCATAGAGCAGGAGGACGACGAGCGCGCCGACGTACCACTCCCACTCAAGGGTCAACACACCCACCGAGACGACCGCCGACACGAGCGTTGCCTTCGACACGAACGCGCCGCCGACCTCGCGGATCGAGAAGGGCTTCGACGTCGACCCCAAGCTGGCGATCAACTCGCGATGCAGGATGAGCCCCCCGCCGAGGAATGCCCACCCGACCCAGGCCCCCACCGCCAGCACCAAAGAGGGGAACGTGACCCGGGCGAGCGCCAGCGCCAGGGACAGCATCAGTGCGCCCGCGAGGCTAAGAAGGACGGCGCGCATCCACGGCGGCAAGATGCGCGCCCGGACGACGCCGACACTAAAGACGACGAGACCCAGGCGAAAAAACACCACGCCAAAGAATGACAGCAGGATCGCCCAACGGCCCGCGCCCGACGAGCTGTCGCTCCCCGTCATCAACGCTGCGCCGAGCACCTCGATCGCCAGGCCGACCGCGGCCGCCCGAAAGCCCCACCGCTCCGCCCAGTTGTGGCGCGCACCGTGCAGGCGATGCAGGCCCCGCAGCGACACCAATACGAGCAACAACCCGAGTGGGACCAGCCAGAGTGTGGGCTGGTCCGCGCCGAAGCCCGCTTGCGCATCAGATCGCGACGCGATCAGCACGTCGCTGCCGGCCAGCAGGAGCCCGCCCGCGATCCCGACGGCCCCGGGCCACACCCACGTATATCGGTTCAACTCACACCCCGCGCGCGATCGCGCAGCTCGGCGGTCTCATCTGCACCCCGAGGCGTTCCCTCAACGACCGCCAGCGTGCACGCTCGTAGGGCAGCAGCAATCCCATGGTTCTTGCATGGTCCCGAGTGTACACGGACCCTCGCCTACATTGCGCGAATCCGCGTCACTTACGGCTATCAGTGGCACGCTACTGGATGCGTGGCTCAGCGCGCATGCGGTCGATATCCTCGATGCCGCCGAGATAGGGCCAGGGTCGCCCCATCGCCATCACTGCCGCGCCCATGAGTCGCACGACGCCAACGCGTCACCCATAAGGCTTCATCAGGGCCATCCCGAGCACCGTATCGATCCGCTCTGGCAGCTCAGCCCAGCTCGGCCAGCATCCCAGCGCGATCACCGGCGAGGAGCTTCGCCACGTTCAGGCGCAGGCCGGGGAACACAGAGCTCTCGATTACGCCGCGCGTGTCCGGCTCGACCCGCATATATGCGCCATTTTCGAGTCGGAACCAATTGAATTGCTCGTCGAGTACCTGCCACACGAGATATTCGAGCACGCCGTTGCGCCGATAGGCCTCGAACTTCTGGTGCAGGTCGTAGGAGGCCGAGCTCGCCGCGACCTCGACGACGAGTTGGGGGGCGCCATCGATGAATCGCCCGTCGGCGGTAAGGTGCGGACCCCCTGGCTCCGATCGCCACAGACATGCGTCCGGCTGAACCTCGTTGTCCGCGTCGAGCAGGACGGTGCTATCTACATTGAGCTGCACGTCCGGGTGTTGCACGCGGTACGTGAACAGCCAGCCGACGACGTCGCCATGGGGCTCGCTGTGGAACGGAGAGACCGGCGATGCCACGTAGACGACTCCTTCCACCAGCTCCGCTTTCTTGAGGTCCTCGCGCGCACAGTAACGATGATGAAACTCGGTGCGCGACAGATGGTCGCCCGACTCGAGCACGGGCAGCGCAATTGTTGGCGTGGGCATCGTGGCCTCCGGACAGTGTCGCCGGCTTCAGTGTACCTTGGCGCTTCGTGGCTCGCGGGCGCAGTGGTGCGGGATCAAGCGCTGCCGCCGGACAGAGCAGCAGTGATTACCCGGAGTGCTTCTCCCGGTGGGCGAGCATATAGGAGCGGAGCACCACATTCATGCGGGTCTGATAGCTCCGTCCGCGGCTCTGGAGAAATGGAGGACATCC
>JAXDLH010000098.1:0-6940 GCA_034666705.1 Chloroflexota bacterium
CGGGGGTTCGCGCTCAGGCCCATTCCAGCTCGAAGTCGCCGATATAGACTGTATCCCCTGCCTCGACGCCCTCCCGTTCCAGGGTGCGGAATAGGCCCGTCCGGCCGAGCTGTCGCTGGAGGTCGGCGATTCCCTCGTCGGAATCGAGGTTAGCCATGGCGACGATGCGCTCAGCCTCGCGCCCCCGCACCCGGAAGCCGTCGTTGGTCCGCTCGACGGTGTAGCCGATATCCTCGCGCTCCACGCGATACGTCCGTACCGCGGGCTGCTCAATCCGTGGCGATGGCACTGGCACCGCGAGCTCGCCGCGAATCGCGTGGAGCAGCTCGGGGATGCCCGCGCCGGTGGCGGCCGAAACCGAGTAGACCGCGCCGGGCCGCTCGCGCTCGAGCGCCTTCTTCACCTTCGGCCAGTTGGTTTGGGCCGCCGGCAGATCGAGCTTATTCGCCGCGATCAGCTCCGGCTTGTCCATCAAGTTCGGGTCGAACAGCTCGAGCTCGCGTCGCACCCGGCGGTAGCTGCCGACGGGATCGTCCGCCGCCACGTCCACCACGTGGACCAGCACGCGAGCTCGCATGACGTGCCGCAAGAACCGATGGCCGAGCCCGACACCGGCGTGGGCACCCTCGATCAATCCTGGGATGTCGACGGCCACGATCGCCACGTCGTCGACGATCGCGACACCCAGGTTGGGCGAAAGCGTCGTAAATGGATAGTCCGCAATCTCCGGCGTCGCGGCGCTTACTACGCTGAGCAGGCTCGATTTCCCCGCATTCGGCTCGCCGATGAAGCCCACGTCGCCGATCGTCCGCAGCTCCAGCTTCAGCCACCGCTCCTCACCTGGCTCGCCCTTGCGCGCCATGCGGGGGGCTCGGTTCACCGAGGTGGCGAAGTGGACGTTGCCAATCCCGCCCTTGCCACCGCGCACCACGGGCGCCAGCTCGCCATCCTCGAGGATCTCCGCGACGAACCCGCTCTCATCAGAAACCACCGTTCCCAGTGGGACGTCGATGATCAGGTCGGCCCCGCGCTTCCCATGCTGCTTCGCACCGGCACCGTTCCCTCCGCTGTCGGCGCGGAAATGAACCTGGTGCTGGAAGCTATACAGCGTATTCTGGTTGCGGTTGCCACGAAGCACCACGTCGCCACCGCGGCCGCCATCTCCGCCATCTGGACCCCCGAGCGGCTCGAATTTTGCCCGCCGAAAGCTGGCAATGCCGTTCCCGCCATTGCCCCCCTTGACGAAAATGCGTGCCTCGTCGATGAAACCGGAGTCGCCTTTGGACATCGCTGCTCTCGATCTCCGTCGGATATCCACCGACAGCCTGGGGCCGGTACGTACTCACCTTATAGTACACAGGGTTTCGGATAGCACTTTTATGAGTAGAGACGTATGAGACGTAGACCGGTGGACAGTGGGGAAAACCTGGACCTGGTGCGTCCGGGCTATCTCGTAGCTGTGGATTGCCTGCGCATCCAAGCTCGCAATGCGGGGCGAATCGAGTGGATACTCCCCATCCACCCAGGCGACCCGCGGCGGCGCGTTGCTGGCGGAGGCTCGTATCGCCCGGCTACGGAGGAGAAGCCCCGGAGTTATCCACCACCCGGGGTAGGTTATCCACCGCTAGGGGCCGGTTATCCACCGATTCGCGGCGAGGCGTTCAAATGATCGACGATGTCCAGCGGATAGAGGTGGAGTCCGATGCGGCGACAACGCTCTACCGAGAGCTGGTCGAGCGGGAGACGCAGAGCCTCTACGAGATCGCCATGCTGCTCACAGGTGATCGCGCCGTGGCGGAGGCCGCGGTGACGACCGGCTTTCGTCGATTGTGGCAGTTGCTCGGCGAGGGCGAGGTGTTCGCGGATGCAGAGCAGCTCCTCTATCGCGCCACGGTCCGCGCCTCACTCGGGCAGTTGAATCGGAACAAGAGCCTCCGCGGCTTGCTCCCGCCGACGACCGCTGACGATCGCCAGATCACGGCATTCGGTATCGTGGGAAATTTGACCGCCGAACAGCGGGCCGCAGTGCTCGTGGCCGCATGGCTCCGTCGTGGCTACGCAACCGCGGGAAGTGCGTCCGGCGTGGGTGAGGCGCGCGCCAGCGACCTGGCGTTCGCCTCGCGCCAGGAGTATCGCGAGGCGCGCGGCGGCCCGCCAGACGTGGACGCAGTGTGCCATGCGATTGCCCCGCTGTTGTCGGCCCGAGCGGATGGCGGCCTGACCGCACCGGAAGAGGAGCAGGTTGCCGATCACCTCATCACCTGCCCCGTGTGCCCGACGACGGCAACCCTGTATGACGAATTTGCAACCGCGCTGCACGGCCTGCGTATTCCTCCACCGACCACCGACCTGCAGGAGGTGGCGCTCGGCGAGATCGAGCGGCGGCCGCGTGCCGCGAGTGGGAGTGCGCTGAAACGTGCCTTGCGCCTCGCGATCGGGCCCCTCGTCCTCGTCGGGGTGCTGATCGCTGCCTTGATCCTCCTGCGGGGTTGCAGCGAGCCCTCGATCCAGACCGGCGCGGGGCGTACCTCCGACGTCATCCTGGGCACGGACCCTAATGGTGGTCTTGTCGAGGTCGACGCCGGCTCCGGCAGGATACTGGCGAAGCTACCCGCGGGTGTCGTCAGCCCCGATGGGCAGCGCGACTACACGGCGGCCGCAACCTGCGCGGACACCGGCTGTCGCACGCAGCTCCGCGTCGTGGACACGGCCACCCTCGAGGCGGAGGACATCGGGCGGATCGACGGCCAGTTGGCACCGATCGCGGTGACAGAAGCCACAAAACGGTTGCTGCTCGGCGACGAAGCGAGTGGCTGGAGCCGGTTGGCGGTGTTCGACCTGGAGCACCACCAGCTCGCAGGCAACGTCGCCGCGCCGGCTGGCTACCGCGAGGCGTACCGTCCGGGCACCGCGGCGCTCACCCAGGGCGGTGCCCGCCTCGTCACACTCGGGACTGGTGGCGCCGGCGAAGCGGGCGTCGTCCTCACGGACCTGACAGCGTTGCAGGTCGCTGGCACGATCGCTGTCCCGGGGACAGCCCCGGAGCGCGTGGTCCTGCTTGCCCCGCCGGACCGGCCGCGCGCGTACGTCTACGACGTTGCCCAGGGCCGGCTGACCGTGGTGGATGTCGACGGGCGACGCGTCGAGGGCACTGCCCTACTCGCTCCCGGCTCAGACGGCGATCAAAGCCTTGCCGCGGCGCCGGGTATGCTTGCCCTCGGCCCGGATGGCTCGGTCTACGCCGTACTGCCCAGCGGCGGCATCGGCGTCGTGGCGCTCGGTGACCTGCAAGCCGTCCGCCGCCTGGGGGAGGATCAGCACTACCGCGCCGTCGCGGTGGCGACAGACGGCAAGCTGGTGTACGGCTTGCGGGCGGACGGCTCCTACGTGGCGCTGGACGCCGCGACCGGCGAGCTCCGCTTGCGCCGCGCGAGCGTGCAGGTCGCGAGCTTTGGCCAGGTCATCGCCGGTGAGTAGGGCGGACGAACCGCTCGCTAGCTCGAGTAGCTGCATTTTCTGTCGCATCATCGCCGGTGAGGCGGAGGTGAGTTGGATCTATCGCGGGCCCACCGTCGTGGCGTTCATGACCATCGGCCCGTTGAACCAAGGCCACGCGCTGGTGGTCCCGGTGCGTCACGCGCCATCCCTGGCAGAGCTGGACCCGGAGGACGGCGCCGAGATGTTCCGCGTGGCTCAGCGCGTGGCCGCCGCCATTCGCGCCTCGGGGTTACGCTGCGAGGGTATCAACTTCATTTATGACGACGGTGCTGCGGCGATGCAGACCGTCTTCCACGCCCATCTCCACGTGGTCCCCCGGTTCTTCGGCGACGGCATCCGGCTCGTGCTGCCTCCCGGGTTCAGCTTTGCCCGTCCGCGACCCCCGCTCGACGAAGCCGCCGCCCTCATCCGCGCCGCCCTGGAGCGCCTCGACGAGCCGCAATAGGGACCGCGCCGCCGACGATCATGGCGGCGAGATTCGTGGGAGCGCGGCGTCAGCTATATCGGGCCGCACGACCACACCGAGATCGTCGAGAAAGACGTTGCTGATTGGTCGCCCGTAGGCCAGCCCGGCATATCCGCCCCGCGCGTTGGTACTCGTCGCATATCCGAAGTAGTCCTTCGTCGGCGCGCCGTCGCGGATCGCCTCGAGCAGCGTATTCGCGTCGCGCAGGCGCGGGAGGCGCAGGTCAGTGGAGAACACCTCCCAGAGCTCCTTGACGCGTACGTCCTGGCGAGCATCGCTCCAGATGTAGCGCTTCAAGGCAAGATCGAGCGCGGCTGGCGACCATTTTGAGAACAGCAGGCCACTTTTCACGACGTAATTGGACGCCCGGAGCGGAAGAGCTCCGAGTGAATCAAGGTTGCTGCCGATCTTCATGACTCGCCAGGTGATTGGCCCCGCCCCCTCCTGCTCGGGGATGATCAGCCACTGAAACGCTGGGTCGACACCGGACGCGAGATCGGTTTCCGCCCGGCGCAGCTCCGTCCGGATCTCTTCGCGTTGGGTCTCGTTGAGGGTGAGGCCGCTCGAATTCTCGGAGATACTCTTCCACGCCAGGTATCGCTTGGACGTCTCGATGAGACCCGTGACCTCATCGCCACCCGCGGCGGCGAAGACGAGCATGTTCCGGTAATGCCGTGGCGCTGTCCCCCAGCGCTCGACCGTTTCCTGGGCGAACTCGAGTGCTTTGCTCCCTTCAGGAGTGTGGGGTGTCCGAGGAGAGATAACGACGAGGCGAGCCGAACTCTCGTCAGGAACGTCGGCGGTGCTCTGCGGGGAGATGTGCACCCCCGCGAACTCGCCTCGGTCCCGGGAATCCTGTAACGCTTTGGCGAGCCGACTCTCTACCTCACCAAGCGCTTGGGCGTCGGTGATTCCGGCTTCGCGGTCGATGACCACGCGATGCAAGTCGACCTCGCCCAGATACGCCCAGGCGTGGTCGTACGGCTGATCAGGATTTTCCTGGGGCGAGTCGCCCTGCGTCCACCACTTCGCGCGGAACACCTTGCCGTTGTACTCGACCTCACGTCCTGCCACGTACACGGTCTCAGGATCCCATCGCGCCGGGACGCCATTCGAGAGCGGCGCCACCGTGCGAGCCGCGGCTCGATCGCTGTCGAGGACGGGCCCCAGATATCGCCAGGGGGTCTCCCAGGCGTACTTCACGGCGGCGTCCGGCTGGTCGCCCGAGGTCCACCATTTCGCCTGGTAGACCCGACCTTGCCAGATCACCTTGGCTCGTCCCTCGTATGCCTTGGTCGAGCGCCACAGCGGGTACGGGCTCGTGCGGGGATCATCCGCGGGGACACCACCGACTCTGGTAACGGCGGCGCTGGGTGCGGGCTCGGCGAATTGCACGCCGGGCTGCGCGATTCCTCCCGTTTGACGTTGCGGCGAGCCGGCTGCAAACCGGTGGGCGAAGTCGTGTGGCTCCTGGCCAACGCCGCTGCAGGTGTTCGACATCCGCTTGTCATCGGCGCCTGCCCCGCATTGCACGTCGCGATTGGCGGACCAGAACGACAATCGGCCGAGGTGGAGCTCACGGGCGAACGCGATCAACCAGTCAGCGTCCCCTGGCGTGAAGACCTCACCGGGGACGGAGTTCTGCCCGATCATCGGGGTGGCGCCGATCAGATTCCAGATCTCACGTTCGGTTCGCGGGCGACCCGCTCGCCGGTATGCGCCGTCCAGTTGTTGCCAGGTTCCATTCAGCGCCGAGACGGTGGCTTCGCGCATCGACGACGTTCGAGACCCGCCGTAGTTCATGGTCATCACGTTGACGCCCGCGAGATCGACGCCGGTCGCCAGCGCCTGGTCGATTAGCGCGGTCGACTCCGGAGTCATGCCATAGGGTGCGACGGGCAGCGTCAGCCAGACCTTGAGATTGCTGTTGTTCCGCTGCAATTGTTGGATGGTCGTTGCCCTGCGGCTGTTCGTCGCCGTGTCGGCGAGCGCGGTCCCCTCGATGTCGAAATCGATCACGGTGAGTCCATAACGATCGATGACGTTCTGATAGGCAGCGACGAGCTTCTGAGCATCCTCGCAGGCCGTTGCCAGTTCGTGATTCTGCTCACCGCCAAACGAGACGATGACGTCGCCCCCCCGCTCCCGAAGGTGCACGATTCGCCTGTCCAGGTCGAGCGCGCGCGCCGCGGAATCCAGGTTGTAGTACGTACCCCATGACGGCAGGCACGGCTCGGCGGGGTCGGCCACCACGAAACCGAGGACGACGCGTTCTGCAGGCTGCTCGGCAGGATCTTCGAAATGCAGGATCGGGGTAAGCGTCGTGTCCACGTATGGCGCGAACCATATGTCGCCGGCTTCCATTCTTGAGTCCGCCAAACTGGCGAGGCTCGTCTGGACCCAGTACGAGCCGCCCACGATCAGCCCCGCCGCGCAGGCGACCACGATCAGCAGGCGAGACACTGAAAGTCGCCGTGTGCCAGCTCGATTGTTCATTGCCACGGATTCCAGCTCCTGAGTGCGGCGCGCTCAACGAATGCGAAATAGCCGGCCGATAGCCCGCGATGGGGTGCGGAGCGCCTCATTTGGTGAGAAGTGGATCGAGGTCGCGCAACTCCCCGTCGAGCAATAGCTGACGACCGTTCTCGAGCCGGTCCCGCGCGGCCAGCGCAACGGCGAGCGGACCCTTTTGCGCGATCTCCTCTGGGACGGAGCTGCCGACGTAAAGCGCCGTTGCCCAGTGCGGTGCCTCAGGCTCGCGTGGCGCCGCAGTGACCGGCCGATAGATGAAGTCACGTATATTCGCGGCGAGGTCGATACCAATGGTTCGGATCCCAATAAGAGCGATGCATGCATACGCCGTCATCACGAGATTGGTCGCGGCGAACGTCGCGTGGATATAGGCTTGCTGGCTGATATCGTGGACCAAGGTGTGAGCCGACCATGTAATAAGGAGGAGCGGCATGAACACGAATA
>JAXDLH010000099.1:0-2535 GCA_034666705.1 Chloroflexota bacterium
CGACGCGGCATTCCTTACTGCGGACGGGTCACTCCGTGACGTGCAGCACGCTATCGAGCATCTTGAGCAGCGCCGCTGGGCTGAACGGCTTGGTGACGAACCCATCGGCGCCGGCCTCATGCGCCGCGGCTTCGCTCTCGTAGTCCTTCGCGCCGGTCAACATGATCACGGCGGTCCCGCTGAGCGACTGGTCTGCCTTGATGCGCTGGCAGAGGGTAATGCCGTCCATGCCGGGCATACGCAGGTCCAGCAGCATGATATTTGGGCGATGGTCCTGCGCCATTTTCAGCGCCTCCGGGCCATCGCGTGCCGAGAGCACCTGCCACGCCGGTCGACTCTCAAGGGTGGTTTCGAGCAGGAGGCGCGTGAAAGCATCGTCGTCGGCAATTAACACGGTGCGATGCTCAGTCGCAGAGTCGTCCATCATGGTTGTCCTTGGAGGTCATTGCCGGCCCGTGACCGCGGGCAAGCCACACCCACGAGCGCTCGTGCTGACGACAGTCTACGCGTACCGGCGGTCACCGACATGCTAACCCAGTACGGGGTGCGCGCGCTGCTCCCCGTCGCGAGAGCGGGCACGCGGCGTTTGAGCCCGGGAGTGGCGCTCGCCCGGGCGAGGTGGACAATGCAGCACTGCCCGGGTATCGTTCCGATGGCGCGCGATCCTCAAGCCAGCCTGGCGGACGCGCTGCGACGCCACGCGCGACCTGGCGCCGCACTGTCGCGAGACCGCCGAGCCAACCGGTCATCCATTGCTTACGCTATCCATCGAGTTGGAATGTGCCATGGATCCAAGACCCATCGAGCCGGCTCGCAGGGGTGGCCCATGCCGTGCGCGGCCAACGCCACTGTCGTCCGGGCGAGCGCGCAGCCGGCGTAGGATCGCCGGTCTTCTACTGTTCGCGCTCCTTACCAGTGTCTTCTCCGGCTGTGGGCGCGTCAACGGCGCGCTCTCCGACGTCGTCGAGGGTGCGCAATACCGGGTCGTGGTGAGCGGCACGCCAGGCACGCCGTTCACCGGAATGCAGACGACCGGGGCGGTGGCGGGCGATTGGAGCGCGCAGTCCGTCGAGGGTACGGTGCCAGCTGAGTACCAGCTCCGCGGCAACCTCGTCGCCCTCGTCCTCCAGAAGGACGACGACGCCGGGACCGTGCGCGCCCAACTGTTCCGTGGCGCGGACCTCATCAAGGACGTGCAGACCAGCACCCCGTTGGACACCATCGAGGTTGCCGAGTGGATAACCGAGGACCAGCCGACGCCGGAGCGGGCCCGCACTGGAGCGGGGGCATGACCCAGGCCAACCGCAGGCGGCACCGCCGTGGTTGACAACGCGGCGGCGCGGCCGAGGGGCTCCTCGCACGCGGGCCGCAACCTGCTCATTGGCTGCCTGGCGCTCATCGTGATCGTCGTGGTGCTCGGCGGCGTGGCGGCGTTCTACATTTTCACGACCGTCAGCCACGGGATCAGCCAATTTGCGGGCTCGTTTCAGGACTCAACCTATACGATTCGGGTGGTTGGCACCCCGGGAACCTCGTTCACCGGCAGCTATGCAATCGTGCCGATGCCGACGGTCCCGGACTCCACCGGCGGGAGCACGGATGGTGGGCAGCCCGACGTCGACGTGTCGTCGCTGCTTGCCGGCGCCGTCACCGAGTCGGTTTCTGGCACGGTCCCCGCCGAGTACACGGGACGAGGCGTCTTCGTCGCGGTCCATCTCGAGAAGGACGCGGCCGAGGGCACGCTCCACGTCCAGATTCTCAAGGGCGACCAGGTCGTCAACGATACGGAGACCCAGCGGCCATACGGCAAGGTCGAAGCGGCACGAGGCCCGGGGCTCTTGAGCCTGCCGACCGGACCGATCAGGCCGGATTCGTTCCCAATCCCCTGACTCCTAGCCCGCCTCCAGCTCTAAGCGAACGGACAGGGATGCAGTGCATAAAGCCCAGGTCGGTAGGACGCCACAGTTGGTCGCCGCAGGCTGCACTTAGGTTTTGCTCGCCTCAGGCGCCCACGATGGCGTGGGAACCGCACCCTGCACGAGTCGCGGGTTGGGGCTACTGGATGCGGAGCTGGTAGCCGACCTCGGGGACGGCGACGATCGTCGCGTCGACGCCGTGGCCCAGCCGCAGCTTGGTGCGGAGGTGGCTGATGTGGGTCTTGAGCACCGTCGTCGACCCGCCGCCAACCCGCCACGATTCGTTCACGAGGCGCTCGTTCGGCACCACGCGGGGCGAGCTGCGCACGAGCGCCTCGAGAATATGAAACTCGGTGCGCGTCAGGCGCACCGTCGTGCCATCCGGATGGTGGACCTCATGTGAATCGACGTCCATCACGAGGGGACCAAGAGCAAGCTCGTGCGAGGGCTCGGCCGGTCGTCGCTCGAGGGCCCGGCGACCGACCGCCTCGACGCGCGCCACCAGCATGTTTACCCCGAACGGTTTGGCGACGTAATCGTCCGCCCCGGCGTCAAAGGCCTCGAGCAGCAGCTCTTCACCACTCCGCCCACTGAGCAGGATCACCGGATTCCTGCTCCG
>JAXDLH010000100.1:0-6312 GCA_034666705.1 Chloroflexota bacterium
CCGGATAGTAGGTGTTGGCGCTGCCGAAGTTCGCCAGCACGTCCACGCGGCTCGGGTGTTGTTGCAGGTGAAAGGCTGGGAACGTGTAGATGTAGTCGTTGTCGGCAGCCTGCTGCGGCGGGATCGACACCGTGGACACGCCTACTCCCACCGCTCGCCAGTACTCCGCCACCGCCTGGGTGGATTGCACCTGCAAGTTGCTGTTCGCCCCAACGCGGATCTCCACCGCCAACGGCTGCCTGGCAGTGTCGCGCAGCCCACCATCGGCGTCCTTGCGGTAGCCGAGGTCGGCAAGCATCTGGCTGGCTCGCTGGGGGTCATACGGGTAGCGCACCGCCGCGGAGATCGTGGCGTCGTACGTCGGATTGGCCGGGCTGAGGAAGCTGTCGGCGACCGGCGAGAGCCCACGCTGGAGCGTATCCACCATCTGCTGGCGGTCGATCGCCGTCAGCAGGGCGCGCCGGAACTGGACGTTGGTGATAATCGGCGGATTGGTGTTGATGAACTGCGGGAAGACGACCACGATGAAGAGCATCTGGCCCTCCATCTTGCCTGCCGTCCACCGGTCGCGGGTGCGGATCGCGTCATCCGGACTCAGGCCTCGCCCCATGGTGGCGTCAACCGTCCCAGACAATACGTTGGAAAGCATGGCGTTGACGTCCGCGATGAACTTCACCTCGACCTGATCGAGCCGGGGCCTTCCCAGTACGTACTGGTCGTTCGCATCCAGCACGATGTGATTGCCCGGAATGAACTCGCGGACGCGGAATGGCCCGGAGCCCACGAAGTCGCCACCCCAGTAAGGCAAGTCTGCCACCTTCGCCTTGTCCTGCGCATAGGTTCGGCTGAGCAGATGCTCCGGCAGTGGGGTCACGAACGTTCCGGTTTCCGGCCGCGGCCCGAAGAGCGCATCGGCGTTGATAAACGGCTGTGACCAACTGACGACGATGGTCCGCGAGTCAGGCGTGTCGAGACGCTCAACCCACTTGTAGCCCGGATTGCGGAACTGGGGCAGATCGCTGCCGACCTGGTACGTAAAGGCGACGTCGGCCGCAGTCACGGGCGTGCCATCGTGCCACTGCGCGCCAGCGCGCACTTTCCAGATGGTCTCCATGTGGCCATCCGGAAAGATTTTCCATAGGCCATTTTCGATACTGGGTACCGCCTCGGCAAGCTGGGGGATGAGCAGGCCGTGGTCGTCGACGATCGTCAGTCCCGAGTTGACGAGGACCTCGACCGCCTCGGTACCGGGCAACGGTTTCGTAAAGGCGTTGATGACCAGGGGCGGATCGGCGAGGATCGCCGCCGTGAGTCGCTTGGGACTATTGCCGGTCGGCACAGCCGGCGCGCCCGCCGGGGCGGCGCTGGTGCCCGCGCTGCTTGCTGGCGATGGCACAGCCCCACCAGGTTGCGGGCCAGCGCACGCGGCCAGCACCATGCAAACCAGAAGTAAGATGGGAACCAATCGCGCGTTCATGCCCAATGCCCGCTTCCTCCACGTGGCATCCCTCGGGACCCTATGGTCCTCTGGGACGGCCCGCGACCGATTTTGGGCGGGCATGAGGCGAGTCTATGGACCTTGCGGATTGGCTGTCAAGGTCACGCGGGTCAAAGATCGTGGCGGACTGACCCTCCAAGGCGGATCGTGCCGTTCCTGGTCTAGCGGCGGTTCGGCGAGACTCTGACCTTGAGCACTGGCCGCCAGCCGCATGCTTGCCGCGCCCATGTAAGGCGGCGAGTCCGAGCTGTTTTAGCCCTCTCCTATGCCGTCGCGTGCGCGCCGCCGTTAACCCCAGCCCACCGATCGTGTCCCAGGTCGCACCCATGGCGTAGGTGCCGCGCGCTCTGGGTCAGCGGGGATCCGATCGCCCGCCGGCGCCGGCGGCGTGGCACTCGGGAGGACGCTGGCGCCCGTAAGGTTGACGGGTGGTTGGTCCCAGGTTACCTGGAGATCGGGGGCGACGCGCCAGCCGTAGGCGGGCGGGGTGCATCCCATCTCGGCGACGATGTCTAAACACTGCAATTCGCGAGCGAAGGAGCCGCGTGGATTAGCGTTCCATAGTTGCACCAATTGGGTGCGAACGCCGCGTCCCAGCTCGGTGAGCCGGCGGCCAATTCCTCGATCCGTGGTGCGAAAGCGCCAGGTCAATGTCTGCATCACCATGTTCGCTCCTGTGTCCTGCCAGAAGGCGCCAGCCCGAACGTTGTCGGGTTTCGCCAGCCAATTCGTCCGAATGGTGCTCGGGCGGCCCGGTCCCGTTGGACTACGCATATACAGAGTAGCGAGACAGGTGAAGGGCAGACACCGGGCAAATTACTGGAAATCTTGCCATCTACTAAGTCAATATGACCGATTATTCCGACGCAGCAGGCATCGTGAGCTGCTGGACACCAAGCCAGCCGGCATCCCGGTGGGCGAAGAATAGAGAGCATTCCCGTTCCACCAGGAGCCGCATCGTGGCGCCGAATCACCAGCGAACAGCGATTGAGCAGGTCTTGAGCATCCGATGGCCTGGAGGCGGACCCGCCACAGAACTAGACTGCAACTGCACGGCGGCAGGGCGCCGGCCGCGACACGACCGTGGGATGAGGAGGTTTCGATGCGTGTGATGGTTAAGTTCTGGTTCCCGAACGCAGAGGGCAACGAGTTGACTGCGAGCGGCAAAATCGGGCAGATCTTCCAGCAGTTGGCGGAGGACCTGAAGCCCGAAGCGGCGTACTTCTACCCGGACGATGGCGAACGGGCGGGCCACTTCATCGTCGACGTAACCACCGGTGCGGATGTCGCGCTTACCTGCGAGCGGCTGTTCCACGGCCTGCACGCGAAGGTGGAGCTGGTCCCGGTCATGACAGCCGAGGATCTGCAGATGGCGCTCAGCGGCCTCGGGGCGGTGGCCACGCGCTACGCATAAGTTTGGTGCCAGCGCACGACCCGAGCCGGCAGCCGTTGCGGATGACCGTTCCACTGCTCTGATCCACCGCAGGTTCCAGAAACGAACGGGGAACGCCAAGATTGACCTCGCTGCGGCCGGCCGCCCGATCGCTTCCGACCGCTCTCGACCAACGGCTCGCCGAGCCCTGGGGGCGACGTGCCGCGCCCAGGGCTCGGCGGAGTGAGGCGACGGGATTCGATCGCGCACCCACCCACGTGATGCTCTGCAGCAATAACTGCTGGTATATAGATCCCCTCGCCCTGCACAATGCCATTGCGGTCGGCCTGCCGATGCCATGCGGTGAACGGGGCAGTAGAGATTCGATACGCTGCGGCCGACCGGCACGCCCACGCCAGAGTTGGGCGATGGATCGCGAGTAGCACAGGGTTTAGAGTATCGCGGGGGGCGCGCGCAGTGAACGAAACTGACCCACGCTTCTATGTGGCGCCGTCCACGATACCTGGAGCAGGGCGCGGCCTTTTTGCGAGTGTGCCACTCGAGGCCGGCGCCAAACTTGCAGTGCTCGGGGTCCTGATCGAACGGGGATCGCTTGCGGACGAGTGCACGCAATTTGCGGACGCGCACAAGATGCGCGTGGGCGAGAGCGGGCTCATGATCCCGCTCGGATTCGCCGGAATGGTCAACCATTCGCTGGACCCCAACGTAGAAAAACAGGTGGAGGGCACTACGCTCTACTTGTGCACGCTGCGCCCCATCGCCGCACATGAGGAGTTGTTCTACACCTATTCGGACTACGCCAGGGATCGCTTTGGATTGGATTGATCGCGCCGAGCTCCCCGCGTCTCTCTCCCAACCGGTGTGCGTCCTCGTCAGCGGCGGGGTCGATAGTGCGGTCTTGACCTGGCTCGAATTGCAGGACGGCTGGGAGGTGCAGCCCGTCTACGTGCGGACCGGCATGAAGTGGGAGGATGTGGAGTTTGGCTGGCTGCAGCAGTATCTCGCCGCGATCGCCACGCCGCGCCTTCGACCACTCCGCGAGCTGGCGTTCCCGCTGGGCGACATCTACGGGTCCCACTGGAGTGTTGGCGGCGCCGGCCGGCCCAGCTTCGACGCGGCCAACGACGCTGATTTCCTACCCGGCCGGAACATCATTCTGATCTCGAAGACCGCGGTCTTCTGCGTACTCCACGGGATTGAGCGCATCGCCTCAGGCGTGCTGGCGGCGAACCCGTTCCCGGATGCCACCGACGAGTTTTTCGACACACTGGCGATGACCCTGTCGATGGGGCTGGCGGCGCCAATTCGGATCGAGAGGCCGTTCGCGCATTTGCACAAACGAGACGTAGTCAAGCTCGGGGCGCATCTCCCACTGGAGCTCACCTTCACCTGCAACAATCCCGTCGGGGAGCACCATTGTGGCGACTGCAATAAGTGCGCCGAGCGCCAGCAGGGCTTCGAGGAGGCCGGCGTGCCGGATCGCACGGAGTACGCGCAAGCCCAGCGGCGCATCTGAAGTCTGTGCCAATCGGGTGGTGCGAACCCGCGCCATCGCGGTAGGCGGCTCGATTGTGAGCTGCAGCGCCTCCGCTGAGTAGAGCGCGCGATGGCGGACGCGGCTCAAAGAGGCGATCGCCTCAGGCGCCTACGCCGCCATCGTGCGCAGCACCCTACAACCTACGGAAGGTGACCCGGCACGATCGTAAACCGGAGCTATGCCGGGTGAGCCTCAGTCGCCGTCCATGTCTTCACCATATGGCCACTGGTAATTGGGGGTGGTGTAGCACTCCTCCGGCATGGCGCTCACCATGCCGCGCTTCGCCAGCTCCCCCTCGAATCGCCGGCGCACCCAGGGATCCTCCTGCGAGTAATCAATCTGGTGGCTCTCACGAAAAGCCGGGATGTGGCCATTCAGCTTGAGATAGCGCGCGGGCTCTTGCCCGAGGTTGAAGTGCTGGTGATACCACATGTGCGGCGGCACGAGAAGGCTTCCCTCTTTCCACTCACACACCAGACGCTCGTTCGTGTCGGGCTTCCATAGGACCGAGTACCCCTCGCCCCGAGGGATCACGATCACCGCGCCGGCGTCGTGTTTGTGACCCATCTTGTACCGCTGCGTCGGGAAAACCGACATGCTGGCATGCGTCGCTCCCAACCCACCGTAGACTGAGCCAAACGCGACCGTCATGCCGCCTCCGCCCCGCCGCTGATACGATTCGAGGTTCTCCCACGCCGACACGTCGGGGAAGAAGTTCGAGGTCCAAACGGCGCGCTGGTTTATCCCCTCTGCGGCCTTCGCTACCTTGGCCTCAGCGAAGATGTCCTGCTCGCCGTAAAGAATGCTGGTATCGATCACCGGGCTGTTGAAGAACACGTCGCGGTTGGAGATCAACGAGGCAGCAATGTCGAGCCGACTGCTGTGGACGAGCCGCGCCGGCTGATCGCCGCGCAGATTGCTCAACTCGTAGCTGTAGTTCGGCGGGATGAAGAACAGGCTGTGCGGCTGAAACTCGAAGCTCTTCTTCGGCCGACCTTCGGCCCAGATACTGCACATCCCGTAGCCGGAGAGCACGTAGACCTTCTCGTCCATCAACATCTTGAATGGCGCGGTCGTCTTGCCCGGCGGTACCTCGGTGAGCTTGACGTCCAATACACGCCACTGGCCGTCGAGCTGCAGGATCGCCGCGCCGCACTCTTTTTCTTCCCACCAGCCGACCTCGATCGTGCGCATGTCGACAATGTGGTTCCCACGGTAGATCGGAATGCCCTGCAGCGCCAGGCTCTCGATCCATTCGTCGTACCAGGAGATCTTGCGCCCGAGTTGGCCCGGCTCAACCCGGGAATAGCTGCCAAATGTAACCGTAGGGTCCTGCGTTGCTTGCGCCAACATTCACTCCTCTGCGACGACGGTGCGGAAATACGAATGTCGAGTTACTGGCCGCTCGGGTGGTACGGGTGCGGATCGCGGCCTTGCGACCGGTACCAGTGCGAGATCCCTCCCAGGTAGAGCGCGGGGTCGACACTCAACACGTCACCGGTCTCGGACCGTGCCATGACGAGGTCTCCCCACTCCTGGGGCGCGTGCTGGGTATGATCGACGCCGTTGCCGGACGTTGGGTGCGCCATCGCGTCCAGACCGGCCATGTCGTTGAGGAAGTCGGTCAGCAAGTCGATGTCGGCCACCCAGATCTTCATGACCTTATTGCTGCCATTCTCGATCGCGAGGATGGTGTCATCGCCCTCGGCCCGGCTGCGCCATTCGATGCGGAATGCCATAGCTCTCCATTTCTACGCCGAGCAGGCCTACCTCGCAGGCCTAGAAGAAAGTGTTGATGACCTTCGGGAGCAGCACGTTCTGGGCGAGCAGGATCTTGCGCTTCACGACCTTGAAGGTCGTCTCGGGGTCCCGTCGCAAGAGGTC
>JAXDLH010000101.1:0-4053 GCA_034666705.1 Chloroflexota bacterium
TAGACGTCTCAAACTGTGGCGATATGGGGCGGGCGCGAAGTGAACTATTTCACCAGTTGAGAATTATGGGCCGCGCCCGGACAGAGGCTATCTGTATTGACAGTTTATGCGTGAAATCGGACAATGATCAGGCATGAACTGGCTCTCCAATACCGATTGGTTGCCAATTTTTAGATGGATAGGTCCACGAAGCTGAAACCAGGTTCGTTGGTGCATGACCTGTTTAGCCGCGCGCCCCGATAGCTAAAGTGGAGACCAGAATGTTCCAGATGCCCAGAGGCATCTTCGCGCGAACCGTACTGGCACGAGTGCCCTTGCTGGTGAGCCTGGCGTTGTTGCTCGGCACCTTGCCTGCTGGCAGCTATGCGCAAGCGGGCAACACGGGCCCTACACCCCCGCGCACGACCGGTCGTGCATCCGCGCCGGTCGCGAACGCGGCCAGCACAGCCCAGACGACTGCGGTTCCTCTCGTCACGAATGAGACGCCAACGCCGACTTTGACGAGCACGAATACGGCGACGACTACGAGTACGGTGACGACAACCTCTAGCGCGACGCCGACGAGGACCCCAACAGCGACCTCGACCGCTACGGTTACTGCGTCGCCTACTGCAACAGTCACTAACACGTTCACGCCAGTCACCGTTTCGCCCTCACCGTCACCTTCATCCACTGCGACTTCGGCTACCGCGACTTCAACGCCGACGCCACTCACCCTCCAAATTACGCAGGTGAGCGCCAGCCCCGACTCGTTCAGTCCCGACGGAGACGGCTCCTACGACACGGCCATGATCGCTTTTACGCTCTCGAAAGACGCCCAGGTCACGATCAAGATCCTCAACTCGAGCAGTCAGGTCGTACGCACCCTGCTGAGCAGTGTGAATCGAACCACTGGTCCGCGGCTGGAGAACTGGGACGGCAAGAACGACGCATCGGTAGTGATATCCGACGGGTTGTACAGCTATACGATTGACGCGGTGGACAGCCTCGGCAACCATGCCGTCCAGCAAGGTGGGACAGTGCTCGTGGATACACGCAAGCCACTGAATCTAACCAGTCCATCCCCAGGTACCACATTGAGCGGCACGGTAAGCCTGGTGCTCACCCAGCCCGCGGACTACAGCATCACGGCTGCCTGCGCTCCGTTCTGCAACCTCTACCCTGCCATCGGCCCGGCCTTTCCGGGGAGCGGTCTGGGCTTCGTTAACGGGTTTATCGGCACCCTCCTCTTACAGTCCGACGGCACTTGGCGGCTTAGCTGGGATACCACGACCGTCTCGAATGGTGTCTACGAGCTGCAGACGTTCACCCCTTACCGAGATAGCCGGGGTGATATCAAGAACGTGTGGAGTCGCCAGGGCACCTTCACAGTGGACAACGGATTGACCATTACTCAAGTGGGAGACTTCACCGACTCGTTCAGCCCGAATGGAGATGGGCAATACGACAACTCGCACATCGACTACTCGCTATCGAAGGACGCCCAGGTCACGCTCAAGATCGTGAACGCGCTCAACCAAGTGGTGCGTACCCTCGTGGGCAATGCCAGTCGGAGCATTGGCTTCCATGAGGAGATCTGGGACGGCAAGGGTGATGGCGGGCTGGTAGTGCCCGACGGGCTGTACACGTATACGATCGACGCCACAGACAGTCTGGGTGCGCACGCCGTGCAGCAAAGCGGCACGACGCTGGTTGATACCCGCAAGCCGTTGAGTCTCACCAGCCCGGCTCCCGGAGCGATAGGCGGCACCGTGAGCCTCGTCTTCAGTCAGCCAGCCGACTATTCATTCAGCGCGTGCTGTAGCCCAGGCGTGCTGCTCGCTACTCCGGGCAGCGCTT
Source organism: Chloroflexota bacterium (assembly GCA_034666705.1). Classification (GTDB taxonomy): domain Bacteria; phylum Chloroflexota; class UBA6077; order UBA6077; family SHYK01; genus JAXDLH01. The sequence continues at coordinate 1,840 of JAXDLH010000101.1, forward strand.
TCGGGACGTCCGTCAGCACGGTGGGTGTACCCGTCCACCAGCCTGACGGCACTTGGCGGTTGAGTTGGGACACCTCTGCCGTGCCGAACGGAACGTATGAGCTGCGCACCGTGGCAAGCTACTTCGACAGCCGTGGCGACTTCAAAGGAGTCTGGAGCTCGCAGGGCAGTTTCACCATTGGTAGCGGGCTGACGCCCATCCCGATCACGGGCAGTATCACGCCAACGTCCACTGTGACGCCAACCGAGACCCCGACCGACTCAGGCACACCGACCTTGACCCCCACGCGCACCTCCACACCGACGGTTACTGGCACCGTGACGAGGACTCCGACCGCCACCGCGACGACGACCCTAACGATTACGCCGCAAGGATTCCCCGTCGCCGCGTCGGTACCTGCGCCCGGGCAACCGGTCCCCTCGCAGAACGCTGGGGCACTGGGGCCACAGTCCAACAATAACGTGGCGAGCAACGCAGCCAACAATGCGGCGCCAGCCGCCAATGGCGCGTCACAGCCAGCGGGTCCCGCTGGAGCAGTGGCCCAGGCTGTCCCGAACGTCGCACCGGGAGCTGGGGTGGCAGCCCAGGGCGCCCCCCAGGGGACATCGAGTCAGATTCAGGTACTGGGGATCCAGGATACCGGTAGCCCGATCCAGGGCCGAGCGCCCGAGCAAGTCCCCAGCCAGATTGCGGTTGCAGATGCGCCGGTAACGTCGGGCGCGACGGAGAATGCGCCGGTAGCTGGCGAGCCGAGTCTGATCGAGGTGGCAGGGATCTCGGAAGCCCCGAGCGCGGTGGCGAATACCGAGATTGCGGGCGCACCAGGGAATGTCGAGGGGCCAATTGCGCAGGGGCCAGTCGCGCCAGCGAATGTCGAGGTAGCGTCAGGTGCGATCCAGGTTCCCGCGGTATCGACGTCGTCGAGCTCGGCTCAGACATCGGGAGCGCCTTCTGGCTCGAATTCGATCGACGGGCCCATCGCATCCCTGGCGCCGAGCCCAGCGCAGGTAGCGGACGTTCCGGCAGCGAGCTCGATCGGGAACGCCCAGTCTGGAGCGGCAGCGCTGCCGCTCCCGGAGCAATCCCCAGCGTCAGCCGCGCAGCCTTCGAATAACGTCGCCGTAGCCGGCGCGGCCGATTCCACCCCCATGGTCCTCTTCGCACTCATTGGTGCCCTCGCGCTCATCCTCGTCGCGGGCTTCGCCGCATACCGAAGGCGCCTGTTCCGCTAAATCCGGCGTCTGGTGAATCGTCCGGTGCATGCGCACGCGGCGCCGGCCCACCCGGCAGGTGCGGTGCCTGCCATGCACCGCTAGCAACTGGTAATCACCGATCATCGCTCACGTACGGCCGCACGATGGCGTCTAGGTCAACCGCCGCGACGGCATCGGCCGGCACGCCTACGCGTACGGGGAACTCCGCCGGCGGCAGCGGTTTGGTGGCGTCGATGATCATCGCGGTCACCATGCGGGGCTCCTTGCGGCCGTTGGGAAGGTAGTCCCACCCAGTTGGGATGAGGCCCCCTGGACCCGACCAACCCGGAATGAGATGCAGGTCACGGTCGGCCGCGAAGCGGGTGCCGATCGCCCAGATGACCTCCGCCTCGTTGAAGACGTCGATGTCGTCATCGACGAGCACGATCGTGTTCAGGTTCTCCGGCTCAGTCAGCAGCGCGGCAAAGGCCGCCTTCTTGGCCTCCGCCTCGTTCCGCTTGGTGTAAGAGATGTAGCAAAACATCCGCGCGTGCGCCGGCACGTTCACGGCCCGGAGCCCCGGTACCGCCTGCTTGACTCGGGTGTAGATGCTGCCCATGCGGGGCAGCGCCCCCAGTACCTGGTGCTCGCGATGGCCCCCAAACACGTCGTAGTAGACGGCATCGCGGCGCATCGTGATCGCCAGCACCTTGATGACCGGCTTCGAGCCCTGGTGCGTGTACAGGCCTGGCCATTCGGCGAAGGGGCCTTCGTCGCGACGCACGCCGGGCTCGATCACCCCTTCGATCACGATCTCCGCACGCGCGGGCACCAGCAAGTCGTTCGTCTCGCACCTGACCAGTTCGATGGGCTCGCAGAGCAGTGCGCCAGCCTCCTCGTACTCGCCGCCGAGGCCCGGGATTCTCGACACGGCGCCCATGATCGCCGCCGGGTGATGGCCGATGGCGAGCGCCACGGGCATGGGCCTGCCCTGCTCCTCGTACGCCTTCTGGATGTAATC
>JAXDLH010000102.1:0-20042 GCA_034666705.1 Chloroflexota bacterium
CTGTAGAAGTTGGTCGAACCCGCGGGGCCCAGGGTCGTAATCACCGCACCACGCACGAAGTCGATCTGGTAGAAGCAGCTCGGAATCATGACGGTCAGAGAACTCGTGCCCGTACTGAAGTACCCAGTCTGCGACTGGTACACGGTCTGCTGGTCCGCGGTGTTGGCATCGAACGTCGGGCCAGGCGCCTTGTACGACACTAGCGAGAGTTGAATGTTGGAGCAGCCGGAGCGGACGGTAAACACCACCTGCACGGTGTCCCCCGCATGGGTGACCCCACCTAGATCCGGCACGTGCGTAGCATTCCCGTTGATCAGGTAATAATAACCGGTGAGTACGGTGTTATCGGTCGGGCATGGAACGGGCGTTGGCGTATTCGTCGGCGGCGCCGGCGTGTACGTGGGTGGCACCGGCGTGGACGTCTTGGTGGCGGTGCTGGTAGGGGTCTTGCTAGGCGTGTAGGTCGGCGGCACTGGGGTCTTCGTCGGGGTATTCGTCGCAGTCGGCGTCTTCGTCAATGTACTTGTCGCGGTCGGGGTCACGCACGAGCCGGTGCCCCCGTTATTGGCATCGATCAGCCGGTTCTGGGCGCTGTAGAAGTTGGTCGAACCCGCGGGGCCCAGGGTCGTGATCACCGCACCACGCACGAAGTCGATCTGGAAGTAGCAGCTCGGGATCGTCACCTGCAGGTAATTGTTCACCCCCGCACTGAACGACCCAGTTTGCTGCTGATACACCGTCTGCTGATTCGCGGTGTTCGCATCGAACGTCGGGCCGGGGGCCTTATAGGAAACCAGCGAAACCTGCTGGCTCGAGCAGCCGGACGCAAGGGTGAAGACTACCTTCACCGTGTCCCCGGCGTGCGTATTCCCGGTCAGATCGTAGACGGTCGTCGTCCCGTTGATCACGTACTTGTAGCTCGTGATCATGGTGTTGTCGGTCGGGCAGGTGCCATAGGCTGCCGCCGGGGCGGGCTCTGCAAGCGCACCGCCCAGCAGCACACCAAATGTCGCGAGGATCGCGAGGAGGAGCGCTCGGATTCGGTTGCGTGCACCGTGCGGTTGTTGCATCCCATACCCCCATATCAACGGTCTCGATCGACCCACGCTGGGGTCACGCATCGCGAGCCCAGGGAATAACGTGCTAAGGCGCACCCTGGGCGCCTGGGGAGAAGGTTATGCGCTCAGCAGCCCGGACCGGTGAGTCTGAGGTAGAGATACTGTTGAGTTTGTTACATATCCAGCGGCTCGTTACATAGGGCTGCCGAGGCGTCGCACGGAATCCGAGACCGGCTTGATCCGGGCCGCTGGGGTCTGATTCCGGAGTGGGTTCAGGATGTGGTCGGCCCGTCGATGTGCGCGAGAATGGCGGGAGGAAAGGCGAGTCGGATGATGGTGGGGGTGGGGACGCGGCGGCTGCGGGGCGCTCGGTCAACTCCTTCTAATAAGGAGCACGTACCGTCGCAGATGGATCCGGCTCAGCGGTGAACCAGGCCGAGCGCGCGGAGGAGTTAGTCGCCCCCGTTATCCGAATCCAAGAGGCGGTTCTGAGCGCTGTAGAAGTTACTCGAACCGTCTGGGCCCAACTGGGTGATCACCGCGCCGCGCACGAAGTCGATCTGGAAGTCGGCGCTCGGGATCGTGACCTGCAACGTGTTGCTGCTGCCGCCGCTGAATGACCCCGTCTGTTGCTGGCGCACGACTTGCTGACTCGCCGTGTTCGCGTCGAACGTCGGCCCAGGCGCCTCGTAGGCGACGAGCGACATCTGGACGTTGCTGCATCCCGCGTGGAGGGTGAACACCGCTTGCACGGTGTCACCTGGCCGGGTGTTGCCGGTGAGGTCGGCGATCGTTCGCGCATTGCCGTTGGAATCGGTGACTACGAAATGGTAGCCGTCCACGGCGGAGTTATCGGTCGGGCACGCCGCGCCGGTGGCGCCCTGCCCGGAAGCTACTACTGTCCCGGCGACCAGTACGCCGATGGCCGTGAGAGTTGCGAGGCAGAGCGACTTCGCGCCAAAGGTAATCGAGCTCAACATCTAGATCCCTGCCAAGCGCCGAGCCACCGCTTCGCCCCGGGTAGGCGCAGCGTTCCCGGTTGCGCTTCATGCACTGCGATCATCGTAGCCGAGGGCGTGCCCGCAGGCCATCAGAGTGTAGTTGCGATCACAGGACCGGCGCTTGCAAGGTGGGGGCGCCGGGGCGGTCAGTCCGCGTCCGGCGCGATGCTCAGCCGGTAGCCTACACCGGTGATCGAGACGATTCCGCCGTTGGGGTGGCGGCACAAACCGAGCTTCCTACGGATATGGCTGATGTGCGTCTTCAAGAGTGAGACATCTCCGCCATAGTAGTTCCAGGCATAGTCGACGAGCCGCTCATTGCTGACCACCCGCGGGGCCGCCATGATGAGCGCGTGCAGAATCCGGAACTCGATGGGCGTGAGGCGCACGAGCTCCCCGTTCGGGCGGTGAATCTCGTGCGAGTCCACGTCGATCGACAAGCCGGCGATCTTGAGCTGGCGAGGCGCTTCGGTCGCATGGGCTTTGCCATTGGCCCGGCGACACACGGCCTCGATTCTGGCAGTAAGAACCCGCGTGCTGAACGGCTTCGAGATGTAATCATCGGCGCCCGACCGAAACCCCTTGATCACATGCTCCTCTCCAGCTCGGCCGGAGAGGAAGATCACCGGGGTCGTACTCTTCTCGCGAATCGCCTGGCACACGTCGAGGCCATCCATCTTGGGGAGTCCAACGTCCAACACGACGACGTCCGGCCGCTCGGACTCCCAACGGTGCACCGCCTGCGCGCCATCGCTCGCGACGACGACGCTGTATCCGCCGCGCTGCAGCGCATACGCCGTTACGTCTAAGAGCTCCAGGTCGTCGTCGACGAGCAAAACCTTCATAGATCCTCCAGGCCGCGATTGCAAGGGAACCCAGGTCGGGGCTCCCCAAGCCAGCTCGAACGGGGCGTGAACGTTGCGAAAAAATGAATGGGAGGTAACAACTCAATCACAACTCAACCGCTTCATGCTCCGGCCCAAAAGTTGAGGAAACGTTGTGATTCCGTGTCGCAAGTATTGCGGTGCCAGCCATGCCTCGTCAACGTGAGCGAGTTCACACAAATAGTCTGAGTAATCGAGCCTGCCAGAAGCGGGCCTGTACCGCCTCAGTAACGTAACAGACGCGCCGGGTGGCGGCCGGTATGATCTCGCCGAAGCCGTGAACGCAGTCAGTTCGCACTCGTCAGATGGTGGGGTTCGATGGAGCCACTCGTCATCGAGCACGTCGCTCAACAGTTGGCATGGCTGCTGTTGGGCGCCGCGCTGCTCGGGCTGCTCGCCCGCCGCCTCAGCGTGCCGTATGAGGTCGCGCTCGTGCTCGCCGCGCTCCTCGTGGAGGAGAGCGGGCTCGTAGCCGCGCCGAGTCTCGAGCCGAGCGTCCTGCTCTTTCTCTTCCTGCCGCCGCTCCTCTTCGACGCCGCGTTCCGCCAGGACGTGCATCACGTGGGCCACATGGCGACCGGCATCCTCCTGCTCGCGGTCCCGGGCGTGCTGCTTACGGCGCTGGCCGTCGGAGGCATCCTCACCCTCGTGCTGGGTCTGCCGCTGGCGACCGCCCTCGTCTTCGGCAGCATCGTCGCGGCCACGGACCCGGTCGCGGTCGTCGGCGTCTTCCGGCGGCTGCACGTGCCAGGCCACCTCCTCGCGCTGCTCGAAGTCGAAAGCCTGGCGAATGACGGCACGGCCATCACCCTCTATACGGCACTGGTCGGGATCGCCCTGGCCGGCGTGGCAGACCCACTTGCCATCCTGACGCTCTTCGGGCGGCAGGTCATCGGCGGGATTCTGATCGGCACGGTTGCGGCGCTGATCTTCTCGCGCCTGACCGCCGCGACGGACGACCACCTGATCGAAATGACCCTCTCGACCGCGCTCGCCTATGGCAGTTACCTGCTCGCGCAGTCGCTGGACACCTCCGGCGCCCTGGCATGTGTGGCCGCCGGCCTGATCCACGGCAGCTTCGGGCGCGCGAGCGGGATGAACGAGGCATCGCGCCACCTGCTTGACGACCTGTGGGAGTACCTCGGCTTCATCGCCAATGCACTCGTCTTCCTGCTGCTCGGCTTCACCGTCAACTTGCGGTTGCTGCTCGCACAGGCCTGGCCGGTGACCGTGGCGATCGTCGCCGTCTTCGTCGTCCGCGCGCTGCTCGTGGCCGGCATCCTCACGTTGCCGAAGCGGGCGCTCGGGATCACGCCGCCGGAGGGGGTGGTGCTCGTGTGGGGCGGCCTGCGTGGCGCCTTGACGGCCAGCCTGGCGCTGGCGCTGCCCGCCGCTACGCCCGGCCGCGACGTAGTCATCGCCATGGCGTTCGGCGTAGTGCTCTTTACGCTGGTCGTCCAGGGGCTGACCCTGCCAGTGATCGTCCGCCGGGCCGGCCTGGCGAAGCTCAAGGCGCTCTGAGCATCTCCACACGCCGCGGGTGACCTCGCGGGAAGCTAAACAGGCGGGGAGAGCTCAACCGGGAGGCGCCATGACGCCAGGCAGCGCGACACCCATTGCGTGAGCGCGCTCCACGAGCTCGGCCCAGTCCTCCTCGTCGATCTCGATACCAGCAGCGAGGTGCTCAGCGGCTCGCCGCCGTGCGCCTTCACCGGGCAGCCGGACTGCGCCGAAGCCGGGCCGCGGCGTACGGGAGTGGACGAAGCCACGCAGCTCTTCTACCAGGTCGAGGAACTCCTCCAGCGGCAGGAACTCCTCGACGTCGATCGCCTCGAAGAGCGCGCCGTTGATCGCCGAGGCTCCCCGGTCCAGCCAGGTGCGCCCGCGCCCATTGCCGGAGAGCAGCCCGCCGAGGATCTCCGCCATCAGGTGGAGGCCGCTCCCCTTGTGGCCGCCGAATGCCACGAGCGCGCCGCGGGGCGGGCCAATGAACGCGGCGTAGTCGGTCGTGGGATTGCCGTACCCGTCGAGCAGCGCCCCTGCGGGCAGTGCATGGCCGCGGCGCGCATCGCGCTGCAGCTCGCCCATGCTGAGGGTGGCGGTCGCAAAATCCAGCAGGATATGCTCGCCATCCCGTCCCGGCACGCCGAACGCCATCGGGTTCGTGCCGGCAAACGGCTGCGCCGAGCCGTGCGGCGCCACATTACCGCCGCCCACGCTTACCGTGGCGAAGCCGATCATTCCGCTGGCGGCGGCGCGCCCCACATAGTCGGCAAGGCGCCCGACGTGGCCGGAGTGGCGGACGGCGACGATCCCGACGCCGTGCTCGCGTGCCTTGGTGACGGCAAGGTCCATCGCCTGCGTCGCCACCACCTGGCCGATCGCGAAGTCGGCGTCGATCACCGCGGTCGTTTTCCCTTCGCGGACGGTTCGGGGGTGGGCTTCGAGATTGATCAGTCCGTTCTTGATCCGGTCCAGATACGAGGCAAGGTGACCCGCGCCGTGGCCAGGGTAGCCCTGGACGTCCGCCTCGACCAGCAACGAGGCCCACTGGCTGGCATGGTCCGGCGGCACCCCGGCGGCATCCATTAGCCGCAGACAGAACGACTCCAGGTCGTCGCGGGCGATGATCGGCACGGGCACGGCCTCCAACACGTCGCGACCCGGGCCGCGCGTCGCGACGGAGATTCGTTGACGCCACATTTACAGCAGGCGACCGCCAATGCAACGGTGCCGGCTCACTATAGTGGCACATCTGGCGCCGCTACTTTGCAGCTACGAAGCCGGCTGAGGAGGCGTGTACCATGACTGACGACGACATCAAACCGCAAAACCCACATCCCCCGAGTGGCGCGAGGATCTGAACCCGGACTTCATGGCAGGGCAGAACTTTACGGTTGAGAATGCGGACGCCGGGAAGGATTGGCCCACGGCCTACGACGTGAAGGCTGCACACCGTGCCCTCCACAACCTGGACGATGCGCTGCTCAAGCGGATTCCCGTGCTGCCGGTCGGCACCCGGTTGAAACAGGGAGCTACCTACATCGACCTGGCGCAGTCACGTCGGGCAGAGTTCACCGCTACGGCCAATATGGAAGTGCGTCCGGCCAGTTGATCGTGCCGAAGGCCGAGGTGGATTACCGGATCTGGAATCAGTTGATCGGCGTCCAGGACCCGGGCCGCCTCGAGGACGTCGCCTAGCGCGGCCGGTCCCAGCCAGGCGGATCGGGTAGGTTGAAGATGAGCGTGTCCTGCGTCGAGCGGGCCACCACCATCTTCACGGGCTCGTGGTCCTGCGTGTTCATCTCGACGTGCACGAGATGGGGCGGGACCCAGACGAAGTCGCCCGGGCCCGCCTCCCATACCTCGCGCAGGTCGTCGCCGCCGTAGAAGCGTGCGATGCCAGCGATGATGTAGATGCCACTCTCGGCCTCGCCATGGTGATGGACGGCCGAGACGAGCCCCGGCCCCAACTCGACGTAGCCAAGCCAGAGCTTTTCCGCGCCGACGAGGCGCTGGGCGATCGCCGCCTCGCGGATCATCGCACCGCTCGCCACGTCCGGCAGCCGGTCGGTCGGCTTGATCACCCGCAACGCCGGCGCCTGCGCAATGCGCACCGGATCGAAGCTCATCTATCGCCCATGGAGCGGAGCGCCAGGGGCCGGCGCTGCCTTGCCGTACACCTCGGCGTAGTCGCCCCGCACCTGCTGGTACCCGTCGCTGGCTTCGTACGGGTACTCGCGGTAGAGGCCGAGCGACTCGAAGACGGGGATGTCGTTCGTCGAGAAGAGCACTGCCTCCTCACCAGAGCCGGTATTCGCGTGCTCGTGCCAGGCCCACGGCGGCACCGCGAAGAAGTCGCCTTCCTGCCAGTCGATCTGCACGCTGTCGACCACCGTGCTGCCCCGCCCGCGGAACACGTGGTAGATCGACGCGGTGGCGTGGCGATGCGCCTTCGTGTGCACCCCCGGGCGGATCATCTGAATCCAGCAGCCGATCGTCGGCAGCGCATGCCCGCCCGTCGTCGGGTTCGTGTATTGGAATGCCACGTCGTCGTAGGGGCTCACCTCGCTCCCAGCCAGCTCGTGCAGCGCGTGCTCTGTCTGCGCCCAGGGAAAGGTGAGCAGCGGGGAGACGAGCGAGGAGCTGCGGTCCCAGGTCGGACGCAGGAAGCCGCCGCCGAAGCGGCGCACCGAGTCGTCGACTGGCTTCGTCGCAGGATAGAGTTGGTCGGGGTAGTCCTCGTAGAGGCCGGCCTTGAGCGAGCCGATGAGCGGCACGTCGAGGCTATCCATCCAGACCATCGGGCCCTCGGTGCGATTGATGTGGCCGTGCCACGTCCACCCCGGCGTGAGGACCAGGTCGCCCGGCTGCATCGTGCAGCCTTCGCCGTCGATGAACGTGACCGCGCCGCTGCCCCGCATCACGAAGCGGATTGCAGCCATCGTGTGCCGGTGCGAAGGGGCGGTCTCCCCAGGCAGCACCATCTGGACCGCCGCCGAGACGGTATGAGTCGCCGTGCCCATCGGCCGCACGCTCGGGTTGTTGAGGGTAAGGGCACGGCGCTGATCGTCGTTGCTCGGCTGGACCAGCTCGCCTGCCCGGCGGATCGCCGGGTCAATGTCCGACCAGCGCCACAGGCACGGTTCATACGGGGCAGTCACCGTGTCGGGGCCACGCGCCGCCCCGCCCTCGTGACGCCAGAGCGCATCCATCCGCTTGGCCTGGATATCGCGGTAGAACTGCTCCATAGGACTGTCGGGGCTCGCCTGCTCCACGCTCATATCCACGATCTCCCTGCCGGCTCGGCACGCTGTTTATCGAGCAATGGGCGCCCGCGGCGCCGCGCTGTATATCCGGTACCCCGCTGCGCGACAGGTGTCAAGAGGAAACCGCTCGTGGGCCGGGCGGTGAGCAGCACCGTGCATATGAACAGCGCCCGGTCCATCGCGATGGACCGGGCGCTTGCGATGTAGAGGCTCAGCGAGGATCAGACGACGTTGGCATGAATCCCGTTCGACTGCCCGCCGCCAGACTTCCCCGGCTCCGCCGAGTCGCCATGCATGCGGTGATCTTGCGACGGTACGCGCAACTCGTTCCGCACGTCCCGCACGCCTGGCAGATTCTCGATGATCTCCTCAGCCAGGCGTCTCATCGTGCGCGTGTCCACCACGCCGCTCAGCGTAACTTCACCGCCCTGGACCTTGACCTCGATGTCAGAGGCATCAATACCCCAATGGCGGGTGAGGGTCTCGTTGATATCCTCGCGGATCCGCTCATCGGAGCGCTGATAGCTGCGCGGTCCGCGGCCGGTGTAGTCCGGGCCGGGCGGCATGCCGCCGTGCTCCCGCATGCCACGATCTTGCGGCCGCCAACTGTCGTCAAAGCGGCCCCGCTCACCCGGGCGGTCGTCGCCACGATCTCCGAAGCGTTGCTGCTCCCGGAAGCGTTGCAGGTGGCTGGTGCGGTCGAATCCAGGGTGCTCGTACGCCCGATCGCGCCGCTCCCGGTCGCGCTCGCCAAAATCGCGTCTGCCCATGTCCCCGCGGTCCCAATCCCGATCGCCGTTACGGCCGCGGTCCCAGTCACCGCCCATTCCGCGATGCCAATCCGGGTCGCGACCATAGCTGCCGTACTCTTCGCGGCGACCGGAATCGTCATACCCGGACGGTTCACGGCCTCGACCACCATACCGGTCCGGCTCGGAGTCGGCGTAGCTTCGCTCTCTGCCCCCCGCTCGGCTTTCCCGGTTGCCATCCCAGTTCCGGCCACGCCAATCGTCGCGGTCGTTGCCCTGACCACGCGGCGGGCCGCTATACCCGCGATTCCGATCGTCCCAGTCGTCGTATGCCATCCTCCTGGCACCTCCACCAGTTCGTAGGGCAATGTGTGCCCTTACTTCTAGCCTACGCAACCCCAAAGCAAACGGGGTAGTGCGCAATAGGCGTGAGGCCCGAACAAGCGCGCAACGATTTGGTGCGCACGGTCGTGCTCCCACCGGGCGCTCTTCGGCCCTGCGTGCACCTTCAACCCACGAGGGCAATGCCGATGAATTAGGTATGGCGCGCCAGCCCCACGTCGGAGGGCAAACGCTTGTCGAGAGGTGCCTGTGACCGAGCTTGCTGGTGATGAGGCGACGCTTGTTCCAAACCAGGGGCTCGCATCGGCGGTACATGCGGTCGTCCAGGCCTTCCGCTTCGTCGTGCCCGCGGGAGTTCCCCTCCCCGACGGCGCCTGGCGGCGGCGGCACCGCGCGGTCGTAGTCCTCCTGTGGCTGCACGTTGTCGGCATCGCCGCCTTCGACCTGCTCAGTGGGGGCGGGCTGGTCCACGCCGCACTGGCGAGCGCCGTGGTAGCCGTGCCCGCCACGCTCGCCGGTCTCGGTCGGCGCCAACGGCGCTTCAGCGCCAGTGCGGCCAGCCTGGGGCTGGCCGCATCCTCCGCCGTGCTCGTTCACCTCACCGGGGGCATGACGGAGATGTATTTCCACTGCTTCGTCGCGCTCATCATCATCTCGCTCTACCAGGACTGGGTGCCACTCCTGCTGGCGATTGGCTTCGTGCTGCTGCAGCAATGCATCTCTGGTATGCTGGATCCCGCTTCTGTGTACAGCAATCCGGATGCTTTGACGAATCCCTGGAAGTGGACGCTCATCCACGGCGTGTTCGTCGTCGCGGCGAGCATCGCAAGCGTCGTCAACTGGCGCCTCAACGAGTCGGCACGCCGCGCCGCTGAGGAATCCCTGGCCCACCTCGCGTCGCTCGTCCAATCGTCGGACGACGCGATCATCGGCCAGGCGCCCGACGGCACCATCACCGGCTGGAATCTCGGCGCTGAGCGGCTCTTCGGGTACACGGCGACCGAGATCGTGGGGCGGCCGATCGGTTTGCTCGAGCCGCCCGACCTTCAGGAAGAGGCCGCGGCCATCCTCGAGTGGGTCCGTCGCGGCGAGCGACTCGAGCACTATGAGACTGCGCGGGTGCGCAAGGACGGCACCCGCTGCGACGTCTCGCTGACCGTCTCGCCGATCCGCGACGAGGCCGGGCATATCGCGGGCGCATCGGCGACCGCGCGCGACATCACCGACCGGCGGCGGGCCGAGACCGAGCGCAGCACCACCCAGAAGGCTCGCTATCGTGAGCTAAAGCTCCTCCTGGACATCGGCCAATCGCTGCTCCGCGAGCAGGCGATCACCACGTTTCTCGAGGAGAGCATCGATCGCATCATGGCTTCGGGTCCGTACGACACCGGCACAATCCGCTTCGCCGACGTCGATGGCCGGAATATCCAGGCGATGACGCACCGCGGCTATCGCGACATGGCGCATGCCCTCGGCTCGTATAACCGAACTGCCGATGACGCCTCGGGCACGCCCCCCGGGGCGCTCGCCACCCCCGCGACCGATCTGCCCCCACGGGTCCGCTCCCTGTCGCAAACCGACCCCGTGGTGATCGAGGATCTGGTCGCTGCAGACCGCTTCCGCGGTCTGCAGCGGGACGGTGTGAAATCGGCAATATGGGTGCCACTCGTCACGGGTACGACCTCGCTCGGCCATCTGGTGCTCGGGCTGCGCGCCCCGCGGCAAATCCCCCCGAACGAGTTGCGCCTGCTCACGGCGATCGCCAGCCAGCTCGGGTTCGCCGCCCAGAAGTCGCGCCTGAGCGAGGAGTCGGAGCGGGCCCGCGCGCAGCGCCAGTGGGCGGAGGAGCAGCTGCGCCAGTCGCAGAAGATGGAGGCGATCGGCGTACTGGCGGGCGGTATCGCCCACGAGATCAATACGCCGATCCAGTTCGTGGGCGACAACACTCGCTTCCTGCAAGAAGCGTTTGCCGATCTGCAGCGCGTCTTGACGGAGTACCGCGCCCTGCGCGATGCGATCCCGCCCGGCGCGGTCGAGCCCGCCATTCTCGAGGAGCTCGAGCGTACCGAAGCCCGGGCGGACGTGAGTTATTTAAAGGAAGAGGTGCCGAAGGCACTCGGCGACAGCCTCGATGGCGTGACCCGCGTCGCTACCATCGTGCGCGCCCTCAAGGAGTTCGCTCATCCGGACGCGGCGGAAAAGGCGCCGGCGGACCTGAACCAGGCGCTGCTCAGCACCCTCACCGTGGCCCGCAATGAGCTGAAGTACCTCGCCGACGTGGAGACGGAGCTGGAGGAGCTCCCGCTCGTCCACTGCCACATCGGCGAGCTGAACCAGGTATTCCTGAACCTGCTGGTCAACGCCGCGCACGCGATCGCGGACGTGGTCGGCGAAAGCGGGCAGCGCGGCTTGATTCGCGTACGTACCGAGCGTGATGACGACGCGGTGATCGTCTCGATCAGCGATACGGGCAGCGGCATCCGGGAGGAGCTTCGTGAGCGGGTCTTCGACCCATTTTTCACGACCAAGGAGGTCGGCAAAGGCACCGGCCAGGGCTTGGCCCTCGCTCGCGCAATCGTGGTCGACAAGCATGGTGGCACGATCGCGCTCGAGAGCGAGGTCGGCCGGGGCACGACCTTCTACGTACGGCTGCCCATTGAGGGGAGCGCAAGCTTGATGACCGGAGTAGCAGCATGAGGCGTGTCCTGTTCGTCGACGACGAGCCGCGAGTGCTGGAGGGGCTGCAGCGGCTGCTGCGCTCGCGGCGGCACGACTGGCAGATGGCATTCGCGCTGGGGGGCGAGGCGGCACTCGCCGAGCTGGAGACCGCGCCATTCGACGTCGTGGTGTCGGACATGCGCATGCCGGGAATGGACGGTGCGGCGCTGCTGAAGCAGGTGCAGGCGCGCTACCCGAATGTGGCACGCATCGTGCTCTCGGGCTACACCGATCGTGAGGCGCTCTTGCGGGCGGTGCCGGTTGCCCATCAATTCCTCACCAAACCGTGCGAGTCGGAAGATCTCCAGGCCACCGTGGAGCGGGCGTGCAGTCTCCAGGACCTGCTGAACGACGAAGTCCTTCGGGGGCTCGTAGGGGAGATGGGCGAGCTCCCCTCCTCGCCGCGCGTCTTGAGTGAGCTGCTCACGGCGCTCGAAGATCAGGATGTACCGATCGCCGAGCTCGCGAAGATCGTCGAGCGCGACGTGGCGATGTGCGCGAAATGCTTGCAGCTCGTGAATTCGGCGTTCTTTGGGCTCCCGCGCCGCGAATCCAACGTACAGCGCGCGATCGGGCTGCTCGGCACCAACATGCTGCGGAGCCTGGCATTCTCGATCGGCGCGTTCCGCGCGTTTCCCGCTGGCTCCTCGCCGCTTGGCTTCTCCCTCGAGCGGCTGGAGTGCCACTCATTGCTCACCGCGAAGCTCGCTGCCCGCCTCGTCCCCGCATCGCAGGCGGAAGAGGTGTTCATGGCGGCGATGCTGCATGACATCGGCAACCTGATCCTCGCGGCCCGGCTGCCGCACAAATTCGCGCCGATTCTCGAGCAATCGGCGCGCGAGGGGCGCCCCGCATACGCCGTCGAGGAGGAGGTGCTTGGCGTGAGCCACGCCGAGATCGGTGCGTACCTGCTCGGACTGTGGGGGTTGCCGCACATGATCGTCGAGGCCGTCGCGCATCACCACATGCCTTCCAGAATACAGCCCGGCCGCTTCGACATGGTCGCGGCGGTGCACGTCGCCAAGTCCCTGGTCGACGAGCTGCAGCCAGTTTGGGGGGAGGATGTGACTGGCGCCAACGCGCACATCGATGAGGAATGGCTGGAGGCGCTCGGCGTGCTCGATCGGCTCCCGAATTGGCGAGCGGCGGCGCAGGACGTGCGTGCCGCCATGCGCACTTGAGCCACTTGAGCATGGAAGGGCACGCACAAGCGACAATCCTCATGGTCGACGACGAGCCGAACCTCCTCGCCGGGTTGACCCGGATCCTCGGCCGGCACTTCAAGGTGACGACTGCGGTCGGCGGGCCCGCCGGCCTCGAAGCGATCGAGCGCGCGGGGCCGTTTGAGGTCGTGGTCTCGGACATGCGCATGCCCGGCATGGACGGGGCGACGTTCCTGGGGCACGTGCGCCGCATGACCCCTGACACCACCCGGATGCTGCTTACCGGCCAGACTGACATTCAATCGGCGATCGCCGCGGTGAACGAGGGCCAGATCTTCCGTTTCCTCAGCAAACCGTGCGATTCGACGGTCCTGGTCAAGTCCTTAGAGGCGGCGGCCGAGCAGTATCGCCTGGTGACGAGCGAGCGCGTCCTCCTGGAACAGACCCTGCTGGGCAGCATCAAGGCACTCACCGAGGTGATGGCGCTCGCGGATCCCCTGGCGTTCGGTCGGGCGACGCGCGCTCAGCAGTACGTCAGCCAGCTAGCTGATGGCCTGGAAAGCAAGGATCGCTGGCAGCTCGACGTCGCCGCGATGCTCTCACAGATCGCGTGCATCACATTGCCGCGCGAGACCCAGGCGAAGGTCTACTACGGGCGGGCGCTGACCGACGGCGAGCAGGTGCTCGTCGATCGGCTCCCCGCGGTGGCCAGCAAGCTCCTCGCGAACATTCCGCGCCTGGAGCCCGTGCGCCAGATCCTGACGTATCGGGAAAAACGCTTCGACGGCAGCGGGCAGCCGCGCGACAGTGTCCGTGGCGAGCAGATCCCGTGGGGCGCGCGAGTCCTGAAGATCGTCCTCGATTTCGACGTGCTCCAGTCGCAGGGACTTTCGGCCCAGGTCGCCATGGACGCCCTGCGCGGCCGGCTCGGCTGGTACGACCGGGAGATTCTGGAAACGTTCGCCGCCCTGCGCGGGGCGACCGCGCGCTCCAACGAAGTGAGAGAGATCTCTATCCGGGAGGTCAGCTCCGGAATGGTGTTCGTCGACGACGTCAAGACGACGAGCGGGACCCTGCTGATCGCGCGCGGCCACGAGATCAGCCCCGAGCTGCTGGAGCGCATCCGCAACCTGTCGCGGAATACAGAGATTGCCGAGCCGGTACTGGTGGAGATTAAACGCCCACCCACCAACAATGTCCTCCCGCGCCGGGATCACCCCTCCGAGGAGCTTGTGCCCACCCGGTCGGCGAGCGGGAGATGAGTCGCGACGCATTTGCGGCTGTTCGGGACCCTTGGCTCTTGATCTCGGTACCATGGCGGCTATTCCTGCGGCCCGGCAGGCCGATAGGCTACACAGGACCACTTTCGATCGACGATGGATCGCATCCGCTCCCGAGCACCGCACAACGGAGGCCTGAGAATGTTGCAGCAACTCGCAGCCAAAATCGAGCTCATGTGGGCCTGTGGACTTAACGACGACGAGATCCTGCGCCTCGCCCGCCTCAGGCAACAGGTCGAGCACGGTGAGTGCACCGAGCTGACCGGGGAGTTCAAGCGGCTCGCGTTTTTTCAGTATCTGCACGCCACCGGGCGGCTGCACGATTAGGTTGCGGCGGAAACCAAATCGAGGGGGTGCGATGAGCGCCAAAGAGATAGGGCAGGGCCGTGCGGCCAACGTGCGCCCATGACCGAGCTTGCCCAGGGGCAACGCGGATCCGGGTCTGAAGATCTCGGATCGACGGTCTTCGACGCGGCAATTCGCGGCATCAAAATGCTCGTACCCGAAGGGGTCCCCTTGCCAGAGGGTGCGTGGCAACGGCGCCACCGGGCAGTTCTCGTCCTCCTCTGGATCCATGCCGCAACTATTTTCGCCGTCTCTCTCATTGGGGGGAACGGTCTGGTGCATTCTCTCGGCGAATGCGCCATCGTCGCCGCCCTCGCCGCGCTCGCCAGTCTGACTACTCGCAGCCATCGGTTCCGGGCAAGCGTAGCCAGTCTCGGGCTGGTGACCGCGTCGGGCGTGCTCGTGCACCTGTCCGGCGGCATGATCGAGCTGCATTTTCACTTCTTCGTGGCCGTGATCGTGATCTCGCTGTACCACGATTGGGTGCCGTTCCTGCTGGCAATCTCGTTCGTGGTACTCCACCACGGCGGACTCGGGGTGATCGATCCCGCCTCCGTCTATAACCATCCGGATGCCTGGGCCAACCCCTGGAAGTGGGCGCTCATCCATGGCGCTTTCGTAGTCGCCGCCAGCATCGGCTGCGTCACCAATTGGCGGCTGGACGAGTCGGCGCGGCGCGCCGTGCTGGTACATACCGAGGAGAATAACAAGCTCGTCGAGCAATTGAGCCGGGACATCGTCGAGCGCGAGCGGGTGGAGGCCAAGCGGGTCGCCGCAGAGGAGGCCCGGTATCGTGAGTTGAAGCTGCTCCTCGACATCGGCGAGTCGCTGCTGCACACCAAAGACCTTACGGCGTTTCTCGAGGAGAGCATCGACCGGATCGTGGCCTCGGGTGGGTATGACGTGGCGGCCATTCGGCTCTCCGACTCCGGGGAAAACAGCATGGAGTGGGTGGCCAACCGGGGGTTCCGCGACCAGGCCAACGTCCCCGAGTTTCAGGGGCAGCGGCCCAACGAGCAAGACCCGCGGCCGCGCCCCCTTTCGGAGCGCGACTCGTTCGTCATCGAGGATCTCGCCTCCCAGGATCGCTTCCGCCGGCTGCAACGCGATGGGATTACCTCGGCTGTCTACGTGCCAGTCCGAACCGAGACGTCGCTGCGCGGCCACCTGCTGCTCGGCTTCCGCACCCCGCGGCCAGTTCCGCCCGCGGAGCTGCGGCTGCTCGTCACCATTGGCAGCCAGATCGGCCTCGCTGCCCAGAAGGTGCGTCTCTATGAGGACGCGCTCCGCGCCCACGCCCAGCGCGAGCACGCCGAGGAGCAGCTCCGCCAGGCGCAGAAAATGGAGGCGGTCGGGCAACTCGCCGGGGGGATCGCCCACGACTTCAATAACCTGCTGACCGTCATCAATGGCTTCGGCGATCTGCTCTATACGTCGCTCGACCAGCAGGACAGCAATCGCGCGCTGGTCGAAGAGATCCTCAAGGCCGGCGACCGCGCCGCCAGCCTGACGAGCCAGATGCTCGCCTTCAGCCGCCGCCAGGTACTCCAGCCCAAGGTCCTGGACCTCAACGACGCGGTGTCCGATATGGACCGGATGCTGCGGCGCGTGATCAGCGAGGATATCGAGCTGCGGATGTCGTTGGCCCCCGATCTCGGCCGGGTGAAGGCTGACCCGGGGCAGCTCAGCCAGGTGATCCTGAATCTCGCCACCAACGCCCGGGATGCCATGCCCACCGGCGGCGTGCTCACGCTCGAGACGGCGAACGTGGAGTTCGACTCGACCTTCGTAGACGGCAACGCCATGGTGAGGTCCGGGGCCTACGTGATGCTGGCGGTCAGCGATACCGGATCGGGCATGGACGCGGCGACCCAGGCGCGCATCTTCGAGCCATTCTTCACGACCAAGGAGCAAGGCAAAGGCACCGGCATGGGGCTCGCCACGGTCTACGGAATCGTGAAGCAGAGCGAAGGCGACGTGCTGGTCTACAGCGAGCCGGGGCTGGGCACCACGTTCAAGGTCTATCTGCGACGCTACCTCAGGGACGGCGAGCTCGCCGATTCGACGCCGGTCAAGAGTCAGGCGCCACGCGGCTCGGAAACCGTGCTGGTGGTGGAGGACGAGCCAGGCGTACGGCTGCTCGCGGAAACCCTGCTGGAATCGGTGGGCTATCGAGTGCTCACGGCGAGCTGCGCCGACCAGGCGCTGGAGGTCGCCGATCAGCACGACGGCTCGATCGACCTGCTCCTGACGGACGTGGTCATGCCCGGGATGAGCGGGCGGGAGTTGTCTGAGCAGCTCTACCACCTGAGGCCGGACGTCAAGGTGCTGTATATGTCGGGCTACACGCCGGACGTCGCCGTGCGACATGGCGTGCTGGAGTCGACCACCGCGTATCTGCAGAAGCCGTTCACGCCGACCACGCTCGCAGAACGGGTCCGCCAGGTGCTCGACGTGGAAGTCGTCGCAGTCTAACCCCGCCCGGCGGGCTCGCGATTCCCGAAGAACGGCGGATGAACCTCGCGGGGGCTGCGAACGATCGGGTGTCGATCGTGGTGTGCTCACGCCGAACCAGGATCAACGTGGCGGGGTGTAGCGGCCGGCCGCAAACGTCAGCTCTGCGGCGTGAGCACCACCTGCGAGCCTGCCCGGGGCTGACCGTCTTCGCCGCGCACGTCGGCGGTCAGCGTGGGCACGCCGTCGGCTCCTCGCGCGATGTGCAGGTACCCGAAGTTGAAGAAGCCGCTCTCGCCGTAGAGGAGCTGCGGGCTGAACGTCGGATCGAGGCGCGTCGCCGTATCGGCGGGCGGGGTACCGGCGCTGAGCGGGCCCACCACGAACTCGTGAAATAGCATCGGGACCGCGTTGAGGTCGACCTTTGCCTGGTAGCGGATGGACAGCGCCCGGTGCACGTCGCCCGAGACGAACACGACGTTCTTCACGTGGTTCACCGCCAGAAACTGCAGCAGGTGGCCGAGCTCGCGCTTGAAGCCCACCTGGTTGCCATCGGCCACCGGTCCGCCAGCCCAGCCGTCGCCACCGTAGGGAGTGAGCATCGGGCCCGTCGTCGGCACGGAGAGGGTGGTGGTCGTGCTGATGATCTTCCAGGTCGCCCGGGAGCTGAGCAGTCCCTGCTCGAGCCAGGCGAGCTGCGCATGGCCGAGCATCGTCTTGTTGTCCGCCGAGGTGTCGTCCTGGTCGTCGCGGCTCCGATATGAGCGGTCGTCCAGGAGGAAGAGATCGGCATCCGCGCCCCAGTGAATCACCCGGTACAGGCAGTTCGGGTCATCCGGGTTGCGATCGATCGGGGAATACTCGAAGAGGGTCTGCCGGGCAGCCGCGACGAGCCCTGGATAGCCAGCGCGGCTGGCCTGGGGAGCCCAGGAAGTCCAATCAGCACCCGCATCGTCGATGATCTCGTGGTCGTCCCACTGCACCTCGAGCGCGGTGCTTGCCAGGAGCCGTTGGAACGCCGGATCCGCTCGGTTATAGCGCCAGTGGCGGCGATAGACGTCGAGCACCTGCGCCCGGTTCGCCCAGTCGACGGTCGGGTCATCAATACTCGTGAACTCGCCGGGCACGTTCACCCGGCCGCCGGGCCCCGCGGCCGGGCAGGTCTGGTCAGCGTAGATCATGTCGCCCATCGCCAGGAACAGGTCCGGCTGCAGCCGACGCATCGTCTCGAAGATCGGATAGCCGCCATCGGCCCGTCGGCAATAGCCGGCCCCGCCGAGGTCGGCGCTGAATATGAGACTGAGCGGGGCGGGCGCATCCGGACGCGGCGCGGTCCGAAACGTGCCAACCTGGCGCGCGAGCGGATCGTTTCCCTTGTCACCGGTCTCGAACCACACCCGGTACGAATACTGCGCGTCCGGGGTGAGGCCGTCGAGCCGGACGGTGGCGGTAAGGTCATTGGCGTCGGTCACCGGCGCCGACCGGGTAGCGACGATGCGCTGCATCGTCGCGCCCACTGCGTACTCCACGTGCATCGTGCCGGGCGCAGCGCCGCGCGCCCAGATCACGGCGCTGGTGGAGGTCACGTCGCCACTCGCAATACCCTGCGGGAACGCGACTGCGTTCACCTGCTGAGCGATCTGGGCGCTCGTGTCCACCGCGTCGGCCGCATCATCACTTCCGCTCGCCAGTGCCGCGACCGGACGGACCAGCACCCGGATCGTCGCGTCGAGACCCGCCGCGATGCTTGCCACCACCGGATGCCCGATGCTGAACGTCCATGCGGCGCCTAACATGCTCACGCCGAGGACGATGCCGAGCGCGCGGACGCCGAGCAGCCAGGATGCAGTCCTGGGTCTCGCCATCCGTCGCCGTCGATAGAAGGGATTCCGCGATTGCATCGGACCATCCACTCCCGTTCCTGAGCGGGCCCGGCAAATATATCACCAATATAAGAACAAGGTAAGAGCAATCTTTTGTCCGAGTCATGGGCCCCCGCGTGTGCGCGCGCGACTCTTCGCGCGACTCTTATGGGGATACGTGTATGATTCTTGATGAGTTGGGCTGGCAGCACGCACGCTGCGGGCATGCAGCCCAAGAGGAGAGCACCATGCCCCAGGGCACGATCAAGAAACTCGTCATCGACCGCGGCTTCGGGTTCATTCTTCCTGAGGGGTCCCAGGCCGCCGACAAAGATCTCTTCTTCCACCGCAGCGACGTGCTGGGCGCCGGCTACGACGCGCTGCGTGAGGGCGCCGAGGTTACCTACGAGCTAGGCACCGACGCGCGGCGCGGCACCCCGAAGGCCGCCAACGTGCAGGTCGTGGCGGGCGCGTAACCTCGGTCGCGCCAGATTGATATAGCCGCGGGGCCACTCACTCCCGGACCTCTTGCTGGGTTCGCTCGGGAGTAGGTGGCCCCGAGTCGTCGTAAGGCCGCCAGAGGAATAGGCCATGAAGCTGGAACAGACCATCATCATCGCGCGACCGATTGAAGCGGTATTCGCCTATCGGAGCGGGGTCGGGAATACGGCGTCGTGGCATCCGGGCGTTATCGCGTGCGACCCTGCGCTTCCCGGCGCGACGGGGATGGGGGCACGCTGGACTGAGCAACGACGCGGGGCGAACGGCATTATGGAGCAGTGGGACCTCGAGATCACGGAGTACGAGCCCAACCGCGTGCTGGGAATCAGCGGTCAGTGCGGGACCCTCCGCGTCGCCGAGCGCCACAGTTTTGCACCCTTCGATGGCAATACGCGCTACACCCTCGCCATGGAGACCAGCGGGTCGAGAACCGGGACGACGTTCAAAAAGAACACCGTCGAATTGCTCTTGCGTCTCAAATGGAAACTGGAAGAGATTGGGACCCGCACGTAGGTGGGAACTCAAGTATTCTCTGCAAATCGGACCCGCTCGCTGATGGACGGGCCGGTGGTCGCCCCGATCGTGGACGTCAGCGCTAAGCGAGGAGGATCAACGTGGCCCCGGATGCCAAGCAATCGAAATACCTTCAGGTCGATATCGGCTCGCCCGTCTTGACGCTCGATGAAAAGCAGCTCGGGACCGTAGCCGAGCGACGTGGCCAGCACTTCAAGATCAAGACGCCGTTCCTCCATCGGGACTACTGGCTCCGCACGGACTGCGTTCGGTCGTCAGGGTCAGGCCAGCCGGTCGTGCTCAACGTCACGCAGGCTCAATTGGAGAACGTCAAGATGGCCGACGAGCCACTGAAGGACTGAGTCTGCGCCTCGCGCACCAGGGCAAGCTCCGAACGGCGTCC
>JAXDLH010000103.1:0-15612 GCA_034666705.1 Chloroflexota bacterium
TAGCCGCGGTCGACGTGGTGGATGTCCGTGATGCTCGTCTCGCCGTCGGCGGCGAGCGCTGCGAGGATGACTGCCGCGCCGGACCGAATGTCGAGCGCCCGCACCTCGGCGCCATGCAACGGGGTTGGCCCGCAGACGCGCGCGGTCTGCGAATCGACTTCGATATGGGCGCCAAGCTTGTTCAGCTCATTGGCATAGCCGAGGCGATTCTCGAAGACGCGCTCGTGAATCGTGCTCACCCCATCAGCCTGGGTGAGAAGTGCTCCGAAGACGGCCTGGAGATCGGTTGGAAATCCGGGATAGTGGATAGCCTGGATATCGACCGAACGGAGCGGCTCGCGCCACGCGCAGCGAATGGCATCGTCCCTGACCTCGACCTGCGCGTGCATCTTGGTCATCTTGAAGATAACCGGCTCGAGATGCTCCGGGATCACGCCCTCGACCGTGACGTCACCACCGCTGATCAGGCCCGCCCCGAGATAGGTGCCAGCGGTGAGCCGGTCCGGCATGACTTCGTGCTCCGCACCGTGCAGCCGGTCCACACCGTGCACGGTAATCGTGCGGGTGCCGGCCCCATCAATCCGGGCACCCATCGCCACGAGGAACTCGGCGAGGTCGACGACCTCGGGCTCCATCGAGGCGTGGGTGATGACGGTGTCGCCGTCGGCGAGGCACGCTGCCATTAGGAGATTCTCAGTCCCGGTATGACTGGGATAGTCGAGGTACATCCGTTCGCCATGCAGTCGACTGCACTCGATTCGGTAGAGACCGTCATCCCGTACGACCTCGGCGCCCATCGCGCGAAAGCCTTCGACGTCCACGTTGACCGGGCGAATGCCGATGTCACAGCCGCCCGGCTGGCCGGCCTCTGCTGAGCCGAGCCGAGCGAGCAACGGCCCCATCACCAGAAATGAGGCGCGCATCTTCGTGACGAATTCCGCAGGCGCGCGCGTCGTGGTTGGCGTACCGGCCTCGATCACCACGGTATGCCGCTCGGGGAAGTCGACCCGGACCCCGAGCGACCGGAGCAGATCGGCAAGGGTGTGGATATCGTCGATCCGCGGCACGTTCTGAATCACGCACGGCTCCGCGGTGAGGAGCGCCGCGGCCATGATTGGGAGGGCTGCATTCTTGGCGCCACCAACTCGCACGGCGCCACGCAGGGGAGTGCATCCGCGAACGATCAGGCGATCGCGGACGGCGATCATTGTGCGCCGGTCCGGCGCCTGCGGCGCTGCGCTACGTTCAACCGAACGAGCGAGCGCCGCAATGCCGCTCGGGCCTCTGCTGCCTCTAACGCGTTGCTGCGGGGTGCGTCGCGCAATGCCGCCTCCGCTCTGGCGCGGGCCTCTTGCGCCCGTGCCTCATCCAGTTCTTCGGCCCGTTCTGCGGCGTCGGCCAGGACCAGCACCCGGTCATGACTGACCTGCAGGAAGCCCCCGCCAATGGCGAGGACCTCCTCGGTGCCGTCCTTCTTCAACACCATCATACCTGGATAGAGGGCGGTAAGGAGCGGTGCGTGGTGCGGGAGTATGCCGATTGTGCCCTCGGTTGCCGGCGCGATCACCATGTCGACCTCGTCGGCCAGCACCTGGCGCTCCGCGGTGACGATCTCGATGTGCAGCGGCATTGCGGTTACCTCTCGCTAACTGGCGGCGCGAGTGAGCTCTTCCGCGCGGACCACGGCCTCGTCGATGCCGCCAATCATGTAGAACGCCTGCTCGGGCAATGTATCGTGCTTCCCCTCGAGGATCTCTGCGAACCCGCGCACCGTCTCATGCAACTGCACGAACTTGCCCTCGACGCCGGTGAATGGCTGAGCGACAAACATGGGCTGTGACAGGAAGCGCTGGATGCGGCGCGCGCGGCCCACCGTCTGCCGGTCCTCTTCACTCAACTCGTCGATGCCAAGAATGGCAATGATGTCCTGCAAGTCCTTGTAGCGCTGTAGCACGCGCTGGACCTCACGCGCCACGCGGTAGTGCTCCTCGCCCACAACCAGCGGGTCGAGCACGCGTGACGATGAGGAAAGCGGGTCCACTGCGGGGAATAGGCCCTGCTCCGCGATCGAGCGCTCCAACGAGATCGTCGAGTCGAGGTGGGCGAACGTCGTCGCCGGTGCTGGGTCGGTGTAGTCGTCGGCGGGGACGTAGATCGCCTGCAGCGAGGTGATCGAGCCACGCTTGGTCGACGTAATGCGCTCTTGCAGTTGGCCCATCTCGGTAGCAAGGGTCGGCTGATAGCCGACCGCCGAGGGCATGCGGCCGAGCAGCGCCGACACTTCCGAGCCCGCCTGCGTGAAACGGAAGATGTTGTCGATGAACAGGAGGACGTCGCGACCCTCATCGCGGAAGTACTCGGCCATCGTCACGCCAGTCAGCCCCACGCGGAGGCGCGCGCCCGGCGGCTCGTTCATCTGCCCGAACACCATCGTCGTCTTCTCGATGACGTGGGACTCGGTCATCTCATGGTAGAGGTCGTTGCCTTCACGGGTGCGCTCGCCCACGCCGGCGAACACCGAGAAGCCGCCGTGCTCCTGGGCGGTGTTCCGGATCAACTCCTGGATGATGACCGTCTTGCCGACGCCCGCGCCTCCGAACACACCGATCTTGCCACCCTTCTTGAAGGGAGCGATCAGGTCGATGACCTTGATGCCGGTCTCGAAGAGTTGGGGTGTCACCTCCTGCTCTTCGAACGATGGAGCCGGACGGTGGATGGGGTAGTGGGTGGCGGCGTTCACCGGCTCTTTGAGGTCGATTGGCTCCCCGAGCACGTTGAAGATGCGGCCGAGCGTTTCGGGGCCAACCGGAACCATGATCGGCGCGCCGGTATCGAGGGCCGGGTCGCCACGGCGCAGGCCGTCGGTCGTGGACATGGCGACGGCACGCACCCAGTTGTTGCCGAGGTGTTGCTGCACTTCGACGACGAGCTTACTGCCGTCATCGCGTCCGATGTCGAGGGCGTTGTAAATCTCCGGGAGCTGGTCCGGCGGGAACTCGACGTCCACCACGGGGCCGATGATCTGGACGATGGTGCCTTTGGTGCCTGCGGCCATGGGGTCCTCCTTCGGGTCTCGCGCGGCTCAGCCCGCGGCGGCGAGCGCCTCAGCGGCGCCGGAGATCTCCGAGATCTCCTTGGTGATCGCTGCCTGTCGGGCCTTGTTGTAGCTCAACGTGTAGCTCTGGATGAGGTCGTTGGCATTATCCGTGGCATTGCGCATCGCGACGAGCCGCGCGCTCCATTCGCTCGCCGTCGTCTCGAGCAGCTTCTGGAAGAGTTGCACCTCGACGTAGCGGGGCAGCAGTTGCTCCAGGATGTCCTCTGGGCTTGGCTCGATGATGAACTCGAGCGGCGTGCCGTGCTGCTCCGGCGGCTCGATGGGCAGGAGCTTCGTAATAGTGGGCTGCTGCGTCAGCGTGGATACGAACTTGGGATACACCAGGTATACGGCGTCGATCGTCTCATTCGCGTACGCCTGGTCGATGATGCGGGCCACTGGCACGATGCCCATGTAGTCAGCGCGCTCCCCCAGGCCCGTAAACGTGGCGGTGAGATGTTGCCCACGGCGGCTGAAGAAGTCCTGCCCCTTGCGGCCCACGGTAACGAGCTCGGACTGGCCGGGCCGGGCGAGGACCTCCTCAGAAGCGCGGCGAATCACGTTCGAGTTGAGCGCGCCCGCCAGCCCACGGTCTGAGGTGAAGACGACGAAGGCCACGCGCCGCTCGGGCCGGACCCGCAGCAGGGGATGGACGGTGGATGGATCGCCACGCTGCTGGCTCAGCTCGCCCAGCATCGTCTGTACCGCGTCCGCATAGGGGCGCGATGCCACGACGGCCTGCTGGGCGCGACGCATCTTGGATGCCGCCACGAGCTGCATGGCCCGCGTGATCTGCGCGATATTGCGTGTGCTGCGAATCCGCCGCCGAATGTCTCGCAGGCTTGCCAATCGCCCTCCCTCGGAGCAAATGCCGGCTTAGCTTCCGCTGTGTCCTCGGGCCGTTAACGGGCTCAGGACCAGGATGACCGGAGACTATGCTACGGCAGCGTCTGCTTGTACTCGGTGACTGCCGCGCGCAGCTTGGCGATCGTGTCGTCTGACATTGGCTTGCCAGCTTGCGCTGCCTCGAGAACTTCCCGTCCGACCTCGGGGTGGTTGTTATCCATAAAGGAGTGGAAGCCATCTTCCCACGCGCGAAGCCGCTCGACCGGCACATCGTCGACGAGGCCGTTCGTGGCTGCCCAGATGATCATGACTTCGTGGTCGACGGACATCGGGCGGTATTGCGGTTGTTTCAGGATCTCCTGCAGCCGCAGGCCGCGCTCCAATTGCGCCCGCGTGACCGGGTCGAGGTCCGAGCCGAATTGGGCGAACGCGGCGAGCGAGCGGAACTGGGCGAGGTCGAGGCGCATGCGCCCGGCGACCTGCCGCATCGGCCGGGTCTGCGCAGCGCCGCCGACGCGGGAGACCGAGATCCCGACGTTCAGCGCCGGTCGAATGCCCGCATAGAAGAGATCCGACTCGAGGTAGATCTGGCCGTCGGTGATCGAGATCACGTTGGTCGGAATGTATGCCGACACGTCGTTGGCCTGCGTCTCGATAATTGGCAGCGCCGTCAGCGAGCCTCCACCGTACGCGTCACTCAGTTTGGCCGCGCGCTCGAGGAGCCGCGAGTGCACGTAAAAGACGTCACCAGGGTACGCCTCACGGCCCGGCGGGCGGCGCAGCAGCAAGGAGACCTGGCGGTACGCCCAGGCGTGTTTCGAAAGGTCGTCGTAGACGATCAGGGCCTCGCGACCGGTCTCCATGAACTCCTCGCCCATCGCCACGCCGGCGTACGGAGCGAGGTACTGCATTGGCGCGGGATCGCCCGCGGAGGCACACACCACAATGGTGTGCTCCATCGCCCCCTGGCGCTCGAGGATCTCCACGACCTCGGCTACCTGCGATTGTTTCTGGCCGATCGCCACGTAGATGCAGAAGAGGTTCTTCCCCTTCTGGTTGATAATCGTGTCGATGGCGATCGCGGTCTTGCCCGTCTGCCGGTCGCCAATGATCAGCTCGCGCTGACCGCGCCCAATGGGGATCATGGCGTCGATCGCCTTGATCCCCGTCTGCACCGGCGTGTCCACCGACTTGCGGTAAATCACGCTTGGGGCGATGCGCTCCAGCGGACGGGTCTTGGTCGTGGCGATGGGGCCCTTACCGTCAATGGGTTGGCCAAGCGTATTGACGACGCGGCCGATGAGCGCGTCGCCCACGGGTACCTCGATGATTCGGCCCGTGCTGCGAACTTCGTCGCCTTCGGCGATGTGCAGATACTCGCCAAGCACGATGGCGCCGACGGTGTCCTCCTCGAGGTTGAGCGCAACGCCCATTACGCCGTTCGAGAATTCGAGCAGCTCGCTCGCCATTACGTTGGACAGGCCCCAGATGCGCGCGATGCCGTCACCAATTTCGGTTACGGTGCCTACGTTGGTAGCCTGAACTGTCTCGTCGAATCCCTCGATCTGCCGGCGAAGGATTGCGCTGATCTCGTCCGACGAACGAACTGCCATGGTTGCTCCTCCGGGGTTGTGCGGTTGGACCGGCTAGACGGTGGCGTGCAGTTGACGCCGCAGCGCCTCGAGCTTGCCGCGGACACTTGCGTCGATAAGTTGATCGCCCACCCGTGCCACCACCCCGCCCATAATGCTCGGGTCGACGTGCGTCGTCACCGTGACCGTGCGGCCGAGCCGCTGGGATAGTCGCTGCGCGACGATCTGCTGTTCTTCCGTTGTCAGGGGCACGGCCGAGGTGACGTCAGCAAGCTCGATCCCGCGCTCCTCGCGCACTCGTGCGGCAAACGCGTCCGCGATTTGCGGCAGCAACCCAAGCCGCTTGCGCTCGAACAGCATGTCGATGAGCACCCCGACCTCGCGGGACAGCGGCCCGGTGACGGACTCCAGGGCAGCACGCTTGGCCGCAATTGGCACGCCGGGTGTTTCGAGCGCTCGTTCCGCTCCCGGTTGCCGAAGCACCGCACCGGCGCGCTCGAGCTCCGTCTGCCATGCGTCGAGCGTCCCCCGCTCTTTCGCGATTGAGAAGAGCGCCTCCGCGTAACGGCGCGCCGACCCCGGGCGTGCTGGCATGGTGTTCCTGCTCCTGCTGCTTAGCTCTGCCTGCCGGCGACGTCCTCGGCCAGGAACTCGCGGACAAGCTCACGATGGGTGGGATCGTCCAGCGAGCGATTGATGACGCGGCCAGCGGCGCTCACTGCGAGATCGGCGATCTGCTGACGCAGCTCCACGAACGCCTGGTTGCGCTCCCGCTCGATCTCGGCCCGCGCTTGCTCGATCAGTCGCTCCGTCTCCGCCTGCGCCTGCTGGCGGGCCTCGGCATTGATCCGCTCCGCATTGCGGTTCGCGTTCGCGAGGATCTCCTGGCCGCCGCGACGCGCCTCGTCGAGGATGCCACGGGACTCGTGCTCGAGCCGCGCCGTTTCCGCGCGGGCCGCCTCAGCCTGCGCCAGGCTCTCCTTGATGCGGGCGGCCCGGTCATCCAGCATCTTCAGCACAGGCTTGTACAGAAATCGCTGTAGGATGAGCAACAGGATCACGAAGTTGACCACGTGCCAGATCACGGCGGCGATATTGATGCCGAGCGAGCTGAGTGTGCTCTCCATCCTCTCCCCTTTGGTTGCCTACGGTCTCAAGGGTAGCGCCTGCACGCCTAGATCTTGCCGAATATGAGGATGGCGATGACGAGCGCGTAGATGGCGACGGCCTCGGCGAACGCCATACCGATGATCATGGGGAGGAAGACGGTGCCGCTCGCCTCAGGGTTGCGGCCCATCGCCTCCATGGCCTTGCTGCCTACCAGACCAATGCCGATGCCGGGACCGATTGCGCCAAGACCGATTGCGAGACCTGCGGCGAGTGGGGTGAATTCTCCTGGGGGCATGTGTCCTCCTTTGCTTATCCCCGAGCCCGGGGTACTGGGAACCACGTACGACGAGCGTGCTCGGTGTCAGTGTGCGGCGTGCTCCGTCTCTGCATGGCTCTCGGAGTGGCCATGCTCCGTCGCCAGGGAGAGGAACGCGAGGGTGAGGATGGCGAAGATGAGCGCCTGAACGAGGCCCACGAACATCTCGAGGCCCAGGAACACTGCGGGTACCGCGATGGGCGCGATTTGCAGCATGACCTCGACGAGAATGCCGCCGGCGAGGATGTTGCCGAAGAGTCGGAGTGCCAACGATACCGGCCGCGAGAACTCCGAAACCAGCTCCAGCGGATTCTTCAGGAACTTGACGAAGAACTCCACCGGATTCGCCCGCAGTCCGGCGATCTGGACCCACGCGAACACGATGAGCGCCATCGCCGCGGTGAGGCTGAGGTCGCTGTTTGGTGAGCGAAGCACCGAAGCTTCTTCCCCATGGACCAGGCCCTGGAAGCTCCCGACTCCTGGCAGGATCCCGAACCAATTCGAGAACCAGATATACAGGAACAACGTGGCGACCAGAGGCAAGAACGAGCGCGCCCGGCTGCCGGCGACTTGCTCGGCGAGTCCCAGGAGGAGCTCGATGATCGTCTCCGCCGCGTTCTGCAATCCGGATGGCGCCAGCTTCATGCCGCGGGTGGCGGCGATGCCGAAGCCGATCAGCAAGAGCATGACGATCCACGACGTGACCATCGTGTTCGTAACGTAGACTACGAGGTTGGTTCCGGGAACCACGAAATCGAAGAGCGGCGCGGGTTGGATCGGGACATGAATCTCCAAGGGCTGGTGTCACTCCTTCTCGGGGCGAGTCAACACTTGTACGAGCTGGATGGTGCTGTACACGCCGGCGGCAAGCCCAAGGAGGGCACCCAGGAGTGTGAAGATCGGCGCCTCATTGCTCACCCGATCATCGACCACGTGGCCTACGAAGACTCCCAGGAGAACGCTGGTCGCAAACGCAATACCGAGCTCGGTTGCGTAAGCGACGGCTTGCCAGATGGTGAGGTTCCGCACGTGGTGCCCCGTTGCTCCCTGCGTGAACCGCCGTGCAGTATATAGCATCGATTCGGGGAGCCACAATTCACTCTCATGATGCATCAGTTGCCTGGGTTGGCGCTCGCGGAGCTTGCCACCGACCACCTCTCCGGAGCTACGACGTTGGCTGAGCGCGCTGCCGAGGCGCTAATCGACATCGCCCGCGCAGGCGACCGCGACCAGCTCGAAGCTGCCGCAGTGGCCGCGGTGCGGGCCGCTCCCGCCATGGCGCCCGTCGCACGCGTCGCGGCCGCGGCGCTGCGCGGGTTCGAAGGGGGCGGCGCTGATGGCGCCCGGCGAGCGGTGCGGCGCGCTCGCAGCGACGCGGAGCGTGAGCGGCGTGGTCTAATGGCATCGGCCGCGGACCGGTTGCTCCCGGGTGTACGCGTATTGACACACTCGGCGAGCAGTCTGGTCCGCGCCGCATTGCTGGAGGCGCGCGCGCGGGGCACGCGCTTCTCTGTGACGTGCCTGGAGTCACGTCCACTGTGCGAGGGGGCTGACCTGGCGCGGGAGCTCGCTGCCGCGGGCATTCCGACCGCGCTTGCCGTTGACGCGGCGATGGGAATCGCAGTCGGCGAGGCGGATCTCGTGCTGATTGGCGCCGACACGCTCGCGCCGCGCGGGCTCGTGCACAAGATCGGCACCTGGCCGCTCTGCCTGGCCGCTGGCGAGTTGGGTGTGCCAATCCTGGTGCTCGCGGATTCCTCGAAGCTGTTGCCGGCGCTAATTCGTGGCGCGCTCGAGGTAGAGCGAGCGGCTGCCGAAGTGGCTGATGATGTGCCAACGGGTCTAGCAGTCACGAACCGCGCGTTTGATGTCACGCCGCTGGATCTCCTGGACGGGGTTCTCATCGGCACGGAACTGCTCGACGCGGACGACGTCGCCGCGCGTGCTCGGCGGATCCGCCTTCCGGCCGTTATCGCCGCCGAGCTCGAGCCATAGTGCGGCAGACCGCGCACCGACGCTACGTAGTGATGACAGATCCAGTCGGTCTGCCCGGCGCATCGCGCGCGAGGACGAGCGCCCACACGCCCGCCGCGCCTGCGTCGGCGAGCGCCGCGCCGCACGCATCGAGGGTTGCGCCCGTCGTGCACACGTCGTCCACCAGCAGCACGCGCCGGTCGGCAACTGCGGAGGGGTTGGCGACTTCGAAGGCGCCGACGACGTTGCGCCGGCGCTCGCGGGCGGGGAGCCGGGTCTGCTGTGCGGTGTCGCGGGCGCGCAGGAGGCTCGTGGTGTCCAAGGGCAACCGGAGTGCGGCTGCCACCGGCCTGGCGAGCAGCTCAGATTGATTGAACCCGCGCTCGCGTGAGCGGGCCCAACTCAACGGTACTGGGATCACGAGATCCGCAGTGAGCGGGCGACGCTCGAGCGCTGCGATCAGCGCTGGGGTCAGCACCCGGGCGAGGCGGCGGCGCCCCCGGTACTTGAGCCCGAGGATGCCCGCGCGAACGACCCCCTCGAACGGGTAGCTCGCGATAATAGCGCGAACCGCGTGCGGGTGCCCCTCGCAACGCTGACACGTACGACCGCCAGGTGATGGCAAGCTGCACCGCGGGCAAACCGCGGGCCCGAGCGGCTGCATCGTCGCCGCGCAGGCGGGGCAAATCTCAGCGCCGCGGCGTCCACAGCCGACGCAGCGCGGTGGCAGGAGCACGTCGAGCGCTGCTTGCCACCACGGATCGCGCTCGAGCGGGGAGGATCTCATAGTCCGTTCAGCCGATCGGCGACCGCCGCCAAATCTCGCTTCCAGTATCCGCGTACTCCCGCTGCCAGCCGGACGCGGTTCCCAGCACCTGAGCGAGCTTCGGTTGGAGCTTGCGGCTCAGCAGCACGCGGTCGGCGCCATAGCGTTCCAGCAGCTCCAGGGAGCCGTGACCTTCCCCAACGGCGACGTAATCCTCCAGCAATTCGACCGAGAAGGGATAAATGCGCGGATCGACGAATACCAACTGTTCTGGCACCGCCCAGATCAGGTAGCTGCCGTAGCCTAGCTCATTGAAGAGGTTGCCGCCTGGATGGTCGACGAGATAGGAGGCGGCCGCAACTGGCGTCTCCGCGTCTAACAGCGGCTGTCCCGCCGCTCGCGTGTTACTGCTGGTGGTGTCTGAGAAGAGGCGCTCGATCAGCCAGGGCTGGCCAAGGATGAGCGGCAAGAGCCCGACGATGGCGACAAGTCGATATAGCGGCGAAGGCGGACGGCCCGGATGACGGCGGGGCATGGCACTCGCGATAAGCTCCGCGAGGATTGGCATCGCGATGAGCGCATACCAGAACACGTAGCGTTGCCCGCTCCACGCCAACCAGAGGAATCCCGCCACGAGCACGAGATCTGCGGGTCGCGGTCCCTGGCGAGCATAGGCCAGCACGCAGATCAGCGCGAGAATGCTCAGGTAGAACGCAATCGCGGCTGGTCCGTTGGGGCTCGGGGGCTTCCCTTCGATCGACAGCGCCTGGCTCGGCGTCGCGACGAGGTCCCGCACGAAGCCGTACACGCCGATCCCGTCGGGATTGAGCAGCGTGGCCGCGGTCGACGCCAACCCGACGAGCGCGAGCCCTTGCAGCAGCCGCGAGGAGCGATTCTTGCGGGGCAGCCCGACTTGCCGGAGTGCTTCGCCCAGGAAGTAACCGGCGAGCAGCGCGAATCCCAGGATGAATGTGCCATGCACGTTCGCCCAGACGGCAAGCGCCAGTGGCAGTACGGCGAGCCAACGCATGGATAGCTGCCCGGCGCTCACGCGCGCCAGCACGATGGCAAAAGCCATGAACGGAAGCCACGCAAAGTCCTGCGGGCGGACCCCAACGTTGTTGAGTGACATGACCCCGGCGATCGCGGTAACGAGCGCGGCGAGCCCCCAGGAGCCGCTGCGCCGCCGTGCCTCCCACGCCATCAGTCCGAACGTGGCGACGATCAGCGCGTTGCGCGCAAACACGGTGAGCTCGACGCTCCCGAGCGTATAGAGCTGATAGAGGAGCCACTCGCCGAGCCACCCGCCGTAGCCGAACGGCGCGTCGAGCGGGAGCGTCCAGGCGAACAGGTTCGTATGGGGAATGGCGCCGGTGGACGCGATGATCTGCCCCATCCGGAGATGCCACCAGAAGTCGTTTGGCTGCACGGGCATGAGCCCGACGAGATACCCGAAGCCGCTGAGCACGAGGAGAGCGGCGAGTTGGCCGGAGCCGAAGCGCGGCACGCCGATAGCCGCTGCACGCGCGTCCCCAGCCCGATCTTGCTCACCAAGGGTAGTCGTGGAGGGTTGGCCTGCGACTGGAGGCGACGTCACGCTGGGCCCAGCCGCACGACCTGAACCGCGCCGCTCGTGAATACCGTCGACGCTTGCGGCGAAGCGGCCGGGTGGATAGGCACTGCACGCACGTTCGAGGGAGGGCCGGTAACGAAGGCCAGAGTGAACTGGGTCGCAAAGACTGGCTCGGCCGCTCCGGAAACCACCAGGTAGCGCGCGTGCTCATGCAGGATTGCGGTGAGCTGCGCTTCTGGGCTCTGGAATAAGCTGTCGGCTTCGCGGTGCCGCTCGCCGGTCGCGAGCGTCGCGACCGGGTGACCGCCGGCGGTGCGGCCCGGAATCGCGCCAGCAAGGTAGTTCATCGTGTCCCATGATCCGAGCACGACGTCGCTCGGCCCCGTATTCGCAGCGAGCCAGCTCCGCGCTGCGGCGAGGTCATCCGGCGCGCGGTACACGGCGATCGGACCGTTGGTCAGCGCAGAGGCGATCATGCCGCCAAAGAAGAAGAGCGGGGTCGAGAGCGCTGCGACGAGGGTGAGCGCCGTCGCCAAGCCGCGCCAGCGCGGTTGCGCGGTCGCGATCCAGGCAAGGGTGTACGTCGTCAGCACGGCGAGCAGGGGCATCAAACCGAATCCAAGGCGGCGCTGAAATGGCACGGGCGCGTACATCGCGACCAGCGCGAGCATTCCCAGCGCAGCCAACCTGGCTGCGGCGGGGGATGCGCGCCGGGCTCGGGAGAGCCCGGCAATGCCGAGCAAGAATACGCCGAGGTCGACTGGCAGCTCCCACGGCGCGGGGCTCGGCAGCAAGTTTTGCGCGCCGTACGTGGCGCCCCAGAATGGGTCGAGCGTGAACGTCAGCGCGTTGTAGGCGAGGAACGGTGCGGCAAGGGTGAGCACGATTGCGAGTGGCGCGATGCGTTGCGGCAAGGGTGCGCCGTTGCGCCAATCGAGCACCGTCAGGAGGGACACCCCGCCGACGAGGGTCACCAGATTGAACGGGTGGACGAGGCCCAGGATGAGGACGCAACCGGCGAGGAGCGCCGCCCGATTGCGGTTCCACTGCATCGACGCCTCGGCGAGAATCCAGAACGCACCAAGGGTGGCTGTCATGCCCAGCTCGGCATGCGGGACACCGAAGAACAGGCTGTACGTGTTCACCTCGTACGACGCGTTGCCGCTGTAGGGCTGTGCCACGCCAACAAGCGCCTGGGCAATCGCGGCCCACAAGCCGATGCCGGCGCCGCCCAGCGCCAGCACGATGCCCATTTTTTGCCAGCCAGGCGCGCTGAACCGGAGCGTAAAGGCGGCCAGCGCGGTGGCGAGCACGCCTCGCGCGAGCAGCTCGACGACGCGGTACACTGGCTCCCAACCGGTACCGAATAACGCGCCGATCTTCCCAATTGCCACGTAGAGCAGGAACATGAATGCGGCGGAGTGCGCCTCCGACGTCAAATGGTCGTGGACCAGCCAGCTCGTGGAGCGGGCTGCTTCGCCCATGGCCGCCTCATACTGCGCGAAGTCGTTGACGAACATGATGGTGCCGAAGCCCGTGAGGCCCGCAGGGTGCGCGATGAGCGCCAGCACGGTCGGCAGCGAGCTGATCGCGACCATCAGCCCCGCGCAGATCGCCGCAAATCGATAGCCGCGCCAGGTGGTGGCAGGGCTTCCCGCAACATACCCCGCGGGTGCAACGTCGATCGGTCCACCGGTCCGTGGTTGGACAGGCGCCGCGACTCTGCTCATGATCCCGTACCGGATCCTATACGCTGGTAGACGAGCAGCGTGTCGCTCGTAAAGATGTGCACCACGCGACGCTCGACGAGCCGATAGTTCGCCTGGAACCACGGGTCCGGATCGAGCGAGCTGATCACGAACTGGTCCAGGCTCACGACATAGTCCGGCGTTGAGTCCTCGATGAGCCGTGGCGCCACGGCGTTGTCGGAGGCGGCTAGCATCGCGACGGGCAGCGGGTAGTACCGGGCGGCGGCGGGGCTCACCAGACCGACCGTATCGAGGATTCGCGCCTCAGAGAAATAGCCGAGCGCACCGATCTCCGGCGCGGCCACCAGTGTCGTGGGTCCCCACCGATCTGCGTAGTCGGCGGCCAGCTCCCGGTAGTGGGACTCGCGCGCCACCGTGTAGCCGGCGGGATATCCTGGCCGGCTCCCGATGAGCAGTCCCGGGAGCCACCAGATGATCAGCAGCGCGGCTGGAAGCCATGTGAGACGTCCACGTTGCCGCAGGTGCCGCTTGGCGAGAATGCCGCCCCCGATCGCCAGCATCAAAATCAAAAAAGGGCTGGTGGGTATGACGTACCAGGGGAACATGCGTACGCCGCGCAGGCCTACCGCGACGTATGCGGCGTCGTAGATGAGCGGGAAGAGTACCCACAGGGGGGCCAGCCCGCCGCTGCCGAGGATTCGCCTGGCGCCCGCCCAGAGCGTGATAACGACCAGAGGAGCGACCAGGAGGGCCACGAGGGCGAGGGGCGTGTTGATGACGAGCAGACTCTCGCCCGGCAAGATCGTGTGCATGGCGATCGCCAGCGGATTGATGAACGGATCGACCCGGTAGGCGACCGCCTTGGCCGCCATCGACTGAGGGAGCGGGCTTCCGAAGTACCAGATTGCGATCAGCACCCAGGGCACGATCGGCGCGGCGTAGACCGCCGCCTCCGCAAGCGCTGGTCGGCGGCGTTGCAGGGTGGTCAGAATAACGAGCAAGCCGCCGAGGATCAGCGCCTCCGGCCGTGTCAGCGTCGCGATCCCCAGCGCCAGTGCGGCGAGCGTCGTTCGCCCGGCGATTGCAAGCCAGCAGCCGATGACGAGCAGCATGCAGAAGAGCGAGGTCTCCATGCCAGCCGAGGCAAAGGCGATGCTCATCGGCGTGAGCGCGAAAAGGGCTGCGGCCAGGAGCCCAGCTCCTGGTCCGGCGAGCCGCCGACCGGTCAAGAACAGCACATATACGGTGGCCGCGTCACATAGCGCATTCACGAGGGTGGCAGCATGCGGCAGATCGAATCCAACGCGGGCGACGAACGCCATCAAGAGCGTGTAGAGCGGCGTCGTGGTGCCGAGTACCAGTTCTCCGGGGTTGTAAACCAGCCCCACGCCGTCGGCGAGGTGCCGTGCATAGCGGAAGGTGATGTAGGCGTCGTCAACCGTAAGGGGGCCGAGCGAAGCCCGCAGGGCGAAGGCCCCGACGGCAATGAGGACTGGCGCAACACGCGCGACCGTGTGGATGCGGGATGACGTAGACACCGCCGATGCTATATGGGGCGCGATATCCTGGCTGTGGGCGTGTGCAGCGGCGGCCGGCGCTGAGGGCGCGGTCACGCGTTCGGCACCGCGGCATAGACGATGGCGTCACCCACGCGTGTCACGATGGATAGGCCCATGGCCGCGCCGGGATCAAAGCTGCCGAGCGCGCGCTCCTCCGCTCCGTACAGTACGTACGTCACCCGGTTCGCCTGAAGAACGTCGCGGATCTGGCTCGTCGTGAGCTCGCCTCGGTACAGCGCCTCGACGGACGCCCGCTTTGCGCTCGCGTGCAGGGTCGCGACCTCATAGCCGAGAACCACCCGCCCGGGCATGACCCCAGCCAACACATTACACGTGTCCCATGCACAAAGCAGCACGTCGTCCGGCCCCGTCTGCGCCGCGAGTTGCTGCGCTGCCGCGTAGCTATCACGATCGATGGTATAGACCTGTATCGGCATATTCGTCGCGGCGGAAAGTGTCATGACGGCGAAAACGGCGATGGTACCGAGGCTGCACCCCATGACTCCCACGTAGGTCACGAGCCGGCTCGCCAGCGCTGCGCTGGTTGCCGGCGCGAGCCGCCATTGGTGGAGGCGTCCGTCGAGCCAATGCTGGAGCGCCGGCCAACCCAGGATTGCGAGCGCAGCCAAGCCCGGCTGCAGGCCGAACGCAAAGCGCCGCTGGTAGGGCACCGGCGCGTACATTGCGACTGCCGCAACCAGAAGCCACATAAGCAGGAACGTCTGGTCGAACGTGCGTGATCGCCGCAGTGTCCAGAGACCCGCCAATCCAAAGAGGAGCGGGATGCCGTAGTCGACCGGAAGCTCCCACGGGTGCGGGCTGGGCATGACGTTCTGTGCGCCGTAGGTCTGGCTCCAGAACGGATCGAGCGTGAAGGTGAGCAGGTTCGTCACGAGGCTTGGCAGGCTCACCAATCCGGCGGTGGCCGTGGCGGCGAGCGCCCACCAGGCGACTCGGCGGTCGGCCCAGGAGCGCCAGAGCGCGAAAACCCCGAAGGCGGCGAGGAGCACCGGGAGGTTGAATGGGTGGACCAGGGAAAGCAGCAGGACGTCGAGCCCGAGGAGCGGCAA
>JAXDLH010000104.1:0-5422 GCA_034666705.1 Chloroflexota bacterium
TGTTCTGAACCCATCTGGCCTACCGGCGGCTATTCTGGTAGCCCTCGGCCGCCAGCAGTTCACTCTCATCTCCGGAGAGCCGCTATTGGCTGAGGTCGCAGAGGTGCTGGCCAATGAGTTAATCCCGCTACGGCCGCTCCAGTACGCGGAAGCTGAAGGGCAGCGCGTTTTTCTCGTCGGGGTCGTGGTCTTCCCGGCTCACCTCGGTCCATTCCGCGGGGTCCAAGCGCGGGAAGTGCGTATCCCCGGCGAGGTGTGCCTGCACGGTGGTAAGGTAGATCCGGTCCGCGATGGGGAGCGCTTCGGCGAAAACGACCCCGCCGCCGATCACGCAGACTTCCTCGACCGTGCCGGCGAGCCGCAGCGCCTCGTCGACCGACCCGGCCCGCAGCACGCCCTCCGGCAGCGGGGTATCGCTCCTGGTAAGGACGACGTTCATGCGGCCGTCGAGCGGTTTGCCGATTGACTCGAACGTGCGCCGGCCCATGATGATCGGCTTGCCCATCGTGATCGCCCGGAAGCGCCGCAGGTCGGCTGGCAGCCGCCAGGGGAGGCCGCCATCTTTGCCGATCACGCCGTCCAAATCGGCCGCGACCACGAGCGAGATCTGCAATGTGTCGCCTCAGACCGCGATTGGCGCCTTGATTGGTGGGTGGCTCTGGTAGCTGCGTACCTCGACGTCCTCATAGCGGAAGGCGTCGATATCGCGCACGTCGGGGTTGAGCCGCAACGTTGGGAGGGGGAACGGCTCGCGTGCGAGTTGGGTCTCCACTTGCTCGAGGTGATTCCGGTACAGATGGGCGTCGCCCAGCGTATGAATGAATTCGCCCGACTGCAGCCCGGTCACCTGCGCCACCATGGAGGTGAGCAGCGCGTACGAGGCGATGTTGAACGGCACGCCGAGGAAGATGTCGGCGCTGCGCTGATACAACTGGCAGGAGAGGCGTCCGTTGGCCACGTAGAACTGGAACATGACGTGGCATGGCGGCAGCGCCATCTGCTCCACCTCCGCGACGTTCCACGCGCTCACGACCAGCCGCCGCGAGTCCGGGTCGCGGCGGATCTCGTCGATCACCTGCTTGATCTGGTCGATGCGCCGACCGTCGGGCGTGGGCCACGAGCGCCACTGGGCTCCGTATACCGGGCCGAGGTTGCCCTCGGTATCGGCCCACTCATCCCAGATCGAGACGCCGTTTTCGTGCAGGTACTCGAGGTTCGTCTCGCCCTTGAGGAACCACAACAGCTCGTGGACGATCGAGCGGAGGTGCAAGCGTTTAGTCGTGACCGCCGGAAAGCCGGCCGCGAGGTCGAAGCGCATCTGGTAGCCGAACACGCTGCGCGTGCCGGTGCCCGTCCGGTCGCCCTTTTCCACCCCGTGGTCGCGCACGTACCGCATCAGGTCGAGATACTGCTGCACGCCATCACCTCTCGATAAATAGTACCGTCTGCTGAGTGACAGCGAGGAATGGGGCCGGGTGCTGAGGCTACACAGGCCCGGGTACCCGCACCCCGGGGTGCTACATCGGGCAGAGAAAAATGGGGTGGTACCGGCGGTGCGGCCAGTCGAGCTTTTCCGTAGGGCTATTCGCGGTATCAGCTCACCAGCGAACAGTCACCTGGCCCGGTCATGATTGCGAGAGCGCGGGCGTGCTGGCTGGCGGGCGACGGTGGTGCGTGACCTGCTCGAAGGCGAAGCTGAGGGCGAGCAGTCGGGGCTCGCTCCACGCGCGACCGAGCAGCTCGACACCCACTGGTACCCCCTCCGTCGTATAGCCGGCCGGGACCGAGATCGCCGGCAACCCGGCGCACGGGGCAATG
The DNA here is from genome assembly GCA_034666705.1 of Chloroflexota bacterium. Taxonomy (GTDB): domain Bacteria; phylum Chloroflexota; class UBA6077; order UBA6077; family SHYK01; genus JAXDLH01. Next base: position 1,819 of record JAXDLH010000104.1, read on the forward strand.
GAGACGTTATACGGAGCTGACGCCTCGATTGTCGGGGCCTTGATCCGCGAGACTGGATAGAGAAGCGCGTCGAGTTGTCGCTCCGCCATCGCGCCGAGCAGCGCGAGCCGCAGCGCCCCGCGGCGCTCCTGCTTGTCGAGCTTGCCCCTGGTGTTGGCATGATCCACGGCCAGCGAGCGTGCCAGAGCCATCGTGACCTGCGGGATACACCGATCGGACTCGACGATCCCGCGGAATGAGCGCACCGGCGCCGTCGGATGGGCCGCGAGGTAGGCATCCATGTCAGCCTCCATCTCGTCAGCCACGAGGGTCAACGGGGGGCCAACGAGCAGGTCCACCAACCCTGGGACGGGGACCTCGACAACCCCCGCGCCGCGTACCCGCATCTCGTCGGCTGCTGCCCTGACCACGGCGAGCACCTCCGGATCGTTGGGCTCCAGCTCGAAGAGCTGCGTGACGAGCCCGATGCGCGCGCCCTGCAATGCGCTGGGGTCGAGCGACGTGGTGTAGCTCGGCGGGATGTGCCCAACGCCCTCCGCCGTGATGGGGTCCGCTGGGTCGTAGCCGACCAGCGCGTCGAGCACGATGGCGAGGTCGGCGACGGTGCGCGCCATGGGGCCGCCCATGTCCTGCGTGTGCGACATCGGAACGTTGCCCGCGCGGCTCATCAACCCTGGTGTAGCACGCAGTCCGACCAGGCTGTTCATCGCCGCTGGGACGCGAATCGAGCCGGAGGTATCCGTGCCGAGCCCCGCGACTGCGAAGCTCGCGGCCACCGCCGCGCCGGTGCCGCTGCTCGATCCACCCGGGCTGTACTCCAGGGCGTACGGGTTGCGGGTTTGGCCGTAGAGCGACCCGGCGCCGAGGTAGCCGTACGCGAACTCGTGCATGTTTGCCTTCGCGACGATGATCGCGCCGGTGCCACGCAGCCGCGTGACGAGCGTGGCATCGTCGGCGGGAACCCAGCCCTTGAGCAGGATCGATCCTGCGGTAGTCGGCATGTCGCGGGTGTCGTAGTTGTCCTTCACCACGACTGGGATGCCGTGCAGCGGACCGCGTGGCCCGTGGGCGCGCCGCTCGGCGTCGAGCGCGTCGGCCTCGTCGAGCGCGCGCTCGTTCACGCAGCTAATGGCATTGAGGCTTGGCCCCTGCTGGTCGTACGCGGCGATCCGTGCCAGGTGCCACGCCACCAGCTCCCGTGAGCTGAGCGCGCCGGCCGCGAGCGCCGCCTGGAGGTTGGCGATTGTCGCGTCAATCAACTCGATAGGCGCCGGCTGGCCATTGGGCACAATGCTTTCCATCTATAAGGCTCCTATCCAATACACACAGGTTCGGATTGGGGCGTGGCATGCCACCCTGAATGTAGCTCATGGTGTGCATCCGATCACGCGCCATTACCGTGACCTCACGTGCGTCTCCTGGCCCAGAAAGCCAAGCACGGTGCGATTGAAGACCGAGGGTCGCTCCCACATCGGGACGTGCCCCGCTCCCTCGATCACGGCCAGTCTCGCGCCGGGAATCGCTGCGACGACCTGCACGCCAAGGGCCGGTGGCACGATGTCGTCCTGCTCGCCCCAGATGGCGAGCACGGGCTGCGTGACCCGCCCCAGTTCCTGATGGATATCCGCTGCGAGTAGCTGCTGCGCTACTTGCCACACTGGCCACAGGCCAGCGCGAAGCGTGTCAGTCACAAGCACGGCCAGGAAGGAGATCGGCACGCGCGGCAGCGCCCGCGCCATCCGCAGCAGGTGCCCGCCGTAGCCCCACGCAAAGGGGATGAGGGTAGGGTTGACCAGCACGAGATGATCGACGCGCTCTGGCGCCTGCAACGCCAACTGGGTGACGATCAGGCCACCCATCGAATGGCCGACAAAAGCCGCATGTGGGAGTCCCACCGAGTCCATCCACGCCGCGAGCTGGCCAGCTGCGTCCTCGAGTACGAAGCGGCCACAGCGCCGGCTTCGTCCGAAGCCGGCAAGGTCCACGGTGTAGACCCGGTACCAGGCGGCCAGTGCATCGATATTCTTCGCCCACCAGCGAGTAGAGCCGCACAGTCCATGGACCAGCACCACAGGCTCACCGTGGCCGGCGACCTGGTAGCGCAGCACGGGTTGGGGTTGAGGCGTCGGGCGCTTTACGGCAAACACTTCAGCCGACTGGCAGCTCTGGAACTCCGAGACCGCAGTGCGATTCGCAAGCAGGTGAGTCATGGAGCCTCCGCATCGCAGTGGTAACTCCGACGAAGATACCAAGGCGCAGGTGCCCAAGGCTGCCGGCCGGCTGCCAAAAGCTGCCCTTTTGGCCTTCTTTCGGGAAGTGCGCCTGGCTACGCTCGGCCGAGCTCCGGCGGGACGTAGAGCGCCACGAGCTGGCCGCCTTCGACCAGCTCCGGGTCGTCGCTCAGTTTGTGGACCTGCACGTCGAACAGGAACCAGCCCGGGCCGAGCAGGTGCTCGACGTCGATGATGCCGGACGACTCTTCGTCCTGCGTGATGAACCTGCTGGGCGTGAGATTTGGCTCGAACAGCTCCGGGTTGTGGTGCGCGACCTGCATGAATTCGCCCGTGTCGATGCCATACAGCCAGATCCGGGACACCCTGGGGTCGTTCCCGGTGTCCTCCTGCAGCAACAAGCGGCCATGCTGGTCGATGGTAATGTTGTCGAACATCCGCCCGGGCGTCGCGTTCAGCAAGATCTCGATGGTGCCGCCGAGCTCGGGGCGGTTCAGGTCCGAGAAGCGCAGTCGCCAGAGCCGGCTGTTCGTGGTCACCGAGGCCGTGGTCACGAAGTAGAGGTCGCCACCCGCATCTCCGCGTGGGTCCCAGGCGCTGTCCTCCGGGCGCTGGAAGCGATAGACGTCGCGCGCGATGGCATTCTCCTGGAACGGCAGCGGCGTAAGCGCCGACACGTCGCCATTGGCGCCGAGCTCGACCAGATCGAAGCTGCCCGCTGCCATGTACCCGGTTCCGTTGTCACCGAGGCCAAACTCGTTGCTCTCCTCGTTGACGAGAGCGCCGTCGCGGTACACCCGCACGCCATAGAGCTTGCCATTCGTGAGGCCCGCGCGCTCGATTGGGGAGCCCTGGGCTTGCTTGGTGCCGACGTAGATGTACACCTCGGATGGGAAGTCGGCCGCCACCGGCGCCGTGTTGAGATTGCCATCGTCGGTAAGCGCGATGATCGTCTTCTCGCGGCCCTGGGGGCTGGCGACCACGTTCTCGAAGTTGAGCCGCCCTAACCGCGGGAGCTGCCACGTCTCCCCGGCGTTCGGCCCGGTGGCGATGCGCGCCCAGGCCCGACCGTCGCTGAACTCTTCGCCGTTCAAGAAGATGCGGTCGGACGTCCCGAGGTTGCCGAAGCGGAGCGCGCTCTCGACCGGCAGGTCGGCGGAGCAGTGGCGAGACATCGCAAAGGTCCCCTGCGTGTAGCGCCGCGCCGCTGCGTCCCAGAGGTGGACGCTGTTCGGAGACTGCTCGAAGTCGCTGCCCGCTACGACGCGCATCGTGCTTGGGTCAATCGTCCATCGCGACACGAATGCGCCGATGGAGCCGTGGGCACGAACCACGCCGCTCGTGTTCGTGAGCTCATGGTTCATGAGCAGGGT
>JAXDLH010000105.1:0-3475 GCA_034666705.1 Chloroflexota bacterium
GAGCCATGGCGTCGCACCCGTCGCCGATAGCTGGTACTCGCCCACGGACGCGCTGCGGCAGGATCTGGAGTCTTCGATTCCACAGTTCCCATACGACCCCGCGCGGGCCCAAGCGTTGCTCGCCGAGGCTGGGTGGACGCGCGGCGCCGACGGCACGCTCGTGTATGGCGCCACCGGTCAGCCATTCGAGATCGAGCTGCGGTCGAACGCGGCAGAGGGCATCGAGCGGGAGCAGAGCGTCGTCGGCGACAACTGGCAGACGATCGGCGCGCGCGTGACCTACAACATCGTGCCCGTCGCGCGGCAGGGCGACAATGAGTATCAATCGGTGTTCCCAGGCGCGTACCTCTTCTTCTCCGGCGCTCCATCGTACTGGTCATTCCGCATGCACTCGCGCCAGATCTCTTCGCCAGAGAATCGCTGGAGTGGCCGCAACCGGGGCGGCTATAGCAATCCCCGGGTGGATGCAGTCCTCGACCAACTCGTGGCCACGGTCGACGCGCGGGCGCGGCTCCCGCTCCATCGGCAGCTCTTGCAGGAACAGATGGGCGACGTCTCGGTAATGCCGCTCTACTGGTTCGTCAACCCCCTGCTCGCCGTCAAAGCAGTCAAAGTCCCCCCGGTAGCCGGCGGCGAGGTCACGGCCAACTTCTTCGATTGGGACAAAGTGTGAGCCTCCCCGCGATCCCGCTCATCCTGAGCCTGTCGCAGGACCTTCGGTGCGTCGTTGGCCGCAAGCCATAGCTCCCCCAAGCCCGCTCATCCTGAGCCTGTCGAAGGACCTGAGCAGGACTGCCACTGATAGCGCACGGGCGTAACGCTCGACCGCCGAGCGGTGGCCGGGCGCGCCCTCGTCGAAGCCGAGAAGCTCTACGCCGGCGGGAGCACGAGCGCCGCGCCCTCCGTGTCGGTGCGCGCCAGGCTTACGTCGGTGTCGACCATGATCCGGTCGTCCTGAAATTCGATCCGGTAGACGTGCAGTGGGGGTGTGGCCTCCCGTGCGCCGCGATGGATTAGCATGCCGGTCCGGCTATACCGATTGCCGTGCAGAGGACAGGCGAAACAGAAATGTTCTGGCTGATACGTGACCGTGAACTGCCGATGCGTGCAGACTTCCGAGAGTGCCAGGAAGCCTCCGTCGAGATGGACGAGATAGAACTTCCCCTCAGGCACGCGCGTGACGGAGCCCACCGGGAAATCGGCGATCCGGCCGGCCGTGATCTTGCCGCGCCCGGCGGCTGGCACGTCGTAGAACTCGTCAGCGAACGTGTGCAGATCGAGCTCATGCTCGTCCGCATCGCGCACCCGGAGCCGCGACTCGCCGACCCCATGCAGGCCACCCTGGGGATCAGGGGCCGCGGGCACGCCGAATCGTTGGAGGCGCTCTTCCAGCCCAGGCCATTCAGCAGGCGCCAGGGAGAAATACGAGCAGACGACAGGCGCGTCTGGCGGGACGGCGGCCGCTTCGGTGAGGACGAGGTACGCGCCGTGGGCAAGGCCAAACACGAGTTGCGGCCCATCAGTCGGAAGCAGCTCGTCCCCGACGACCGGCAACCCCAGCGCCTCCTCATAGAAGGGGCGCGCGCGCGCGAGGTCGGCGACCGCGAGCACGAGGTGGTGAATCTCACCGCCGCGCAGGGGCGCCCGATTGGTGAGCAGCTCGCCAGCGACGTCCAGCGTATGGCCCTTCGCCTCCACCATGGATGATTGCGGGGCAGGGCAGCATAGCTCCAGGAAGTTCCCCGACGGGTCTTTGAGATAGAGGGCGCGCGCCACGCGGCATGAGGGCGCGAAGTCATGGGGACCGTCGAAGGCGATCCCGGCCCGGGTGAGAATCTCGACTGCGCGCTCCATCTGTTCCGTTGTAACCGCGAACCCAAGTCGCGGCGCGCCAATCAACTGTTCGGGCGGCGGCTCCTGGCGATGCTGTCCTGTGAGGTGCAAGTAGACGTGCGCCTGCCGCGCCGCGCCCAAAATCACGCGCGAGTACGGCAGCGCCAGCTCGTCCGCATCGTCGTCGGCGCCGTGGCGCCGCGCCAGGGCCGCGGTGCGGCGCCCCTGGCGGAGCTCGTCGGTGTTCAACCCATACCGATTGGCCAGCGTGGCACCGAAGATCGCCCCGAGCACCTGGACGTAGAACTCTTCCGCGTCGACCAGATCCCGAACCGCAATGGCGCGGCGGTCACAGTGCACCCAGAACTCCTTGCGCTGCTTCGAGCCCGATTGTAAGCCAACCCTCGCATCCAGCGTCGCCGCGTGGCGCGTTGGTCGGCTTCCCATTGTTTCTCCCCTCTTTGCTCGCCTCTTTATTGATAGACTCCGGGTCCGCGCTGTCCACTCGCCGAGATAGGAGGCCCCCATGACGGAGCACGCTGCAGCGGTTGACCTGGTGCTGATCGAGGCGGCGCTGCGTGCCGAGCAGGAACGCCTCACCGCAACCCAGCGTGACCTCCGCGCGCAGGAGCGCATCCGCAACGGGGCCCAGGATGAGCAGACGGCGCTGGCGCGAGACGAGGCGGACGTCGCCGGCGAGGATGAGCAACGCGCGCTGGACGCGGCGCTGCTCGTTCAGTGCGACCGCGCGCTCGTGGAAGTCGAACGGGCGCTCGCGGAGATTGCCGCCGGCACGTACGGGCGGTGTGTGGACTGTGGGCAGCCGATCAATCCCGCGCGGCTCGAGGCTCGCCCAGTGGTCCAGCGTTGCCTGTCGTGCCAACGCCAGCAGGAGCTGCCGTCCGCCCGGGGACGTGGGCGCTGAATCGCCTGCTGAGCTTGCGATCGCCCAGTACCCCGGATGGTGAGCCAATGGCTGACGCGTAGAATTCGCTTGCAGGGCATCAGTTATACGGCGGGTTGAGGCCATGGGCATCGTGTTGAGGTGAGGGAGGATCGCATGCAAGTCGGCGAGAGCGCGGAGCTCATCGCTGAGCTCAATCGGCTGGCGAATGCGCAGTTCGACACCCCGGAGTTCCGCCACCTGCTGGCGGTTCAGCTCACGATTCCGCGGGCGCAGTGCTACCTGACCCACATGGCGCACTACACTCGCAATCGGCGCGACTGCTGGGGCCATTTGATGGGGGCGGCACCGCTCGACGTGAAACGCCTGATCTGGGCGCACGAGCAGGAGGAGCTGATCCGCGACCCGCGGGCCGGCACCGATCATGCGACGCTTTCCGCAGGAGAAGCCGGTCTGGTTGGCCTCTCCAGCGCCCAGGTCGAGCAAGCCGAGCTCCTGCCCGGCGCCATCGCCGCCTTCTACGCGTGGATTCATCTGGCGAAGGACCGGCCGTGGCTGGAGGCGTTCGCCGCGTCGAGCATGCTGGAGCGGCGCAATGACAGCGCGGTCGTCGAGGGTGGGGGGATGTCCTACCGGCGTGGGATGAAGCTAGCCCAGGAGCTCGGCATTCCGCTGGAGCGCAATACGAATGCAACCGTGCACATGAACGCCGACGTGGAGCACGCCTCCATGCTGGAG
>JAXDLH010000106.1:0-8632 GCA_034666705.1 Chloroflexota bacterium
CTCGGGTGTGCGGCGGAGGCAGGCAATGACCCGCTCGTTGCCCAGTGTGATGGACCTGCTGGCGTTGAGTCTCGCCGCCGGCATGGGGCTCGACCGGGCGCTCCGCACGGTTTGCGAACATGTGTCCTCCCCGCTTACCGACGAGATTCGACACGTGCTGCGGGACGTCGATCTAGGCTTGAGCCGCCGCGATGCATTGGTGCGGATGGCGGAGCGCGTCCCGCTGGCAGATGTGCGGGCGCTGACCGCCGCGATTATCCAATCCGAGGAGCTGAGTGCAAGCCTCGTCGCCACGATGCAGACTGAAGCGCGCCGAATTCGACTGAGTCGCCGGCGCTCCGCCGAGGCTGATGCGCTTCGGGTTCCTATCAAGATGATGATCCCGATGGTGCTTTTGGTCCTACCCGCACTGTTTCTTATCCTGATGGGTCCGGCCGCGTTGCAACTGGTGGGTGGCCTGTCCCGTGGATGATCGTGTACACGTTCCGTGAGGCTCGCGCGCCTGGCCGCACCTCCCACACGGGGAGGACCAGCCAGGCGATGCTCGAGTTCGCACTCGCCATCCCGATTCTCTTGCTCTTGATCATGGGCATCATGGACGGCGGCAGGTGGGTCATTGCCGAGACGACGCTTGTCAATGCAACGCGTGAAGCAGCGCGGTTCGCAGTCGTGCGCTACCCGAATGTCGACTGGAACACGGGCGGGGCAAGCGCCGGCCGGAATGCGGCCGTTGGCCTGGCCGCTCAGGACCTTGGCATCGCGGTTAGCACTGAGATCTCCGGGCAGGATTCATACGTCGTGGTACATGGCCAATACACGTTTCGCCCCATAACGCCCGGCCTTACCTGGCTCACCGCGCAAATACCGATGAACGCACAGACCAGAATGTTGGTCCAGTGATGATGCAGGACTCAGCGCTTCTCGAAGTCTTTCTCGCCCAGCGCCGAATCCGCGTCGAAGTCCCGCTGCAAGGCTTCGAGCGCGTCTCGGATCTCCTCAACAGCCGAGCGCAGGAGCTGATCTCGGGCAGCATGCTGCTTGGAGCGGCGGATCTTCCTGGCGGCTCAACACAGGCCGGTGGGGAAGCGCGCGAAATCCTGATACGCGTTGCGGACGCCCGGCTCGTTTGCCCCATCGTGGAGCCAAGTCATCCCGAGTCACGACGACGGGAGCGCATCAGACAGCGTGTGGTGCTCGAGATCGACGAGTGGCAGGTAACGGGTGACGTGCACTTGCTCGATCGCGTCCCGTGGATCGACTTCCTCACCGCATATCGCAACCGCTTCCTGCCGATAACCAGCACGAGTGTCCGATTCGGGGTGCAGCCGACTACGGTGCAGTACGATGCGCTGCTGGTTAATGGTGCCCGGTTGAGTGCGCTCTACGAGGTGTCGTAACCAGCACGTTACTCGACGAGTCGAATGGCGCTGGGTCCCCAGCTTGGCCCGGCCACCTGCGTGTGTGAAGGTGGGTCGAGGACGTACGGGACAAACCAGCCCTGGATGCTGGCCGCCCCCACGTTCGCCATCGTGATCCGGACGCTCGCGAAGCCGATGATCTGCACGATGTCCGGCTGCCCTGTTCCACCGCTGGGGAGATAGGTGTCCCAGAGGGGCACCGTAGCGAGCATGTAGCGAACCCCGCTCGCATCGGTCAGCCCCTGGCGACGCACATTGTCGAGCAGCCCCGTTCGTACGTCAGTCGCAAAACCGCTCCCCGCGAGCACGATACGCGTGCCAATGCCAAGCTGCCCACTATCGTGACTGCCATCACTCCAATATTGCAGGTTCGTATGTGCGTCGCCGTACACCGGTCCTGGCAAGTATCCGGCGCCGGAATTCGCAGCACTCGCAAGATCCAGGAATGGTAGGTAGTTACCCACTCCATACGCGGAGCTTGCCACCTGCTGGTCGTAGAGATCGACGCTCGCACCGTTCTGAAACGACGCAAGCGGGAGCGCGATGGGGAGCACATGGGTCGCGCTGCCCGGGAACGCCACACGCGCCGTTCGGGCCTGCGCCTGGGCGCTGGACTGGATCACACTCCCACCCAGGAAAGAGCCGAGAATTGTGGTGAAGGGACCCGTGAGCCCCACCCGGACCCCGGCGGCCGCCGCGGGAATTGGCCCTCCACCTCCGGCCGCGCCCAAGCTCGCGCCACCCGCATCGACGTACGTCACCTGAATCTGCCGAGTTCCACCCACGTCAGCGCCGTTCTGGAGGGCAAAGGACACCGCGGCCTGATATGCGACGCTATCCCGGAGTGAGCCGCTCGTCTGTTCCTGCAAGACTTGCCAGGCAGCGGCGAGCGCGGCGGCGTCGGCCGCGTTTTGCAGGCCGCGCCGTTCGGAGAGGAAGAACCCAACATTGATGACCAGCGCCGTAAACGCCAGCACCGCAGACAGAGCCAGGGCAGCGACCACCAGCACCTGCCCGGAAGCACCAGATTGCCACGCGAGCCGCGTGCGAGATGGCGCCTGGTATATGCTTGATAGCAGTTGCAGGACCGCAGCCGCATGGAGGGTTACCGGCGCTGATGGGCATTCTGTTTTCGCACCCGCAAGCGGAGCGCCTCGTCCGTCGAGCACCGTTCCGGCTGGCTGCGTCAATCGCGGCCGGACTCTTCGCATTTCTCCTCGCCTATGCTCTGCTCAACGCATTGCTCGGCGAGCAACCGGTCGAGTCGCCAGAGGCTTCTACGAACAGCGCCTCGGGTGGCAACACGTCTGAGAGCACGTCGGGCAGCCTGTCGCTCGCGGCCCGCCTGCCCGCGGGCAGTGTGGCATTCGCGTTACCCACGGGAACCCAGGACTCCCTCTTTGGCAGCGCCCGGGTTGGTGACCGACTTGACGTCATCGCCCCCGTGCCAGGGCAAGATAGCGCCCCAGCCACTGCCGCGGTGATGGTCCGAGGCGCAACATTTCTCGGTCGGAGCACAGGTCCAGGCAACGTCATCCTTGTACAGGTCAGCCCGGAAGAGGGCGTAGTGCTAGGCCATCTGGTCCAGAGTGGGACGCGACTGACGTACGCATTGTGGTCTGCGACGGGAGCGCCAGCGCCGCCAGCACAACCCTGAACGTCACGCACGGTCTCCCCAATCTCGGCTAACCTGTGGCACTCGGGACCCGATCGGTCAGCAAGCGAACGCGATCGCCCACGAGCGCTAGCGCCTTCCCGTACGCGGAGCGCGGCTGGGACAGGATCAGCGGCTGCCCGTCGTTGATCGATCGTGAGAGCGCTGTCCCCACACTCGGGATTTGCAGCACCCGTCGCGTACCAAGCACGGTTGAGATGTCATCCATCGTGAGCCCGGCAAGGCTGTTCGCACGATTCAGCACAAAGCAGATGTGATCCTCGGGATAGCCCAACGTTCCCGCGACTTCGATAAAGTGGCGCGTATCGCGCAGTGGTCCCAGGTCCGGAATGAGCACGACGACGTAGACGTCGGCAAGATCCAGGACCGCGAGCATGCGCTCGTCGTACGATGCCTGCGTATCGATGATCACGTGATCGTAGGTGTTGGCGAGGACGCTGAGGATGCTGCGGATATGCCGATCGAAAATCACGTCGGCGTGCTCCGGCCTGGGGGGGCGTGCCAGTACGTGGACGCCGCTCGAGTGCTTGCACACGACCTGATCGACGAGCGAGCTGTCCAGGCTATCGATATTGGGCAGCAGATCGAGGATCGTGTGCTCGGCTGGCAGATCGAGATGGACGTTGACGTCGCCGAAATGGAGATCCGCATCGAAGATGATGACCGATTGCTGGGTGGTCTGCCGCATCCACAGGGCGAGGTTTACTGCCAGGCTGGTCTTTCCGATCCCGCCCTTGCCTCCGAAAACAACCACGCGTTTCCCCAATCTAGGTGGGGCGCTCGATCGGGAGGAGGTGACGACCTCCCCCACATCCGTCCGGCGCGTCCGGCCACGATCGTATGCGTCGCGCATGGTCTGCAGCAGTTGAGCGCCGTCGCCGAACGGTTTCAGGACGTACCCTTGAGCGCCTGCAGCCATCGCCCGCTGCAGGAAGTCAACGCGCTCTTCGGACGTGACCATGATCACGGCGCCGTTCGGCGACTTGTTGGAGATCAACCAGGTTGCCTGAATGCCATCCATGTCCGGCATGTGCACGTCCATCAGGATGATGTCCGGTTGCAGCTCCAGCGCTCGGCGCAGGCCTTCATGACCAGTTTCGGCGGTATCGACGAGCTCCATATCGGGTTGGGCCTCGACCAGCCCAACCATAGCCCGCCGCATTACGGCACTGTCGTCCACCACCAGGACGCGAATCCGCGTCTCGTTCACATCGTCCTCCGTTGCGCGACCGACTGGGCCGCCTCGACGAGCCGCTGGCGGCCCAGCGAGCCCTTGCGAATCAACTCGTCGACTCCGAGCTCAGCCGCACGTTGCCGATCAGCGGCGCGTTCGCTGCTCGTCATGATGATGATCGGCAGATGTTGCGCAGACGGTGCGGCGCGCAGCGCCCGGGCGAGATCAAGGCCACCCATACCGGGAATCTCAATGCCGCTCACGACGAGATCGTACACGCCTGCGAGCGCACGTGTGAGCGCCTCCAGTCCATCCCCGACTGAATCCACCTCGAAGCCCGCGTCTGTCAACAGCATCTCCTCGAGCATGCGCACCGTTGGCGAGTCCTCGACCAATAATGCCCTCGGGCCGGTGCCAATGGTACGAGGGACCACCACTGGCGGCGCGGGGCGCGGCGATGGCTGGCTGAGTGAGACGGCCAACTCGCCGAGCGTCTGGATCAGTCGCGCAACCGCGACCTCGTCATCGCTTCGCCCCTCCGAGGCTAGTTGAAGCTTGAGCACGTCGACGGCAGAAAAGAGGAGGTCGGCAACGTCTCCGTTGAGCTGTTGATGGCCATCGCGGAGCACACCCAACACGTCCTCGATCGCATGCGCGAGATCGCGCATGAGAAGGACCCCAACCATGGCGGCGCCACCTTTGATCGTATGCGCGGACAGGAACATCCGCCGCACGGCATCCTGGCTCGCAGGGTCACGCTCGAGCTTGATCAGCTCGGCGTCGAGCGCACGCAGATGCTCATCGGCTTCTTGGCGGAACTCATCCCACAGAACCGCGTTATCCATCAGGACGCTCAGACTTGCCGGTCACGACCAGCTCGATCAATAGACGACCGATATCGTCCGGCGGCAACACGTGGTCCACTACGCCCAGGCCGATTGCAACGGCGGGCATGCCGAATACAACGGAACTGGCTTCATCCTGCGCAATAGTCGTCGCGCCAACGCGCTTCATATCCCGGAGTCCGGCCGCACCGTCGTCTCCCATGCCCGTGAGCAGGATTCCCACCGCAGCCGCGCCATACTGGCGAGCCACCGATTGAAACAGCACAGTGGCCGATGGACGGTGGCCCGAAACCGGCGGTTCATTCGTAAGGGTGAGTTCGCCACCGCGAACGGTGAGGTGTCGGTTGGAATCGGCAATGACGATCCCAGATCGGGGCAGGATCCGACCCGGCTCGGCGACTTCCACAGGGAGCGCACACTGCGACCGCAGCCACTCAATCAGGCTCACGACGAACCCGGGCGCAATGTGCTGGACGACGACCACCGGTACCGGGAAATCGCTCGGGAGCATCCCCAGGACCTCGAGTAAGACCTGCGGCCCCCCGGTCGAGGCGCCAATCGCGACGAGCTGTGGTGCCGACGTCGTACGAGATCTCACGCCTGACCACGTGGCATCTTCATCCGTGCGCAGGCGATCGTGGAGTCGGTGTCGCACGACCTTGATCGCTGCCATACGCTTAACCGTTCGCACGAGCTCGCGCTGGGCAGGAAGATCGTGCCCGACACTTCCCGGCTTCTTGATGATGGTGAGGATTCCGGCTTCGATTGCCTGAAGAGCCAGTTGCTCACTATCGCAAGCCACGCTCGCGGTCACCATTACGATCGGAGTGGGTGTCTCCTCCATGATCCGCTTACTCGCCTCTACCCCGTCCATGATTGGCATGCGCAAATCAATCGTAATCACATCAGGCTTGAGGCGGGCCGCGGCGCGAATCGCATCTCGCCCATTGGTGGCGAAGCCAATGACCACCAGATCCGGATCGTCGCCGAGCATACCGGCGATCGCCGCGCGGTGCAGCGCCGAGTCGTCGACGATCAGCACGCGGTACTGCCGGCGCTGGACCGTTGCGGAGGGTGTCACAGCAGTCGCTCGACTGTCTCGACAAGCTGGCGCTGATCGAACCCCGACTTTACGATGTAGGCATCCGCACCTGCTTTCACGCCTCGCTCCCGGTATTCGGGCGCATCGAGGCCGGTGACGAGCACCACTGGCACGTGGCGGAGCCGATCGTCGCGGCGCAGCTCCGCCGTCAGGGTGAAGCCATCCATGCGCGGCATCTCGACGTCCGACACGACCAGATCGATCTGTCCTTCATGCAGCAGGACGAGCGCCTCGAGTCCATCCCCCGCCACGACCACATCGTACCCGGCGGATTCCAGAATGCTGCGCTCGAGGGTTCGTGTCGTCAACGAGTCGTCGACTACGAGCAGCTTGCGCTTGCGAGGCACCTCGCTGTTCGTGGCTACGGCTGTGGCTGCGGGGATCCCCGGCGCATTGCCGCCGGAGCGGACCAGGCGCAGACCAGTCTTGATGAGATCAGCCGGGTTGAGAATAATCGCCGTTTCGCCGGAATCGAGCACGCTGGCACCGCTCACACAACGCACCCGCTTCAGAGGCCAACCGAGGCTCTTGATGACCACCTCTTGCTCGTCGACGAGTCGGTCGACGCCTAACACAATACTGCGGTCGGCCTGGGTGAGCACCAGGAATGGCACCCAGCTATTCGCATCGTGATTCGTCCGTGAAGCGCTCGGCATCTCGAGCACCTCCACGAGGTCTACGAACGGCAACGCGTGCCCCTCCACATTTACCGCGCGACGCCCATCGAGCCACAGGACTTCCCTTTCTCGGACTCGCCCGCTCCGTTCGATAAGCGGTTCCGGTACCGCATACGTGCCTCCCCCTGCCTCTACCAATACCACGCGAATCGTCGCTAGTGTCAAAGGCACGTCGATGGTGAAGACAGTGCCCACTCCGATCGTGCTCCGCACCTGCATCTGCCCATGGAGCCGCTCGACATTTTCACGGACCACGTCGAGACCCACACCACGTCCCGACGCATCAGTCACCGTGGTATTGGTCGTGAATCCTGGGAGAAAGATCAATTCGAGCGCGGACGCATCATCCATGCCGGCCGCCTGGGAAGGGGTAATCACTCCGCGCGCCACGGCGGTCTGCCGCAGCGCAGCAGGGTCGAGCCCACGGCCATCATCGCGAAACTCGATCTCGACCATGCCGCCACGTTGTGCCGCGCTTAACGAGATCGTGCCCGAGGGTGGCTTGCCGCGAGACTGCCGCTCTTCAGCCGACTCTAACCCATGATCAATCGCATTGCGCAGCATGTGCATCAGCGGATCCCGCAGCTGCTCGATGATCTTGCGGTCGATCTCGGTTGCCTCACCCTCCACGTCCAAGCGCGCTTGCTTGCCCTGGGCGCGGGTCAGGTCCCGGACGATGCGCTCCAAGGGCCCGATGATGGTGCCGAGCGGCACGAGGCGGATGGCCATAACCTCGCTCTCAATCGCCTCCGCGATCAGCGCGAGCTGCGTGGCATCCACACTCAGTTGTTCACTCACTGCATCCACGCTGCCAACCACAGCCTGGATGGCGACCTCCGCATTCGCCATGAAGGCGAGGAGGCGCTGCATCTCGCGCCCGTCGCGATCACTCACGCCGGCGCCTGCGGCCGATCCCGCCAATCGTCCCCGAGTGGTGCTCACTCCACGCCATGCGCGCCGACGCAGTCGCAACTGCTGACGCACCTCTTGCAGCTCGGCGAGCCGTTGACGCACGCGCATCGACGTGACCACGAGCTCGCCGGCTTGGGCGAGCAACGCGTCGAGCTTGCCTACTGAGACGCGAACCGTCTCCGCGGAATCACCAGCGGGCGTGCTGGGCTTGACGCTTACTCCGGTACCGCTCCTGAGCACCATGGCCGGCACCTGTGCGGCAAGCTGCAGATCGTCGGATATCGTGGCCGCCACTGGGACGAGCTTGGCCGCGCCCCCGTTGGCCGCGGCTCCGTTGGCTCCCGCTCCGTTGGCCGCTGCTCCGTTGGCCGCCGCTCCGTTAACTCCCGCTCCGTTGGTCGTTTGTCCGTGAATCGCTTGCCCCTCAACCGCATCTCCGTTAGATGAGGGGGCGGCCGTGGCGAGCGCCGCCAAAACTGGGGCGACGACTTCGTCAATAGGATCGCCGTCCGTGGCGGCTCGGTAGAGCGGGAGGAAGATATCGGCAGCGCCGTAGAGCGCATCGAACCATGCGCCATTGATCTCGCAGCTTCCTTGCCGCGCCGAATCGAGCGCTGACTCGATTGCATAGGCGACCTGCTCAATCTCCGGTATGTCGACGGCGCGCGCCGCGCCTTTGAGGCTATGGGCCTCACGGAAGAGCGCATCGAAGCTCTGAGCCACGCCGGACCCGCTCGAGCTATCACGCTCCAAGCGCAACAGGAGCTGGTTCACGGCACGAACCCGCTCTTCCAGCTCATCGCTGAAGATCGTGCGTAATTGCGCGATG
>JAXDLH010000107.1:0-6180 GCA_034666705.1 Chloroflexota bacterium
GGACCGCTTCGTCGCCGTCAAGGTGCTCCCCTCGTACTTCGCGCACGACCCCGACTTTTCCGAGCGCTTCACGCGCGAGGCGCGTGCCATCGCCCACCTCGAGCACCCGAACATCCTCCCCATCTACGACTTCGGCGACGACGGCGCCATCCCGTTCATCGTCACGTCGTACGTGCCGGGCGGTACGCTGAAGGAGCGCATCGGCGCGCCCCTGCCTCTCGATTGGTGCGCCCGCATTCTGACCCAGATCGCGCAGGCGCTCGATCACGCCCACGCCCACGGCGTCATCCATCGCGACGTGAAGCCCTCGAACATCCTGCTCGGCACCGGCGACTGGCCCTTCCTCGCCGATTTCGGCATCGCCAAGGTCATGGATACGTCGGTCCACCTCACCCAGGGCGGCGTTGGCGTTGGCACGCCGGAATACATGAGTCCCGAGCAAGGCTACGGCCTGCGCGTCGATGCGCGGGCCGACATCTACGCGCTCGGCATCCTGTTCTTCGAGATGGTGACGGGCACGGTCCCGTTTCGGGCTGAGTCGCCGCTCAGCGTCATCCTCAAGCAGATCAGCGAGCCGGTGCCGAGTCTGCGCGCCGTAGACGCAAGCATTCCCGCGGCGCTCGACGAGGTGCTGGCGCGCGCAGTGGCGAAGGAGCCGGAGGATCGCTATCCCTCGGCGGGCAGCTTCGCCGAGGCGGTGCAGCGCGTCGTCCAAGCGGAGACGGCCCCGCTCGCGCTCCTCGGCAACGACGTGTCGGCACTCTATAAGGAGATCACGCGCGCCATCGCCGCCGAGCAGTGGCAGCTCGCCGTAAGCTGCTGCATCCAGGCGCTTGCGATCGATGCGGAGTATCTCGACCTGGATGAGCTCTTCGTCCGCAGTCAGCGCGGCCTCCGCGACCAGCGCGAGCGCGACGGGCGGATGGCCGAGCTCCTCGGCCAGGCGCGTACCGCGATCGCCGATCGCCGCTTTCCCGAGGCCAGCGAAGCGCTGCAGGAGGTGCTGCAGCTTGCCCCCGACCATCCGGAGGCCGCCGAGCTCTACCTGACGGCGGCCCGGCTCGAGCGACTCGCCAACCGGGTGGTCTGGGCCCGCGGCGCCATCGCGGCGGGTAGCTTCGAGGACGCCATCGGCACACTCCGCGCCATCCTGCAGGAGGACCCGGCCCACGGCGAGGCGCGCCGACTACTCGCCCTCGTCCAGGAGGCGCTTGGATTGCGGGACGACCTCAGGATTGACAGGCTCGAGGAGATGACGCCGGACACCACCACGGCCGGGGACTCGTGCGACCCGGCGACGGAGCCGCTGGCAATTCTGCCGCCGGCTGCTGATCTGCCCGCAGCACGCGTCGCGCCCACCGCGCCGCCAGCGACGCGGGCAAGACGCCGGCGGCTGCTCACGCTAAACGCGGCGGCGCTCGCGATTCTGCTCGGCCTCCTCCTCACGGGCAGCGTCTTCCACATAGGTCTGCTGTCGCCCGAGCCCGGCCCGGCTGCCAGTCTCGCGCTCGCCGGGGCCCAGTTCAACGCCGCGAGCTGCCGCGACCCTAACGCAACGCTGGCCGCCGTCGACGATGCGGCCGCGCGTGGGGCGACCGCCGCCGCGCGCGAGCTGCTGCTGGTGCTCGGCGACTGCCCGAACACCGACCCGTCCACGCACGCCGCACGCATCGCCCCGCGGCTTGCCGCCATCGACGAGGACGGCAGCGAGCCGGGTGCCGGCACAACCGGCGCCTTCAGCGCGCCGGTCGCAACGCTGGCAGCCGACTGCCGGGGCGTCGCCGGCCAGGTCACTGCCGACGGCGCACCCGTCAGCGGCTTCCACCTCAGCATCAGCCTCAGCAGCGCGGGCAGCACCACAGCAGTCGTTAGCAATCAGGCCGTCGGCGGCGCAAGCTTCCACGTGAACTTCGCCGGGCTGGTGCTCGGCGGTCCCTCCGAGGTCCAGGTGGTCGTGGCAACCCCCGCCGGCGCGACGGCCGCACGTCAGGATTTCGCCTGCTGACCCGGAACGGTCATGTTGACCGGCATCGACCTGTAGCGCCTGAGGCATGAGTACGGACCGCGCCGGGCCGTGACCCCGCGGGTGGGGTAACATTTCGTGCCTGGCTCACGCCTCTCCCGCGCGCCGCGAGCCCTGGCCGTCCGTCCCGAAATGGCGCCGCAGCCCAACCCTGGAAAAGCCGTGAGTGCCAGCGATCCGCCACCAGCCGCTCATCCGCTCGCCAGCCGCCGCCAGGCCCAACCCGGCACGCTGCCGGACGATCACCTCGCGCTCGTCGTGGAGGATGCGCTCGCCGCGGGCGACTCGGGCCAGGGCGCGGCCGAGGCGCCGAGTGCCGAGCAGGCCCGCCGCCGCGAGCTGCGCGCTGCCCTGCTGTACGCCTGGGCGACCGGGGCGTTCAGCGCAGGCGACCTCGTCCGGCGCGCGACGAACGATCCCGGCATGCGCTTCGTGCTCCGGGGGCACGTCCCGACCGACGACGAGGTGCGCGCCTTCCGCCAGCGGACGGGCCCTGCCCTGGCTGCGGCCGTCGCCGAGGCGCTCCGTGTCTGCGCAGGGGCCGGCGTCGCGGCGCTGGGCGAGATCGACCTCGACGCCGCAGCCACTCAAGGGTTCGAGGCTGCCGCCGCCGAGCTCCTCGCTCGCGCCGACCACGCCGACGAGCGCGACGCGTGGACCGAAACCGTGTGGCGCGCTGACCTGCCACCGGGGCTGGTGCCGCGGCGGCTGCGGCGGGCGGCATTCCTCGCCGCCCACGTCGGCCCATCAGTGCGAAGCGCGCTGCCCCCGCCGATCTCAACCCGCCCCGCCAGGCACTACGGACGGCTCAGGCCGGTCGCGAGTGCGCTCGCGGTGGTCGCCCTGCTCATTGGGGGGCTGATCGCCACCCGCTGGATCGCCGTGGCGCCCGTGGCCGGCGCAGCCAGCGGCGCGCGCCAGCCGGTCAACGTGCCGGCGGCGCTGCCGACGGCCGTGCCGCGTGCGGGCCAAGCTGCCCTGCCGACCACGCTGCCGACGAGCATCCCGACGGACCAGCTCGACCTGGCGGGAGCGCGCGATGAGGCGATGCGCCTCGGTGCCCAGGCACTGGGCGATGACGACCTGGAGTCAGCCCATACCTTCTACCTTCTGGCCCGCGAGGCGCTGCAGTCCGACGATCCGGAGGCGGACGCGCGGGTGCGCGAGCTCGAGACGGCGCTCGGCATTGGCGACCGCACGGGTAATTGGGTTGCGGCCGTAAACGACCTCGCCGACCTGCGCACCGTCGCGCCCGATGCGCAGTCGCTGCTGCAAGCGTATGTGACCGCGCTGGTCGGAGCCGGCCGCGAGGCGCTGCGCGTCGGCAACCGCGCGCAAGCGGCGACGTACTGCGACGAGGCGACCCGCTGGTTCCCGAGCCGCGACGATGCCCAGGCATGTCTCGCCGCGGCCGGGGGCCGCACGGCGACCGCCACCCCGGTGCGGAGTACGTCGCCGGCGACCCCGTCGCCAATTGGAGTTCCAGCACGGTAGCCGACGACGAGCTCGCGAAGGCCCCACCCCTTATGGAGGCAGCACCCGGTTCCACGTGTTGGGCTCAGCGTAAGTCGTGACCGGCGTCACCATGGCTTGCTCGTGTGGTGTTCCAGAGCGGCGATGCGCAGCTTGGATCGCGGCGGTTCGGGCAAGATGGGGCGCGCAGCGCTGCGATTACCGGTGTCGACCGACCTTCTTTGCCCACTCGCGCCACCCGGCCGCAAGCTCCGGAGCGGTGAGCAGCCGAGCTGCATCCGCATGATTGTGGTGATAGATCTTCGCCACATCGCCGACGGTGACGCCATGGTTGGGCCGGTGCACGACGCGGACGGGGTCCCCGGCGCCCAGCTCCCCTTCTCGAATGATGCGCAGATAGGCCCCGGGCCGGCCGGCCGCCGCGAAGCGCTGCGGAAAGGCCGGATCGCCCATCCGCGCCCCCAGCTTGAAGCATGGCACGCGCGGCTGGGCGACCTCGAGGAGCGTGCTGCCAATCGCCCAGCGCTCACCAATCACGGCCTCGGTCACCCGCATGCCGGCCACAGTCAGGTTCTCCCCGAACGAGCCGGGTTCCACCGGTCGCCCGAGCTGCGCAGCCCACCACGCCGCGTCCTCCTCGGCGTAGGCGTACACCGCCTTGTCCGGCCCGCCATGAACCTCGCGGTCTGCCTGGTCATCGCCCGCGAGGTTCTCGCCGCGCAGCACGATGCGGCCGTCAACCGGGGTCTTCCAGATGGCCGTGCGCCAGAGTCGCCCGAGCCACTCGATCTCGCGTGGGATGCCCGCGTTCACACTATGGACGGCGGGCTCATTCGTCATGGGTAACCTCCTGGTGTCTACAACACACCGTTGCGATACCGCGAACGGCGACGCAGGATGGCATCTGCGATGGGCGAGAACGGTCCCGTACGCCATGCCGGCGCCACGGACGTCACCCGCCAATAGTGAAAACGCGCGCCAATTCCCGGGACATCCTCAGCCCAGAGCCTGCTCTAACCGTGCGCTTGATACGGACCGATCTGGTCTTATCAGACATGAACGCCGCCCGCGGTCTGTGATAACACCATTTGTCACGCTTCGACGGAGGCTATTCACGGGCCATTGACGCCGGGAAACCTGCTCAGCATCGGCACGCGGGTATATCTCAGGGGAGTGTCGATCTGACCATGCGGCGGAGCAGCGATGATGAGCGCAAGGCTCAAGGCGGTTTCGGTCCTAGTCGGCGTCGGCCTGTTGCTCGTCTGGCTCACGGGTGTGGTATTGGCCGACGATCATGGCAAAGGCCATGGCAGCGGTCGCGGCGACGACGAACGCGGCCCGGCTGTCGCCACGGCGCCGAAGGCATCCGCTCCGCCGAAAGCCAACGCGCAGCCACCCGGAAGGTCCGCGCCAGCTTCGCCGCCGAGCGACCCAAAGGCGCAGAATGGGAACCCGCGGGACGCAGGCGATCGGCGGCCAAATGCGGACGAGGCGCGCTCAGCCCCGGTGCCCGCCGAGCGGCCGGCCGCGCGTCCACCGGCGGCGCCGCTCCCGCCGACTCCAGCAAACGGCCCGGCCCCAGTGCAGGGTGGCGTTGGGTCGCCCAGCAGAGGGTTCAACGCCGGCGGACCGAGCGGAATCAGCCCATTCACGGCACCACCGCAGAATAACTCCGCGCCACCCGTCCCCGCTGCCCCCGCAGTGCTGGGCGAAGGCGCCGGTACCGCGGGGGAATTAGACGACGCCGGGCCTTTGCGCACACCCGATGCGCAGGGAGTTTCGGCGGATGGACTACAGGCCGCTGAGATCCTGGCCCCGGACGTCGCCCAACTCGCGCCGGGCAGGACCCAGGTCGCGGGCGTCCAGGTGGCACGGGAGCCGTCCGATGATCCTACGGCGCTCGTCGATTCGCGGTTGGGGTATGCGACCGACGAGGTTCCCGCGGCGCCGCTGTTCGATCTCGCGCCGCCTGACGCGAGGGGCGCCCAGATCGCGATGGCACCGGTGAGAAGCCCGGCGCAACAATCGACTAGTAGCGTGCAGGTTGCCGCCGCGCACCTTGCGGCATCCAGCACGTCACCCTCTATCGACGAGCGGGCGATCGCGATACTTCCGGCGCTCTTGCTCGGCCTGATCACGGCCATGAGCGTACGGCAGCTCGGCAGCAAGCGCCGCCGCCAAGCGCCTCGATCCACCCCTGCTAACCCGCGGTAACGTCACGGCCCAGCGCGTCCCGGGCGCGCGCGAGACCCTTTCATGGCAGGACTAACCGGCGCTGCTATCCCAATATCACTGGTAGACACCAAACGTGGTGGGTGGCACGATCGGTGGCACTGGTGTCGAGGATTGGTATGGCGAGATCGTGGTCGCGGTGGGCACAAACGGCGCGTCGGTAGGTGGCAATGCGCTGACCGGGGTGGCGTCGACCCGCAGGATCCACAGCGCGCCGTTGCTATCCGACTGCGACAGGTACCAGAGCCCGGGGCCGGCATTCGTGGCGGTGGCGTAGACCTCGGCCGACACACACGGCGCATTGTGCCGCACATAGAACGCCAGCGCGGTGCCGGCCGGCAGTACCCCCAGCGACGCCTGGGCGCCAGGGTCCGGGAGCTGCGGGGTGAGCTGCCAGAGCACGTCCGGGTCGGGGGTGGGACCGGGCGTGACGTTGAAGGAGTCGAAGCAAC
>JAXDLH010000108.1:0-13681 GCA_034666705.1 Chloroflexota bacterium
CATCAGCTCCATGGCGCATGGAATGATGCCGGCGCCGAGCACATCGGTCACGGCGTTGGCTGCGGTCGAGACGTCCGGAAAATCGGCGACGACGGTGCGGCGGTCGCGCGGCTTTGGGATGAGGCGCAAGGTCGCCTCGGTAACCAGGCCGAGCGTGCCTTCGGAGCCCACGAACAGGTGGGTAAGGTCATAGCCCGTGGAGTTCTTGACGGTGGAGGAGCCGGTGCGGACGATCTCGCCGCTCGGCAGCACGACTTCGAGGCCGAGCACGTAGTCGCGCGTTACGCCGTACTTCAAGCAACGTGGGCCGCCGGCGCACGTCGCAATGTTGCCGCCAATCGAGGATTGTCTCAGGCTTGCGGGATCGGGCGGGTAGAAGAGGCCCTGGGCATCGACCGCGGCCTGCAACGTGGCCGTGACCACGCCGGGCTGGGTGACGACGGTCATGTTGACTCGGTCGATCTCGAGGATGCGGTTCATGCGCGTGAGATTGATGACGATGCCGCCAAAGACCGGTACGGCCCCGCCGGCGAGACCACTCGCCGCACCCCGAGGCACGATCGGAATGGTTTCTTCCCCGGCGACGCGAACCACGGCGGCGACTTCCTGCGTGTTCAGTGGGGTCGCCACGATCTCAGGGCGCCCGACCACCCACGTGCCGTCGTACGAGTAGACGACAATCTCTTCGGGAGCCGTCAGAACCCGATCCGGTGCGAGCGCCGCCCGCAGCTTCGCCGTAGCTCGCGCGATGTCAGGCATGGCTCCCTCCACGTAAACGTCGCCCGGTTCTACATCTTCCCATGTCGCCGCGATCGTGGTTCCCCGGACGGTGGTGGCAAAATCAGTCCTCGAGGTGGTGGACCAGCTCTGGGAGGCGCTCCGTCACCACGAGTCATATCCGCCAGTTCAGAATCGCCCAGTAGTCGTGTGCGAGAATGTTGCGTTGGCCGACGATTGCACGCCACGGAATCGCGGTGTGCGCGGTTCGAAAATCAGGAGAAACGCGGCCGGCGGCTTCGCCGATGATCTCAAGGCCACGCTCTACGGCGAAGCGCCGCATCTCGTTACTTTCGTAGTCAGCGAGCGACGCACCGTGGGAAATGCGGCAAATTGTCGCGGCAGCTTGCCGCATTTCCCCGAGGTAGGCCGCGTCACCAGCCTCAGGCCGCATATACGAGGTACCGCGTGCCCAAGATCTCGTGGCGGAGAAACGGGTTGCGAACAGCCTCGAGCTCAACGAGGTCTACCGGTCGACTGAACAGTTCGGCCAACTCATCGCGAATCTCGACAATATCCCAGAGTGAAAGCCTAACTTCTACATCGAAGTCGACCAGCACATCCACATCGCTGTCCGGGCGGAAATAATCTCGAAGCACGGATCCGAAAAGCCATATGGCCTTGATGTGGTGACAACGGCAGAATTCGGCGATCTGTGCCTGGTCGACATCGATTCGCACTCCGCTCAGCACTGCCAGACTCCTATTTGCGGTCGGCCTCGTACGCCTCGGCGAGGAGGTCGACGGGATGGACGACCTTTACGTCGAGGCCGCGCTCGCGGGCGCCGGCCATGAGCTGCAGCAAGCAACCTGGATTGGCGGCTGCCACGAACTCGGCGCCAGTGGCCTCGACGTTGTCCATCTTACGGTCCAGGATCTTGTCGGAGCGCTCGCGGTGGGTCAGGTTGTAGACGCCCGCGCTGCCGCAGCACCAGCTCGCCTCGCGCATCTCGACGAGGTCGACGCCGGGGATCGCGTTGAGGACCGCGCGCGGCTGCTTGCTCACGCCCTGGGCGTGGCAGAGGTGGCAAGCGTCATGGTAGGTGACCTTCGCTTGCAGCTCTGCGAGCGGCTCCCGCAGGGGAATCTCGACCAGAAGCTCCGTGATGTCGCGCACCTTGTCCGCAAACGCGCGGGCCCGCTCGCCATAGACTGGATCGTCGGCAAGGAGCTCCCCATACTCTTTGGTCTGCGCGCTGCAGGCGGCGCAATCGGCCACGATGTAGTCGAGGTCGTAGCTCATGAAGAGCGCGACGTTGTGGCGCGCGAGTTGCTTCAACGTTCCGAAATCACCCTCGCCGGCATGCGGCGCCCCACAACAGCGGAGCGCTTTCGGCAGCACGACCTCACAGCCATTTTCCGCGAGGACCCGCACGGTCTTTTCACTCGTCTTCGCAAAGACCAGGCTCATGACGCAGCCGAGGAAGAACCCAACGCGGTAGGTCTGCTCGCCAACCGCGGGCGTCACCTCAGGGAGCGTGAGACGCAGCGGGGCGCTCGGCAGCGGCGGCAGCAGCCGCTCCATGGATTGCAGCGCCTCTGGCAGCAGCTTCACCAGGCCCGTGGACCGCATGACTCGCTGAATTCCCAGCCACTGGTAGATCCGCGCCGGCCACATCAGTGTCTCGAGCAGCTCGGGGCTCGTCATCACGCGCTCGAGCACAAAGCGCTTCAGCCAGTGCTGCGGCCGGCCCTGCTCGATGAGTGCCCGTGTGAGCAAGACCTGCTCGCCGACCAGCACGTGTGATGGACAGACCGTCTGGCATGCCCGGCAATCGAGGCAGTGATACATGTGGTCGGCGACCGTGTTGGTGAGCGGAAACGCGCCCTCGTCGGCCGCCCGCATGAGTTGAACACGGCCGCGAGGTGACTGGATCTCCATCGCATCAGTAGCGTACGTCGGGCAAACGGAGAGGCAGAGGGCGCACTTCACGCAGGCGAGCAGATTGTCGTAGTCGGGGGAATCGGGTCCCCGGAGCTGCGGCTCGCCGCGGTAGATCGGGGGAACTGGGATGCGGGAAGGAGGTTGATTCACCCGCTGATTATAGGTGACCATCGATTTCGGACCTGGCGAACGCGCCTGGCGCCGATCCTGGAACCTGACTGGGCTCAGGGGGTACGGATCGTCGACAAGCGATGCCGGATCGTGACCTCCGGGCCTCGTCGGGCTGCCTATACTCCGACGGAATGACAGCCAACTGGAGGATCTGACCTTGCCGACGTATTGGTGCCTCGTTACCTCGCCCGACAATATCGCCAGGACTCGCGCCCTTGGATTCACGGTCCAGGGAATCAAGAAGGCACATCGCAAGAAAGCCGAGAAGATGCAGCCGGGCGATCGCATTCTGCTGTATGCCACGCAGCGTCAAGCGTTCGCCTTCACGGCGACCATTACCTCGCCCTACTTCGAGGACCACTCGCCGATCTGGACGAGCGACAAAGCGGGTGAGGACTACCCATTCCGTTTCGATATCACACCGGACGTCGTGCTCGACGAGGTGGATTACGTCCCGGCGGCGGCGATGGTCGAGCAGATGGAGTACGCCCGAAAGTGGCCGCCGCAGCATTGGCGCCTCGCGTTCCAGGGCAACGTGCACGTGCTGCCGGAGCATGACTTCAGCCTTATCGAGGATGCCATGACGGAGGTGGCGAAGGCGCCGGCACCTGCAGCGTCGTGAGTCTCCGAGGCTGACGTGCCGATGCCGCCATTGCTGACGCTAGGGAGTCCTGCCGCTTTCAGAATGACAGTACCTTGAGCTCCCTGCCGCCGATTGGCGGTTGCCGCATCGGGGCTGAAAAGGGGAGCCCGCGGTTAGCAGTGCGCTAGAATCACCCACAGAATCTGGTGAGGAGCGCACCGTGGCGGTCCTGGACGTCGTGACGTGGGAGAACCCGCGCCTCCGCAAGAAATCGCTCAAAGTGAAGCGCGTCGATGCGAGCATCCAGCGCCTCATCGACGACATGATCGAAACGTGCCGTGCCAACGACGGCGTGGGGCTCGCGGCGCCGCAGGTCGGCGTGCTGCTGCGGATCATCGTGTGCGAATACACCGACGATGAGACAGAGGAGCTCAACCAGCTCATCCTCATCAATCCCGAGATCACCGCCAAAGAGGGCGAGTGGCTGGCCGAGGAGGGGTGTTTGTCCATCCCCGGATACTGGGGTACGGTACCTCGCGCGGTGGCTATCACTGTCCGGGGCAAAGATCGCCACGGGCACGACGTCAAGCTCAAGACCGACACGCGCATGGCGCACATCCTCCAGCATGAGATCGACCATCTCGACGGTATTCTCTACGTCGATTATCTGAAGAGCCTCGACGAGCTGGAGAAGGTCGAGGAGGACAAACCCCGTCGCCGGCGGCGCAACCGGCCCGTCGCCGGTGAAGGCGAGGTCGACGAGGGGGCGCAGCCAGGTCCCGAGGCCGAGGATAGTGAGGCGGGCGGGGTCAGTGCTGGCGGGCTCAGTGGGGCCCGCTCGCGGGTGAAAGCCCAGGATTGTCCCTCGCGTGGCACGCCGTTTTGTGCATGCGGGCGAAGGAGAGGCGATGCGACCGTTGATCGGAATTACGTGTAGCACTCTCGCCGCGAGCGAGACGCGTCCCACTCGCTTCGTCCTGAACCAGTCGTACGCGCGCGCCATCGTCCTTGCGGGTGGTGCACCCGTGTTGATACCTAACCTTGGCGAAGGCGAGGCGCTGTGGGCCGTGCTCGAAATGCTCGACGGCCTCCTGCTGCCGGGTGGTGCCGACATGGCCCCGGCGACCTACGGCGCGGAGCCGCACGTGAATGCGGGCGAGCCGGACCCGGCGCTCGACGAGACCGAGCTCGCGCTCGCGCGTTGGGCGCTGGGCGAGGAGACGCCGGTGCTGGGTATCTGTCGCGGCCAGCAATGCCTGAACGTCGCGGCCGGCGGCACCCTGTTTCAGGACGTGCCGACCGAGGTACCGAATGCCGTATCGCATCGAGTCGAGCCGCGCGACGCGGTTGCGCACGCTATTGCCGTCGAGCCCGATTCTCGACTCGCCGACCTCCTCGGCGGCACAGAGGTTCCCGTGAATAGCCTCCATCACCAGGCGGTGCGCGATGTGGCGCCGGGTTTCATTGCCAGTGCCTGGGCTCCGGATGGGGTGATCGAGGGAATCGAGAGTCTCGACCACGGGTTTGCCGTCGCCGTCCAGTTCCACCCCGAGGAGCTCGTGCCCGGCCATCAGGCGAGTGAGCATCTCCTCCGCCGGTTCGTCGCCGAGGCGACCGGTCGCCCGCGTCGCCGGACCTATACGCTTTCATAGCGCCGCTAGCGCGTCCGCTATCTCCCGCCGCACGTCGGGGTCAGTCTCTATCGCCAGCGCCCGCTCGAGCGCCGCGCGATCATCCTCGGCAAGCCCATCCATCTGCCCGAGGGCCCATGCGGCGTGTCCCCGGACGAGCGGCTCGGCGTCTTCGAGGGCGCGCAGCAGGGCCGGGATCGCGCGCGGGTCATGAC
The DNA here is from genome assembly GCA_034666705.1 of Chloroflexota bacterium. Classification (GTDB taxonomy): domain Bacteria; phylum Chloroflexota; class UBA6077; order UBA6077; family SHYK01; genus JAXDLH01. The sequence continues at coordinate 5,262 of JAXDLH010000108.1, forward strand.
TGTTCCCCAGTGCGACCGCGGCGTTGCGCAACAGGCCGCGTCGCTTCGGCCGCGTGAGCGGCGTGCCACGAAAGCGGGCCCGGAAGGCAGCGTCGTCGAGACCGAGCAGCTCGATCAAGTCGAGCGCCGGGCCAGCGCCCTGGTTGGGTTGAAACTCAACGTGCGTGCCCGCAGGACGTGCCCGGTTCCATGGACACACCTCCTGGCAGACGTCGCAGCCAAAGACCCAGCTTCCCATTAGCGGCCGCAGCTCGCGCGCGATCGGGCCGCGATGCTCGATGGTGAGGTATGAGATGCAGCGCGTGGCGTCAAGCTCGCGCGGGCCGACGAACGCGTCGGTCGGGCAGGCATCCAGGCACGCGCGGCAGGAGCCGCAATCACGGATCAGACCAGGCTCGGCAGCGAGCTCGGCCGTGGTGAGGATTGCGCTGAGGAAGACGTACGAGCCGCGCGGGCCGGTCAATACGCACGTGTTCTTGCCGATGAATCCGAGGCCGGCGCGCTCGGCGGCGGCGCGATCTACGAGCGGTCCGGTATCGACGAACGTGCGGGTGTGCGCGCCGGGCGCGATTACCTCGATCGTCGCCGCGAGCTCGCGGAGCCGAGGCGGGATGACGTCGTGGTAGTCGCGGCCCCAGGCGTAGCGAGCGACCCGGCCGTGCAGCGGGTCCGACATTGGCGCTGGTGTGATGGGCGCATAGGACGTGCCGAGGGCCACGATCGTCCGGGCGCCCGGAAGCAGGACCTCTGGGTCGCAGGAGAGCCGAATGCGGTCCTGGGTAATCCATCCCATGCCCTCGAGATGACCGCGCGCCAGGCTCTCCAGCATGAGCCCTTGCTCGCGGTCGAACGGCGCTGCTGGGGCCATCCCGACGAGATCGAAGCCAAGCGCAAGGGCACGCTCGCGCGTGGCGGCGCTCCGAAGCGCAACAGAATCCATGTTTCGATGGTACCGGACCCGCTGCACTCACCGCGCGCCGACCCGTACGTCGAAAGCGCAGAGAAGGCGCAGATCCATACGTCGAAAGCGCAGAGAAGGCGCAGAATGGAAGGGCGAGGCGGATGCGCACACCACGGGATGGAGATGTGTCCATGTATGTCTCACGGCTCTCGTTCTATACTCGCCCCGGCCACACGGAAGAGGTCGCTCGCCGGCTCAGCGAGCTCGCCGACATGATCGAGCGAGGCGGCTCGCAGCGGCCGCGGGTCCTGCGGATGTCGTTCGGCTCGCCGGGCTCACCCGATCTGCAGATGGAGCAAGAGGTCGACTCGCTCGGCGACCTCGAGCGAGGTATCCACGGCGTAACGGAGCGCGACGACTTTCGCGCCTGGAGCGCGGGCACCTCCGAGTTGCTGCTGCAGGTTCCGAAACGCGAAATCCTCATGGTCGAATAATTCTGGAGCACAGTGGAGGTGGAATGGATCTGGAGTTGGCCGGCAAGGTTGCGATCGTCACGGGTGGTAGTCGCGGCATCGGGAAGGCTGTGGCTCGGCAGCTCGCGCGAGAGGGCGTCGACGTAGCCATCGTGGCTCGCGGCCGTGAGGCGCTCGCCGAAACGGCAAACGAGCTCAGGACCGAGACGGGACGGCAAATCGAGCCGGTCCCTGTTGACACGAACCTCGACGAATCGGTCAAGGCGATGGTCGAGCGGGTGCAGGAGCGGTTCGGTCGGATCGATATCCTGGTCAACTGTGCTGCGGCCGCCGGCGGCTCAGCTCCGGTACCCAAACTGCCGGAGATCACCGGAGATCTGTTCTTCGCCGACATGAACGTGAAGGTGATGGGGTATCTCCGCTGCGCCCGCGAGGTCGCGCCACATATGGAGCGACAGGGCTGGGGCCGGATCATCAATATCAGCGGGCTGGCCGCTCGTCAGTCGGGCACCACGATCGGCAGCATGCGTAACGTCGCCGTCGTGGCGCTGACGAAGAATCTTGCCGACGACCTCGGACCGAAAGGCATCAACGTCACGGTAGTGCATCCCGGCATGACTCGGACGGAGGCGGTAGCAGCTCGCTGGGCCGCGCAGGCCGAGCGCGAAGGAGTTGCGCTCGCGGAGATCGAGCGCCGTCAGGCGGAGGGAACCTCCATCAAGCGGGTGATCGATGCGGCCGACATCGCGAACGTGGTGGCGTTCCTCGCCTCCCCCAAGTCGGTAGCGATCAACGGGGACGTGATCGCCGCCGGGGGCGGCGCGCCACGGTCGATCTACTACTGACCATATTGGGTCCGATGTTGCGAGCAGCCCGCAGTTACCTTGACGCCCCGGGGGCCTGCGACGTTATACCCCGGGGGTGCCGCTGCGCCGTGGGTGCCGCTGCGCCGTGGGTGCCGCTGCGCCGTGGGTGCCGCTGCGCCGTGGATGCCGCTGCGCCGTGGATGCCGCTGCGCCGTGGAATCTCTTTCCGAAGCTGCAGCCACTCCTGGCCAAGCTCTGTGGGGCCTGTGCGAAGGATCCGCGGCTCCGACGCTGGGGTCACGGATCCTTCGCATCGCTCAAGGATGACGAGTACGTTGTCGTTGGCCTGCGGGGTTCAGGGCGCCGCGCGTATAGCACCGCGCGCATTCAGATTCCCGGGTGGCGAGCATATTGCCGGGCAGCCCGCCGATTTCAGACTGACGCGCTCGTTGTCATCGTCGGCTATGCGTGACCGACGTCGGCGCCCTCGCGTTACTGGGCGCTCAAGACCTCGACGTCGAAGATGAGAGTGGCGTTTGGTGGAATCACCGGGGGACTCCCCCTCGCGCCATAGCCGAGCTGTGGCGGCACGATGAGCCGTCGTTTCTCCCCGATGCGCATCTGGGCCACGCCCTCATCCCACGCTTTGATAACCCCGCCCGTCCCAAGCGTGAACGTAAAAGGTTGATTGCGGTCGACTGAGCTGTCGAACTTGGTCCCGTCGGTGAGCCAGCCCGTGTAGTTCACGGTGACGGTCTGGCCCGTGCTGAGGCCTTTGTTGCTGTTGACCACGATGTCGACGAAGCGAAGCCCGCTCGGCGTTTGCTGCACGGGGTTCTCCACGGGCGGAAGGCCCGGCGCATTTCCCGTCGCCTCCGGTCCGGTGCCCTGCACCGGTGCCAGGGTCGCTGCACCCTGCGGCGCATTCGCTGGGTTGTTGAGGGCCGGCGTCGGCAGTGCGTTGCCCGGCGTCGCCGCGGCACCGGTGACCGGTGTACGACGGAAGCCAGAGTTGTCCCCGCTGGGCCCGGCGCACGCCGCAAGCAGCGCAATCGTAGTCAACGCGCAAAAAATCCATCGCATAGGCATACCTCCCGCCAATTTTGGCCCAAACCCCCTGGGTCGTGCACCCTATTGGACGTGTGCGCCTGAACCTGATGCCGCCGGTGCGCGCGCCTCGATCGCGCTTTCCGCATCCAGGAACGCACCTTCGATGGCCGCACGCATCTCCGGAGTCGGTTGTTTCCACATCGCGCGATTCATCGCTTCGAGCAGCCGCTCTGCGACGTCCCGCATCGCCCAGGGATTGCTCTGCCGATAGAACTCCCGCATTGCGGGATCGAGCGCATAAGACTGCGCCAACCGCTCGTACATCCAGTCGTCCATGACCTGCGCGGTCGCGTCGTAGCCAAACAGGTAGTCGACCGTGGCCGCGAGCTCCAGCGCGCCTTTGTAGCCGTGGCGCTGAATCGAGGTAATCCACTTCGGGTTCACCACGCGTGACCGGAAGACGCGGAGCGTCTCCTCTTTGAGATCACGCACGCGCGCGCGCTGTGGATCTGCGCTGTCACCAAAGTACCGGCGAGGCGCGCGACCCCCGAGGGCCCGGATCGTGGCGATCATGCCACCGTGGTACTGAAAGTAATCATCGGAATCGAAAATGTCGTGCTCGCGATTGTCCTGGTTCTTCACCGCGGCGTCGACGCCGGCCAGGGCGCTGCGGAACACATCACGAGCGTCGACGCCATATTCGGCGCGCCCGTACGCGTAGCCACCCCAGGTAACGTACACCTCGGCGAGGTCTGCATCAGTTTGCCAGTTGCGCTCGTCGATGAGCGGCAGAATGCCGGCGCCGTAGGCACCGGGCGGCGAGCCGAAGATGCGGTAGCTCGCCTGCCGCTCGGCCTCGGCTGAAGCAACGCCCGCGCGCTCGAGCTGCTGCCGCCGTTCGAGCATGTGGCGGCGGACCGGATTCTGCTCCGGCGGCTCGTCGCGATCGGCTATCGCCCGAAACGCGTCGTCCATGAGGGCGATGAGGTCCGGGAAGGCGTCGCGGAAGAACCCGGAGATGCGGCACACGACGTCGATCCGTGGCCGGCCAAGCTCAGCAAGGGGGATGACGTCGAATCCCACGAGGCGACGACTCTCCGCCTGCCAGCGTGGCCGCACGCCGATGAGGGCGAGCACCTCCGCCACATCGTCGCCGTGGGTACGCATGAGGCTCGTGCCCCAGATGGAGATGCCGATGGATTCCGGATAGCGGCCCTCGTCCGCGAGATATCGCTCGATGAGTTGCTGGGCGAGTTGTTGGCCCACGATCCAGGCGGCCATAGTTGGCAAGCCGCGCGGGTCCACCGTGTAGAAGTTGCGCCCGGTAGGCAGGACCTGAGCCATGCCGCGGGTCGGCGCGCCACTCGGCCCGGCGGGCACGTGGCGGCCAGCCAGCGCGCCGAGCAGCGCGGCGATCTCCTCGTCCGTGCGACGCAGATTTGGTACGAGCTGGGCTGCCACGAATCGGAGCGTCGCGTCGATCTCCGGCGTTCCGCCGCCAAGCACGTCACTCGCGGCGGCCTGAATCTCCGCCGCCGCAAAGTCGCGCTCCCCGAGCGCCGTGATGAGTCGCAGGCTGACCGCGTCAAGGGCCTCGAGCGCGTCGGCGTTGGTTGGCAGCCGGCGATCGACCGAGATCTCGAGCTCGCTCGCAGGCGCCGTCACCCGCGCGCCGAGATCGTCCAGCATGGCCACCAGGTCCAGCCCGAAGCGGCTGGCGAGGCCGGCGCGCAGGCTCGGGATCTCCGCATTCGGCAGCCGGACCAGCGCCTGCAACATGTCGCGGAGTTGCTCGCCCTCGGGCGCCTGCCCGAACACGTGCAAGCCATCGCGGATCTGGGCGCTGGTCAGCTCGCACAGGTAGCCGTTCACATTCTCGATGAGATGCGCGAAGTCGCGCGCTCCGAGGTCGCTGATGGTGTAGGGCACGCCATCCTCGTGGTACTGCGGGTCCCAGTCATGGGTGTGCGCACTCGAGTCGCGGTTCATGAGTTGACCGAGGTCGGCGTCCAGCCGGGCTCGCACGATCAGCTCCCAGATCTGCTGTTGAAGGAGGGGCAGCTTGCTCGGGTCGACCTGCTCCAACTGGAAGTACTCGTCGACCAGGCGGCTCAGCTCCTCGATCTCGCCGTAGCCTTCGGCCGTGGTCATGGGCGGGGTGAGGTGGTCGACGACCACGGCGTGGCTGCGCCGTTTTGCCTGCGCACCCTCTCCTGGGTCGTTGATGATGAACGGGTAGACGAGCGGCAGGTCGCCGAGGAACAGGTCGGGGTAGCACGTCGCAGAGAGACCGAGCCCCTTACCGGGCAGCCACTCGAGGGTGCCATGCTTGCCAACGTGCACGATTGCGTCGGCGCCCCAGCCACCCTGCTCCTGCGACTCCGCTAGCCAGCGATAGAGCGCGTGATACGGGTGCGGCGGTGCAAGGTCTGGCGAGTGAAAGATGGCGCCGGGATCCATGCCGTAGCCACGCGGCGGCTGGATGGCAACGAAAACGTTATCGAGGTCGAGCCCAGCGAGCGCTAGGTCACCGGCTGGTGAGACATAGTAGTCACCGGGCGGCTCGCCCCACTGCGCGCGCATCGCCTCGGCGTTGGCGGGCGGCAGGGTATCGTGCCAGGCGCGCAGTTGGTCCGCGGTGACGTGTGCTACCGCCCCGGCGAGTTGGCCCGGGGTGAGGATCTCGCGATCGTAGCTGGCGCGGTCGACCAGTTGCTGGATCAGCGCATCGCTCGTAGGCGGCAGCTCGCCGATCGTGTAGCCAGCCGCCCGCATTGCTTCGAGAATACGGAGTAAGGAGGCCGGGGCGTCGAGCCCGACCGCCGCGGCCACCCGCGATGCCTTCGCGTTGTAGTTCGTGAGCAGGAAGGCGATGCGCTTCGTGGCGTTGGGGATACGGCGCAGTGCCGCGATCCGCAGCGCGAGCCCGACGACGCGCGCGATGCGGTCGGGCTCCGGGACGTACCGCGGCGCGCTGCCCAGCCCGGGTGCTTCGACGTCACCCTTGAAAGAGACCGGCACGGTGATGATGCGGCCATCCACCTCCGGGATCGCGACGTTCATCGTCGCGTCGAGCGGTGGCAGGCCGCGCTGCGACTCAGCCCACGCCTCGCGAGTAGCGCCTGAAGCGATCGCTTGGAGCACGGGCACGTCGACCAAATTGCGGATTGCGGATTGCGGATTGCGGAGTTGGTCGAACGACGACTCGAACGTGCCGGCGGCGAAGCTGGTCGTAGTGATGACGACGTCGACGTTCGGCCTGCCGTCCTTCGCGAAGAGGCGGAGCGCGGCCGGCAGCCCAGCGAGCTCAGTATCGAGCGCTTCACCCTCGCGATCCTGCAGCGACGTCGTGTAGACGGCCACAGCTTCCGCGCCGCGGGCCTCGACCTCGCGCACGATCGCATCGACGAAGTCGGTGTTCCCCGACAGCAGGTGGGACCGATAGAAGAGGATGCCAATGCGAGCGCGGTTCGCGCCCGGCAGCTTGCTCTCGTAATAGATGCCGTGGCGGGGCTGGGCCTCCGGCAGGTCGTAGCCAAACCCGGTCGTCAGGAGATGGTCGGCCAGAAACCGGAGCATGTGCTCCACGTTCTTCAGGCCGCCTTGTTGCAGGTAGGCGAACACGTCGTGTGCGACGGGCCCACCCACGTTCGAAGCGGCGGTCAGCTCGGGGTCGAGCACGTCGATTCCCGGCACACACACGAGCCATTGCTGGTCACGCTCCGCAAGCTCGACGAGCCGCTCGAAGCCCCCGCGAAAACTCTCGCGTCCGCCATGCAGCCGCAGGATGACGACGTCCGCCCCGGGTACGGTCGTGTCGACGAAGGCGCGGGCGTCTGCCTCGTCCTTCAGGTGGACGATGTTGTGGGCGCGAACGGGGGGGAAGTCAGCAGGCAGGGACGGGATGACCTTCGAGAGCGCCAGGATGTCGGTGTCGGCGTGAGTGAGCAGCAGGAAGCCACCATGAGCCTCCGCAGGCGCATGCGGCTCGCCGGCCGATTGGTGTGAGTCACCATCCCACTTGAATGCCGAGAATTGGTACGTGGCAAGGGCGGGCGGCGGTGGCACGTACGCCTGGGCCGCGACGAGCGTCTCGATGTAATCGTAGAGGGCGAGGACCAACCGTTCCCGATTCATCGAATGGAACCAGATGGGCCTGCCGTCGAAGAGCAGCATCACCACGTTGGCGAGTGGACACGGGCCGAGACATCCCCCCATCGAGAGGTGGACGTACGGACGCAATCGCCGACGCTCCCACTCGGCGTGGTACAGCTCGGTCGGGACCGCGTCGAAGCCGTGCTCGGTATGGCCGCAGCAGCAGCCATCGGCGCACACGAAGAGTTGGCCCTGCTTGCGCGCCACGTTGACGAGCTTGCCGTCGGCACGCGTCACCAGATTGCGCACGATCGGCCGGCGCCCGGGAGGCTGGCTCAAAACTCGATTCCGGGTTGGGCGCGCACGCCAGACCGATACGGGTGCTTGATCTCGCGCATCTCGGTCACGAGGTCGGCGTACTCGATGAGCTCGGGCGGCGCATCGCGGCCGGTGATGATGATGTGCAGGCCCGGTGGGCGCTGGCGCAACGAGTCGATCACCTCGTTCACGTCGAGCCAGCCGAAGCTGAAGCAGTACGTCATCTCGTCCATGACCACGATGTCGTACTCGCCGCTCATGATCCGCTCACGACAGAGCGCCCAACACTGTTGCGCCAGGGCATGATCCTTCTCGACGTCCTTACTGGTCCAGGTGAAGCCGTCACCCAGGGGGATGAGCTCGACGCCCATCTTGCGCGCCGCCTTGATCTCGCCCCAGTTCGCCGTCCTGGCCTTGATGAACTGGAGCATCACCACCCGCATGTCGCGGCCCCACGCCCGCATCAGCAGGCCCAACGCGGCGGTCGTCTTCCCCTTGCCGTTGCCCGTGTTCACGATTACGAGGTCCTTCGGGCGTCGCTCCGCCCGCCCTGCGGCCTGCTCGGCTCGCTTCCGGGCGCGCCCCTCGTCGGAGAGGTCCTCGAGCGGCGCGTCTTCGATCGAGGTGGCCGTCTCCCCCTCTGGGGGTTCAGTGCTCGTCGCCTCGTAAGCTGCGGTTCCTACCCCCCCGCTCCGGGCCGGGGACCCTAACCCCCCGTCCCCGCCGTGCATCCTGAGCCCTTCGACCGAGCCCGTCCTGAGCCTGTCGAAGGGCTCA
>JAXDLH010000109.1:0-11322 GCA_034666705.1 Chloroflexota bacterium
CCGGAGGTGCAGCCCTATATCGGGATCATGCAGCAGGCTGCCGTGGCAGCAGGCGTCATGCTTGTCGACGAGCACATCCACCTCGAGGAGGAGGGACCAATCCTGACGGTGCACTATCGAGGGGCACCGGACGAGGAGGAGGCGCGGAGCCGGGTTATCGCGGTGCTTGGGCAGCTAGCGGAAGAGCGCAACCTCACCGTCTTCGAGGGTCGCAAGGTGGTGGAGCTGCGCCCGCCCTTGCCGTTCGGCAAGGGCTGGTCGCTGCGCGACGTCGCGACTGCGCGTGGCCTCGCGTCGGTGGTCTATCTCGGCGACGACCGTACGGACGTCGAGGCATTTGACGCGCTGCTCGAGTGGCGTGAGGAAGCGCCGGGTCGGGCTGGCGTGGCGCTCGGCGTGGCCAGCGCGGAGATGCCGCCGGCCCTGGCGAAGGTCGCCGACTACCTGCTGGCGGGTGTGATCGAGGTGCAGCAGTTATTGCTCGAGCTCGCGGGCTCGCTGGTAGGATGAGAGCAGCAGGATGAGAGCCGAAGGAGAGAGCGCCACATGGAGATCGAGCAGTTGGCGCCGGCTCCCATTCGGGGCGCGGTCGCCGCGTTCACTGGCAGCCGGCTCGGCCGCATCCTGATCGGACTGGCGGCTGAGATCTCTGCGGATGATGTGCCGGGCCTCGCCGCCGAGACGGCGTACCGATTCCTCTTCGCGCTGTTCCCGTTCCTGATCTTCCTCGCCGCGCTCCTTGGCTTCATTGGGGCGCGCATCGGCCAGGAACAGCTCTTCACCATGCTGATCTCGTTCGTGGCACCGGTCGTGCCCGCGGAGATCCAGCATGTCCTGAACGATTGGGTGGCCGGGGTCGTCCACGCGCAGTCGGGCGGTCTGTTGACCGTCGGTGCGGCGGGCGCGCTGTGGGGTGCAGCCGGAGGCGTCGGAACGCTGATGAAGGGCCTCAATCGCGCCTACGACGTGGCCGAGAATCGCCCTTTTCTGCAGGCGCAGGCGCTGGCATTGGGCACCACGCTACTGCTCGCCATCTTCATGGTGAGCGGGCTCGCGCTATACGCCGTTGGAGATTGGCTGGGGGGACGCCTGGCTTCGTCCCTCGGCCTCGGCGCAGGATTTCGCACCGTATGGAGCATATTGCAGGGCCCCGGCGTTGCCGTCGGTCTGTGGATCGTGCTGCTCCTGCTGTACCGCTGGCTGCCCAACACCAACGTAAAGCTCCGCCATGCGATACCTGGCGCGCTGTTCGCCGTCGTGGCCTGGGTTGCGGTCACGGTCGGCTTCAGCGCCTACGTCACGCATTTCGGCTCATTCGACCGCACCTTTGGCAGCCTTGGAGCCGCAGTCGTCCTCATGTTCTGGATGTATGCCGTGGGCATGATCCTGCTGATTGGCGGTGAGCTCAACGCTATTCTGGCCGGCCAGAAGACGCAGCCGCTCGGCGTGTCGGCGCCAGCAAACCCCGAACGAGTGGGCTCCACTATACGCGCAGCGTAAAACACGGCGGTGTCACCCTGAGCGAAGCGAAGGATCCGTGATCCCAACGAGCGGATCATGGATCCTTCGCTTCGCTGCTTCGAAAATAGATTGCCACGCCACGGTGGCGCCCCGTCAGGGCATGACGACTCAGGATGACACCTGGCTCGAGCTGACGCCGTTGTCTACCGAACGAGCTTGCGCTTGTTGTTGACGTAATCGACGAGCACGTACTCGCCGAGGTGCGACGGTGTGGCGTAGAAGGCGCGACCCCGATTGATGCGCGCCATCATGCCGACGAACTCGGTGAGTGAGCGGTCGCGTTCCATCATGAACGTGTTGATCAGGATGCCATCGCGGGTGCAGCGCACAACCTCGCGCAGTGTCTCCTCGATCGCCCGCGGGGAGTGCCGCCAGCGGCCACCCCAGCCCCAATCGTCGTCGCCGGACGGGTTCGTATAGGTCGTCGGCTGGCCGTCGGTGATCATGATGATCTGCTTCGTGCCACCCTTGCGCTTCGACAGGAGCTGCCGCGCCTGGCGCAGCGCCTCCTGGAAGTTCGTGCCGCCCCCGTACTCGATCCAGTAATTGTCGAGCAGCATCTCGGGCCGGAGCGTGAGGACAAAGTAGGAGAACGCCACTACGTGGAGGGTATCTTTCGGGAACTGCGTCCGGATGAGACTGTCGAGGGCCAGCGCCATCTTGCGGCCTGCATCGAAGCGGCCGCCGTACATCATCGAGGCGCTCATGTCGAGCATGATCACGGTCGTGCACTGAGTCAGCGTCTCGGTGCGGTAGATCTCGAAATCATCCGTCGTCATGCGGATGGGGGTACCAGTGCCCTCGCGCATGATCGCGTTCATGATGGTGCGCTGGCTGTCGATCAGGAACGGGTCCCCGTAGACGTACGGCTTCGTGTCGTCGACCCGCTCGATTCCGATCCCGCTGCGCTCGATGGCATGATTGCCAAACGTATTGGACTGCAGCTTGCCGAAGATATCTTGCAGCGCCTTCTCGCCGATCTTCCGCACGGCGCGCGCCGTGAGCTCCCACTCGTTGTTGCCCTTACGCTTGATCAGCCCGGCCTCTTCGAGCATTTTCGTGAGCTGCTGCATTTGCTCGGTCATCTGCCGCATCTCTTCGCCGAGGATGCGGCCGATCTCATCCGAGTTGAGGTTCGATGCGTCGTTGTTGCGGATCGATTGCATCAGATCCCGCTCGAGCTCGTCGATGCTGTTCATGTCGCCCATGAGCTGCATCGCTTCCTGGAGCGAGACTGGCTCGTCGCCGCCAAACTGGTGAGCACCGGGCTGGCCGCCGCCGGGCATCATTCGCTCCAAGTTGGCAGCGAGCTGCGCGAGCTCCCATTGAAGCTGGCCATCCTGGAAAAGTGACTCGACCATGTCTTCGAGCTGGCGGCGCATCTCCGGCGTCATAGAGTTGAGCAGCGACTCCATTTGCGCGATCTGCTGCTGCATGTGCTCTGCGAGCTGCTCGACGTTGTCGATCCCCTCGGGAAAGAACTGACCCCACTGCTTCATGAACTGCTCGAAATCATCCGGGGTGTCCTCACCTCGGCGGTGCTTGTCGAGCAGTTGATTGAGGTCGTGGACCATTTGCTGCATCTGCTTCAGCATTTCGGGCGTCATCTGCTGCAGCCCCTGCTGCAAGCCCTTGAAGTAGCTCTGGGCTACCTGCTGCTGAAGCATCTGCATCAGCTCTTCAAACTTCTCTCGCGCCTCGGGCTCCATGAAGTCGTACTCACGGAGGTCACGGATGCGCCCGCCGACGTCCGGCGGTAGTTGATCGAGTTGATCGAGCCGCTTCCGAGCCATCCCCTCCATGATCTCGCGGAACATCGGATCGGTGGAGCCTGGCGCTGGTCTGCGCCCGCCTTGCGGGCCGCCCTGGCCCTGCTGACCTTGCTGGCCTTCCTCACCGGCCTGCTGCCCGCCGCCATCCTGGCCCGCTGGTTGCTCCTCTCGCTCGCCGGGCTGTTCATCGCCCGCGTCGCCAGAATCCTCGCCGAGGCGGCGCTGGATCCCGTGACGCTCGGTGTCGATAACCTCGTCGAGCTTCTGGACGATGTCGTTGAGGATGGAGCCCATGTTGTAGCGGTCGAGGTTGCTGGAGCGCTGCTGGCGGAGTCGATCCAGCAGCTCCTGCATCCCCATCATGCGACGGCCGTTGGGGAACTCGGCGCCCCGCTGCATCATGCGGCGCAGTGCGTTGCGGAGGTTGCCATCCTCGAGCATCTCTTTGGAGATCTCCTCCATCACGTCCTCAGGCGTGAAGGCGTCGATCTCCTGAGTGCCGTCCCATTGGGAATATCGATAAAAACGCATTAGAGCCTCAAGGGGATCGCGGTAGCGTCGATCACACGTCTCAGGCAACAATAACGGACCTCGCCCCGAGTGTAAAGGACAAGGGCCCACCGCGCGAGGGAAGTTGATCAGGAAATCGATAAGGTCGATAAGATGGAAGCGTCGCGCAGCGACGATGTGGAACGCGCCCTCCGAGCTCTGATCCCACAAACCAGTGACTCCGAGGTCGCCGCCGCGGTCCTGATTTGGCGAGCGGCAGAGCGCTGGCGCATTGTTATCGACCGATTCACAGTTGAGACCGAAGAGGATCCGGCGCCGTTTCCGGACGCGAATCGGTTGCTCGGGGTCGACCCGCCGGCGCACGGCGACGGGCGGTAAGCGCCGATGAGCGAGCCGCCTCGGCTTTCGCGCCGCGATCTGCTGGCCGGGTTTGGTCTGCGCCGACGGCTGACCGAGGCGATCAGCTCCTCGCGGATTCCATCGGATGCGCCGGCTCTGGTACCACACGTCCGCGGTTTGGCCGAGCTTTCGCAGGCCCTTATGGAGCACCGCCTGGCGCCCGCGGACGTGATGGGCGAGGTGGCATCGCGAGTCCAGGCGAGGGAATCCACCGCCGGCCCGTTTACCGCACTGCGCGATCCCGAGGCGCTCATGGAGCTGGCGCTGGATGCCGAGTATGCGATCAACATGGGCGGGTACCGCGGTCGCCTGCACGCGATGCCATTCGTCGTGGCTGACTCATTCGCCGCGGCCGATCCGCTTCGGGCTGAGCCAGCCACCGCAGGTTCGCTCGCGCGGCTGAACGCCGCCGGCGCGATTCTCATCGGCACGACGCGCGTTATCGGGGAAGATGTAGACGGGCCTCACGACTCACGGAATGCGGATCCGGCATGGGAACGTGGGCACATGCCGACCGCTGCTGCCGTAGAGAGTGGGTTGGCGGCGGCTGGGCTCGCGACTGACACGGCGGGCTGGGTGCGGGAAGCCGCCGGCCTCGTGGGCATCGTCGGACTGAAGCCCACCTACGGGCGCATCAGCCGGGCTGAGCTCACACCGGTCGCCTGGTCGCTCGACCACGTCGGGATTCTGACCCGCTCCGTCGAGGATGCTGCGCTCGTGTTGAACGCGCTGGCTGGGCCCGACGCTGGCGATTCCACGGCCGCACCCTTTCCCGCTCCCGATTTCACCGCCTCACTGCACCGGCCAATCGCCGAATGGCGCATTGGCGTCCCCCCGGCGCACCTCATCGACCGCCATCACCCCGACGTGCACCGCGCCTATTTTGGAGCGCTCGATCGGCTCGCGACGCTCGGGGCAGTCGTCGTAGAAGTGCCACTCCCCGGGAGCTTCGAGCCCGCGGCCGCGGCGCACGCCCTGATTGAGCTCGTGGAGCAGAGCACCGCGTTACTTTCCGCATTGCGAGACGGGGCTGCGGGGGAGCTTAGCGCGAGCACGCGGGCGCGCATCCTGGCCGGCACCCTCGTCGATCCTGACGCGTATGAACGGGCGCAGCGCGTGCGCGCCATGGCAATTCGCGAGTTGCGCGCGCTGCTCGTGGACGTCGACGTGCTGGCGACGCCGGCGCAGGAGACCGTCATGGGCGGGACGGCCTCGGGCGCACTCGAGTTCCGCACGATCTTCAACCTCACCGGTTTCCCCGCCCTGGTCGTACCGGTCGCTGCCACCGGCTTGCCCGTCGGCATTCAGCTCATCACCAGGCCGTTTGAGGAAGCCACCATCCTTACGGTCGGCGAGGCGGTCGCAGCGGCGCGTTGACCGAAGACCGCCTATCGTGAACTTCCCCGTCTCCGGCTGCGACGTCCGTCGGGAGGAGCGTCCGTCCCTTGGCGTACTCATCGGCGACAGTCGGCCGGGTGCCAGGGGGCATGCCATCCAGGCGCCGATTTAAAATTGTGAAGTGGCGTCGCTGCTGCCCGCAGGTGCAGCGACGGCGGCGCCGCCGTGCGCCGGCGTGTCGTAACGGGTCGGCTCGTCGTAACGGAAGGAAGTTCCCTTGGCGATCATCGATCACACAGTCACTATTACTCCGAACAGCAGTCTCTTTCCGAGCCTCGTCTCCGGCGGCTACGAGCAGCTTCTGTTCTGCCACGACCGCGTGAGCGGGCTTCGGGCGATTCTTGCGATTCACAACACCACGCTTGGCCCGGCGTTAGGAGGCATCCGCATGCGGCCCTACGCGTCGGAACAGGAGGCGCTCGTCGACGTGCTCCGCCTCTCGCGCGCGATGACCTACAAGTCGGCGCTCGCCGGACTCGATCTCGGTGGCGGCAAATCGGTCATCATCGGCGATCAGAGCATGAAGAGTGAGGCGCTGTTTCGCGCCATGGGCCAGTTCATCCAATCCCTCGGGGGGCGCTACATCTGTGCGACCGACGTGGGAACCACGTCCGACGATCTGACCTACGTACGCGCCGAGACGCCGTGGGTCACCGGCATCTCCGAGGCGTGGGGCGGACTGGGCGACACGTCGGTGCTCACTGGCCTCACGGTCTATCTGGGCATGAAAGCTGGCGCCGAGGCCGTGTGGGGCTCGGACTCGCTGGCCGGCAAGCGCGTCATGGTGCAGGGCGCGGGTAAGGTCGGCGCACATCTGATGGAGCACCTCACCGAGGAGGGCGCCTCGCTGCTGGTTTCTGACATCTCAGAGGTCGCCATGCGCCGCGCGGCCGAGCGCTTTCATGCGGAGCTGGTGCCGCCAGACCGGGTGTTCGATGCGGAGTGCGACATCTTCTCGCCCAACGCGCTCGGCAACGTCCTGAACGACGAGACGATTCCGCGACTTCGCTGCAAGCTGGTGTGCGGCGGCGCGAACAACCAACTCGGCGAGGAGCGGCACGGTGAGGAGCTGCATCGGCGGGGCATCCTGTACGCGCCGGACTACGCCGTGAACTCGGGAGGTGTGATCAGCGCAGAGAGCGAGATCCTCCACGCGCCGCGCGCCCGTGCGGAGGCCGTGGCCGCCAGGGTCGGCGAGACGATGCGACGCGTCTTCGCGCTATCCAGGGCCGAAAATATCGCCCCGAGTGAGGCCGCCGACCGCCTGGCAGAGGAGCGCCTCGAACGGATCGCCGCCGTCCACCGGCCGTACATCGCGGCCGACGCCCGCCACCACCGCGCGCTGCTGCCATAGCGGAGATACCGACAATTCGGTTGTGCTTCTAGCCAAAGAAGCTGCCGGACGATAGCCAGTAGAAGATGATGAAGATGCCTGCGCCGAGGAGCAGCGAGGCGGCGACGCGGTGCATGTATGGCACCGCGGTCCTGAGCAGACGAGTAACGGCGCCCCGGAAGAAGGCGGCGGCCACAATGACGATCGTGAGCATCGTGCCCATTCCAAGGCCGTAGCCAACAAACTGCCCCGCGGCGTCGAATAGCCCGCCAACCGCGAGGGTCGTGCCCACGACCACGAGGAAGATCGGCAGCGTGCACGCGAGCGAGGCAACCCCGTAGGCGACGCCGAACAGGAATAGCGCCCGGAGCCCGCTGCGCAGTTGCACGCCACCCATCGCCCGGCTCGCACTCGCCAGGCCAAATGAGCGACCGGTGACGACGAGCCATAGGCCGAGGATGGTCAACAATACGCCAATGCTGAGTCCGCCGATCGGAAAGTAGGAACCGAGGGCGTGGCCGCTGGCAGCGAACGCCAGCCCCACCAGGGCGAAGAGGATGACGAACCCGAGGGTTGCCATGGCGCCGAAGAGGACGGCTTTGCTGCCTCGCTCCCACCATGGCAGCTCCACGCCCTCTTCCCCACCCAGGTAGTAGGCGACAAGCGAAGGCATCAGCAGGATGCCGCACGGGTTGACCGCCGCGACCATCCCGGCGCCGTACGCGTACCCGAACGGCAGGAGGCTCGCAAAACTCGAGACGCCGCCTTCGACCGAGTAGAGGCTCCCCTTGATGAGGATCAGTCCGCCTCCCAGCACGACGCCCAGCACCGCGAAGAGGGTAATCTGGCGGACTGATGCGCGCGGCTCAGCGCTGGAATCGGCGGCCTGAATCACGACGCTCCCCGGGGCCCCGGCGGCCCACCGGATATTACGCGACTAATTGTCGCGAGGATTGGGGATGCGATGCGGCGCAGCCTCACGTACCCAGTAGCGTAGTGCAGCGACGACCGCCGAGCGCAGGGCGAGTGCGGTCAGCTCGGGACGTTCCGCGCGCACCGCATCGCGTGTATCGACTGCGACGCCGACGACGAGCGCAGTCGACGCATCGTCGGGCTCGCCAGAGATCAGATCGGGCCGTGGCCCCCAGCAGCCCAGCATCGGATTCACGGCGCCGTCAGGATTATCTCGGAGCCCGTAGGCGAGGCTCGCGGCGGCCGTGAGCTGATCGCAGAGGAAGCCCCATTGGTTGTATGCGGCCTCGCGGGAGATCGACGGATTGAGATCGCGGAGCGCAAGGGGCCTACCGTCCTCGCGCAGCGCCCAAACGTGGATCACCTCGACCTCGTCGTCGTAGTCGTCGAAGTGACGCACCGGGGAGACTTGCACCAGGAAGCTGTGCCGGCCGAGATCGACACGCTCGGTCAGCTCAGCATCACTCATATCGGGGAGAGAGGTCCAGAACGCTTCTTCGCTCACGCCGCACCTGCCGGTTTGTAGTCCTCCTCAATTCTACGAACCGGAGCAGGAGGAGCCAACGAATCTTCTCTGGCGCGTGCCCCGCGGTTCCGTAGCTTGAGTCATCGGCCCTGCGGCGGCGTGGTCAGATGGGGAGGGCGAGCTGCCCGCGCCGCGCGACCGGGGAGACCAACTCTCGTGGCTCCGCATGCGCGCTGTCGAGGCCGGCTGTGCTGCGGGCCGCCCGCACGCGGCTCTCGATCTTGATCTGGTAGCCAGCGGGCGCGTTCATGCCAGCGCCGTAGAATCGCTGGTAGCCATCCGCCAGGCCGGGAAACTCGCGCGCCACGACTTCGAGGAAATGCTCCTTCACGCCAGGCCCGAGCCGAAGGGTGCTGCCCCACACGGCGCGTGCGCCATGCTCGGCGGCGGCATGGACGACCGCCGCGAGCTCCTCGGCGACGTCAGTCAGGCCGGGCAGTACCGGGGAGAGGAACACGGAGACCGGGACGCCCGCTGCGCTCAGCCGCTCGACGGCGCGCAGCCGCTGGGCGGGGGAGGGCGCGCCGGGCTCCAGCGTATGGAGCAGGTCGCGGTCGAGGCTGATCAGGCTGACGTTGACCCCGAAGTCAGTCACGCGCGCCAGCTCGGCGAGCAAGTCGACGTCCCGTGTCACGAGGGTGCCCTTCGTCGTAATCGAGCCAGGATTCTCGGCCTCCAGCATCGCCTCAAGGCAGCGGCGCGTGAGTCGATACTGCCCTTCGAGTGGCTGATAGGGGTCGGTCCCCGTGCCAATCGCCACGCTCTCCCCCGTCCAGGAGGAGCGACGCAGCTCGGCGCGCAGGAGCTCGGCGACGTTGAGCTTGACGAAGAGTTGGCTCTCGAAAGAGGAGGGCGCGAGATCCAGGTAGCTGTGGTAGGCGCGCGCGTAGCAATAGGCGCAGCCGTGCGCGCAGCCCTTATACGGGTTGAGTGACCATTTGAACGGCATGCCGCTCACGGCATTGAGCGCGGAGCGAGCCTGGATCTCATGGATGATCGGGGGGATCATTATCGCCCTCCCTCGTGAGAATCGAACAATCGTTCTGTATTGCCATTATAGAACTTTTGTTCTGGTTGTCAAGGGAAACGGCGAGAAACGCGCAAAACGCATCGAGCAAGCGCTGGAGCAGCGACCTCGGTCGACGTCGACCCGGACTTCTCTGCCGTCGACCGAGGTTGCGGGAGGAATGCGCGCCTCAGCTCGCCGGCAATAGCGGCGGACACGTGCTGGACTGCTGCTCTAGCCTCCGCCAATGATCCGGAGGCTGGGTTCGCGTGTGCCGAGCCGGGCTGCGCCGGTCGCGGTAATGGTCACCGGATCGGCCCAGGCTGCGCGATAGGGCCGACCGGCGCCCACGACCCGCAGCTCGACGTCGAGGGCGAAGACCATGCCCGGTGCCAGCGGCTCATCCGGCAGCGCGCCGGAGGATGGCGCGTCGTCGCCAAGGCCACAGCCGTCCAGCGACACGCTGGCGGCCGGGCTGGCGAAATGCGAGTTGGTTGGCATGAGCTCGCTCGCGAGCGTTTCCGCCGCCCGCTGCAGGTCCGCGACGACCACTCCGGGCCGGATCCGCTCGAAGAGATGCCGCCACAACTCGACCGTCCAGGCGAAGAGGTCCACGTAGATCGGGTCGCACGCCTCCACGGCGAACGCCTGGCTCCCGCGCGCGCCGTAGCCGCCGAGGATCGCCTCGAAGTCCGTCAGGATCATCATGCCCCGGGCAAGCGTGCCGTGGGTCGGGCGAGCAAGCAGCTCCGGCCGGGCGCCGCTGCCCCAGCGGGCCCGGAGCGGAGGGTCGCAACCGAGCCGAACCTGCTCGGCGACTGCGGCCGCCCACGTGGTGAGCTCTGAGGCGCGCGGACGCGCCAGCTCGGCGACACGATCGAAGCTGCGCTCGAGCGCTTGTGCGGCGCCGCTGAGCAGCGCGAGCTCCTCGGGGCTCTTGATCGCGCGGATCGCACGAAGCTGGTCGGAGAACGGTACCCATTCAACACCTGGCAGCCGTGCGGTCAATACCCGGATCGTCGCCGTCGCGAGACCCTGCTCATCGCCGAGGTCCGTAAGGCCGACGTGGCCACTCGAGATCCCTTTCGACCGCAGCAGATCGACGATGGTCTGCGCAATGCCACCATGCGCTGGCTGCACGTCGTCGAACCACAGTTCAGCCTGTACCGCGTCGGTCGGAGCCTCGAGCGAGACGCTCGACTCACCCGCAGTCATGAGCACCCCGACACCCCAGCTCTCCCGCGGGACGAAGCCCAGGAGGTACGCGCCATTGCCGTCGCGCGCGGGGGTTCCGGACGGCAAAGTCGGCGCTACCAGGCACGCCACCCCCGTCCGCTCCATCGCGGCGCGCACTCTGCTCCAGCGGTGATCCCGCTCGCTCGTGGACAGCTCACGTTGGCTGAACGTGGACGTTAACGTCGTCGGAACCACCTCGACGTGCGCTCGAGTCCCATGATGGTACCGGAAGCGGCGACGTGCAGAAATTCTGCGGGGCAGACGTATGGGCAATCTACACAAGTTTGTTGGGAGAGATTTTGGTCAGTACACCCATGATTCGTTGCGCGATCGCTGGCTACTATTGCCACCGTTGGGCGCAGTGGCGTTTGGGACGACCGCACTGCCCAGGGAGGAAGTATGCGGCGACCGATCAAGATCGTGCTCCTGGTGGCGGGCATGCTGGGGGTGTTCCTGGCGTTCGCGGCCGGGGCAGCGGCCCAGACCGGGACCACCCCGGGCGGCGCGCCCCCGGCGGTCGTGGCGCCCCTGGCCCCGGTGGCGGCGGCCTTGAAGGTGGACAGCGGGGACACCGCGTGGCTGCTGACCTCGTCGGCCCTGGTGCTGTTGATGACCCCGGGGCTGGCGTTCTTCTACGGCGGGCTGGTGC
>JAXDLH010000110.1:0-6969 GCA_034666705.1 Chloroflexota bacterium
CCGCCGCCGGTGCTGGCCCCAGCTAGGCTCGCGGCTGGGGACGAGCCCCCGCCCTACCGGCAAACTCGTGACCAACTTCCGCCGCGTTGTATTAGTGGATCAGTGCGCATGATCGGAGCCTTGGCGCAGATTCCGTCGTTTCGGTAGGGCGAGGGCTTGTCCCTCGCCGCATCGCCCCGGGCCACCGGCGCCGGGCGGGAGGGGACAAGCGCCTTCCCTACCGGATGCAGGCCATGCCCGGAGGAACTGACCTACTGGGTGGGCAACCCAGCGGCCCGGCTTGTCAGTATCCTGCCGACTGTGCGTTCGCAGCCCTTATGGCGATAGCATGTACCCCGCTCGCCCGGTCGGCGTGGCTGGTATCATGGCCAAACCGAGGCGCGGTGCTCACGCCACCGTGTCGGTCATTCGCCGAGAGGAGCGCAGTGACTTTCCAGGCCTATATTGACAACATCCACGCCAAGACCGGAAAGACCCCTGAGGATTTCAAGGCGCTGGCCGAGGAGAAGGGGTTGCTGCGGCCAGGCGTGAAGGCGGGCGAAATTGTGGCCTGGCTGAACCAGGACTTCGGACTGGGGCGGGGGCACGCGATGGCGATCGTTGAAACCCTGCGTCCATACCTGAACAAGAAATAAGCCTACACAGTCTCGGCACGGGAGTATCGATGTATGGCACCCGCGCGCGCATTGCGTACACGTCACCGCCGATTGTCACCGAGGTCTTTCCGTACGAGTTCTATAAGATCGCGCCGCCCGGCGTGACGCTTGCGCTCACGACGCTCATGGTCGCGCGCCACACTGCAGAGTCCGGTGAGGCCGAGGAGAGCTGGAACCACACGCTGCGCGCCGCCCGGGAGATGGCGCGCGCCGGGGTGAGCATTATCGTGCTCGGCGGCACGCCGGTGACCCACCAGTTGGGTGCGGCGAAGGCGGGTGAGGTGCTGCGCGACCTCGAGCGGGAGTGCGGCGTCCCGGTCACCAACAGTACTACGGCGTACCGCCAGGCAGTGCGCACGCTCGGCACGAAAGTGCTCGGTACGGTCGGGTACCAGTCACCGCCGGGTGCGGTCGACAACATCAGCCCCGCCGAGGGAAACCTGGACGGTGACGGCGTGCGTCAGGCCGGGGCGAAGTACGCAGGTTACCCCTTCATCGACGTGGCGCGCATCCCAGCCGAGGTGCCGCTTCGCCTGGCTCGCGAGTTGAAGCAGGAACACCCGGAGATCGACACGATCCAGCTCGGGTCGCCGCACTGGGCTACGGGTGGCATCGTCCAGCCGCTCGAGGACGAGCTAGGCGTGAACGTCATCCAGGGCAGCCAGGCGATCATCTGGTGGGCGCTGCGCAGCCTCGGCATCGACGTCCGCATCCCTGGCTACGGCCGTCTCCTCCGCGACTTTTAACGGTTCGTCTGAAAGCAGATGCAAGGGATCGTGCACCCGCCGGGTAGAACGGCGGGTGCGCCAGAATCTGGGGTTCGTCTGGAAGCGACTGCAAGGGGACGTGCACCGTAAGCACGCAGACTGGTCCACGCCGTATGGCTGCGCGGAGCACGAGGCTCCAGGCTACAAGCCTATCATGGCGCTCTCACGCCGCGTCGCTATGGCCTTGGCGTCGAAGAGTACAGCGATGAGCCGGTCCTGAACTGGCAATCCGCGATTGGCAATCCGCAATCACGCTATTCCCCCATCGGTATGCGCGGCAGCGCGCCGGGGCCGGCTGCCGGCCGCGTGGCTCGCAAGAAGAACGACGGAACGAGGGCGAGCAGCGTCATCAGCGCGGTGATGCGGAAGACGTCGTCGAACGCCATGACGGATGCGGTGAGCTGGAGGTTCCGCACGAGCGCGAGCATGCCCATCGCCTGAGCTTGCGCCACGGTCCCGCCCTGCGTCGCCACCCACTGCTGCACCTGAGCCAGCATCTGTTGGACGGGCACGCTATCCGGGGTCACGGTCTGCGCGAGCACGTTGTAGTGGTCAGCCGTTCGCGATTGCAGGAGTGTCACGAAGATCGCGGTGCCGAACGAGCCGAACACCTGCCGCGCCACATTGGTCAGCGACGAGGCGCGGCTCATGAGGTGCATCGGTACCGCATTCATCGCCGTCGTCATCGCCGGCATCATGACCATGCCGAGCGTCACGCCGCGCAGCGCGAGCCAGATGCGCAGCGTATTGTCCGGCGTGTCGAGGCTGAGGGCGGTGAATTGCCAGGTCGTCAGGGCGACGAGTGGCATGCCGATCAGCAGCATGGGGCGCGCGCCGAAGCGATCCACCAGCCGGCCGACGATCGGCATGGCTGGCAGCATCGCCAGCGCCTGCCACATCGTGAGCACCCCGGACTCGGCCGCGCCCAGGCCGCGGTAGCTCTGGAGAAATACGGGCAGGAGCAACTGCGCGCCGAACAGGCCAGCGGTGAGCACGAAGTTCACCACCATCGCGATCGAGAACACGGGGTCCTTGAACAACCGCAAGTCGAGCAGCGGTTGGGGATCAGTCACCTCGACCCAGATCCAGGCAAGCGTGGCGATGGTGCCGACCGCGAAGCGTACCAGCACCCCGGTGTCCATCCACCCGTAGCTGGCGGCGTCCGAGAAGCCCAGGAGCAGGGAGGCGAACCCCACCGCCGAGAGCACGAAGCCGCGCCAGTCGAAGCGGAGGCCCTTGATTCGCTCCGACTCGCGGAGCAGGCGCGCGCCAAGAAAGATGCCAAATAGGCCGATAGGCACGTTGAGCGTAAAGATCGCACGCCAGTCGAGGTACTCCACGATGTAGCCGCCAACGGTCGGGCCGAGCACGGGCGCGAGGATCAACGGCAGTCCGTAGAAGCCCATCACGGTGTTCCGCTCGCTGGGCGGCACGGTCTTGAACAACATCGTCATGCCAAGGGGACTCATCATCCCGCCGCCTAGCCCCTGGACCACCCGGAACGCAATCAGGCTGTTGTTATCCCAGGCGAGCGCGCACAGCGCTGAGCCGCCGGTGAAGAGCAGCATCGTGATCAGATACAGCCGCTTCATGCCGAACGTGTCGGAGAGGTAGCCCGTCGCGGGAATGATCACCGCCAGCGCCAGCATGTAGCCGGTTAGCATGAGCTGCGCGCTGCTCACGCTCACGCCGAAGATGGTCGCGATCTTCGGCAGGGCCACGTTCACGATCGTGCTGTCGAGCATGATCATGAACGTCCCAACCACGCTGCAGAGCAGCACCTGCCACTTGTAGTCCAGGTGGAGACCACGGGCCCGCGCGAGTGTCTCCCGCAATGGCACAGCAATGCCGGCTCGGCCGATGGGTGGATTTATCGCCGCCATCTACCGTTTCCCGAAGCTGCTCCCCTCCCCCGAATTCGGGGGAGGGCTTGAGGGAGAGGGCCTAGTTCTGGGAGAGGGCCTGGTTCTGGTCTGCAATTGCTACTCTCCCACGTGGACGCGCACGCTGACCGAGCCATTCAGGAGCGCCGTCTGTCCCTGGAGGTTCACGGCGATTCGCACGGGCACGAGCTGCGTCACCTTGGTGTAGTTGGCGGACGCGTTCGATTGCGGGATGAGGGAGAAAGATGCGGCGGTCGCGGGCGTGATCGCTTCGACGCGGCCCGGCACGCTCGTCCCGAGCGCATCCACGTGCACGTCCACCTCCTGCCCAACCTTGAGCCGCGCCACCTTGGTCTCCTCGATGTTCGCGTTGACCCAGAGGTGTGTGGGATCCACCAGCGTGATGATTGGCTGGCCGGCGGTCACCGTGGAGCCCACCGCCCCCGGCTCCGCGATCACCACGCCGTCGATCGGCGCTGTTACCAAGACCCGCGTATCGCTATCGTCGAGGAACTCCATTCGCGGCGCTCCCGTCGGGGTAGTGCCAACCTGCGTCGGCAGCTCGACCTGGGCCAGCACGTCGCCCTTGTGCACGGCGGCGCCAACTCGGGGCGTGAGGGATGCCACCCGACCGGGCGCGAGCGCGCCGACCTGCACCGGTGTGCCCGTCAACTGGGCATTGTCGGTCGAGACGTAGAGGAGCCCATCGCGGTAGAACGTAATGCCAATATAGGCTGCCACCGCCAGGACGACGAGCCCGACGGGGATCATGATGAGGCGCAGTTGGAGTCGGCGTCCCGGCTTGGGCGTGATGCTGGCAGCCGGGTCACCCTCGGCTGCGATCCCGACGGACCGGGGTGCGCCGCCACCGGGTGCTACGGGGCGAGCACGCTCCGGAGCTGCGGCTGGCCCGGCCTCGCGGACTGGGACTGTGGCAGCGCTCGGCGACCTGCCGGGGGTGGCCGCAGGTCCTGTGATCGGTGGATCCTGTACGTCCATTGGTGGATTCTCCTGATCGCCGCGCGAATGCGGGGCGTTGCCCTTCGTTTGCTGCGCCTTACTGCGCCGCGGCGACGGGAGCGCGCGTCTCTGATCCAATGCCGGGCTCGATCATGATCTGGAGCAGGCGATTGAGCTCGGTAAGCTCATCGTCGGCGAGCCGCGCAAGTCGGGTCCGAATCCGCTCACGACTCCCGTCGCGCATCTGGCCGATGAGCGCCTCACCCGCCGCGGTGAGTCGCACGTAGGCGCGGCGTCGGTCGTTAGGGTCGTCATAGCGGTCCGCCAGCTCGAGGCGAACGAGCCGCTCCACGATGTGGCTCGCCGCCGGCAGCCCGATACCGAGCCGCTGGCCAAGCGCGCCGACGGTCGCCGGTTGGTCGATGGCGAGGGCGCAGGCCGCCTTGAACTGCGCCATCGTGAGGTCGACCTGCAGCCAGGAGTCGCCGAGCGCGGTTCTGAAGAACGCGCCCTGGCGAGTAATCAACTCGTCGATCAGCGCATCCCGATTGAAGCCCATGGTGGTTCCTCCGAATGGACGATCATAGCGCGAGAAGTTACCAAATGTCAATCAATTCGATCATATCGAATGATTTAAAGTGTTGATCGAAAACGGACGCGGCGTCCCGGGTCGTGATGTTCCCTCAGAGCGCCACCGCGGCCGGGCGGAGCAAAGACCTCCCGCATCGGCGAGGAAAATGGTTGGGACGTCATTCTGCGGGGAGTTACGCGTCCGGGAGGATCTCAGCCAGGGCGGCAAGCACCCGGGTGGGAGCAATGCTTTCCATGCACTGATGGCGGGGCAGGAGGCAATCCGGGTTGCGGAACCGGTTTTCTTCGCATAAGGTGCACGGCTCGGCCGGTTCGACGATGCGCACGCACGGGGTGCGTGGCGCCCAGATGCGGCCCGGGCTGGCTCCAAGGAGGGCGATCGTTGGGGCGCCGACAGCGGCCGCAATGTGCATGAGCCCGTTGTCGACGGTGACGAACGCGCGCACCCGCGCCAGTGCGCCGGCCACTTCCGGCAGTGTCAATTGGCCGCGGAGGTCCTTCGCGCCGGCGCGTACGATCGCCTCGTCGGCGTCCGCGGTGTGGTAGCGCGCCTCCTGCACCGCGGGCGCCGCACCGAGCAGTCCTGCCTCGACCCCTCTCCCTCCCAGGTGACGCACCAGTTTCACCCAGTGGGCGGTCGGCCAGAGACGGGCGCTGCGGTTGCCACCGGTCGAGAGGAGCACGGGTGGAATCGATATTGGCGGAGGCGCCTGGGGCGCCTCGGTCCGCACATAGTCGGATTCCACGCGCGCCAGTCGGCAGAAGAGCTCGCCGATGTACTGGCTCGTCAGCTCGGGATAGTCCTCCAGCAGGTCGGCGCGGTTCCACGTATCGTGCCAGAGTCCGTCGATCGGCTCGGCAGCGTGAGGCACGTGCGCGCCACTACCCGGGTCGATCGCGTTTCCCACGACGTAGGTTGCGCCCGTCAGCCCACTTGCTTGCGCCGCGATCTCCTCGGCCTCGAGATTGACGACTAGCGCGTAAGGTCCTGCCTGCTGCCGTCGCTCCTCGAAGAAGCGCGTCATCTCGCTGAGTGGGTCGTCCATGCCGAAGAGCGAGAAGCGCGCGTCGATGAGCGGGCTCGCGGTCTCGAGTTCGACCGTGCGCTCGCCGCCAACATAGTCGAGCACGACGTCCGGGTAGCGCTCACGCAGGCCGCGCATGAGGGGGGATGCAGCGACGAAACCACCGATGTGGTCGCAGAACACCACTGCCACGTGCGGCCTGGCACCGAGGTCTTCGCCGCGGTACGGAGTAAGGGCCGGCTCCCCGTCACTCCGCACGCATTACTCCGCGTTCGGCATTCGCCGGCTCCGGCGTGCGCGCCGTTACCCCCTCACGGATGTGCTCGATCAGCCCTTGTTCCACGGCGTCGCGCGCCGCCCGCACCGCGTTGCGCACGGCGCGCGGGTTCGAGCGCCCGTGGCCGATCACGCAGACACCGTTCACGCCGAGCAAGGGCGCGCCACCCCACTCGGCGTAGTCCATGCGCTGGCGTACCCGCCGGAATGTGGGCATCAGCCCGGCGCCGAGCAGGGTGGAGATCGGATTCGCGCGAATCTCCTCGCGGATCGTCTGCAGAATGCTCGTCCCCACCCCTTCGGCGAACTTGATCAACACGTTGCCCACGAATCCGTCCATCACCACCACGTCGGCGAGGCCGGCCGGGATGTCTTTTCCCTCGACGTTCCCGACGAAGTTGAGCGGTGCGGCGCGCAGCAGTTGGTGTGCCTCCTGGACGAGGAGATTGCCCTTTGACTCCTCCTCGCCAATGCTCAGCAGCGCCACGCGCGGGTTCCGCAGCCCGAATACCCGCTCGGCGTAGATCGCACCCATCACCCCGAACTGCAGGAGGTTCTGCGGACGCGCGTCGGCGTTGGCGCCGACGTCGACGAGCAAGCATTTTCCCGTGGCGGTTGGGAAGTAGGTGGCGAGTGCCGGGCGGTCGATCCCCTCGATCCGTTTCAGGCCGAAGATGGCGGCGGCCATCGTCGCGCCGGTGTTGCCGGCGGTGACGAACGCATCCGCTTCGCCGCGCGCCACGAGGTTGAGCCCGACCACGATGGAGGAGCGCCGCTTGGATCGCGCCGCCTGCACCGGGTGCTCGGCCAT
>JAXDLH010000111.1:0-8094 GCA_034666705.1 Chloroflexota bacterium
CGCGTCCGCCACCAGCGACCGCAATCGCTCCTGGGTCTCCTCCGACTTCGCGTAGCGCTCCACCATGCGGGGCCCGACGTCGGCATGCTCCTCCTCAACACCCGAGCCGTGCTCCAGCCAGAAGGCGACGTCGTCGTCGTCGAACGGGTAGTGCGCTTTCAGGCCGCGTCCAATGACGGCCGCGCGTACCGCGTTCTGGCCCTCGAACACGAAGCTCTGCACCGTCACCGCTTCAAGCCACGGTGCGTCGTAGAAGATGCGGTCGCGCCAGCCGATGAATGCTTGCAGCTCGGGCACCGGCCGCGCCGACTCGATCTCTTCGCGCGAGAGGCCGAGCGCGCGACCAAACTGGAAGAAGAGCCGCTTGTGCTCGCGCTCCGGGTGCTCGAAGCCGGACTCGCTGAAGACGTTCGCGAGCAGCAGATGCTCGAGCTCCGCATCGTCGGGGCAGCGCGAGTAGATGGCGGCGACGAGCTTGGGAAACATCCGCGCCGTTCGCTGATAGTACTGCTGGGCGAAGAAGCGCAGCCCGGTAAGGCTCAGCTCGCCGCGC
Organism: Chloroflexota bacterium; assembly: GCA_034666705.1. Classification (GTDB taxonomy): domain Bacteria; phylum Chloroflexota; class UBA6077; order UBA6077; family SHYK01; genus JAXDLH01. Next base: position 554 of record JAXDLH010000111.1, read on the forward strand.
GCGATCCGTCCTACTAGCGGGTGGTCTTTCGTGTGGCGCGCGTCGACGATCGCGCGCAGCTCGTCGACGAGGAGGCGGCTCTCGACGGCCGTCATCGTGGTACTCCTTTGCACGTATGCACCAGTCCATCGTACGCTGCTCGCCGCCGTGCCACCAGCGGCGGTGACGGCATAGCGCGTTCCAGATCGCTAACTCAGGGAGAGGCGCTCTACTCCGGGTCCCAGTCGGTGCCGCGGCCAAGCGCGACGGCGCGCTCGTAGGCCCGGACGGCCAGCGCCACGTCATCGAAGCCACCACGCGCGTCACGATAGACGCTGATTCCGGTCGGGCGCGGGATCTTGCCGGCGATCACCTGGCCGAGCTCCGGAACCCGCTCCCAGTCCAGCACGCCGGCGCGGGCGAGGCGCACGATTGGCCAGGCATCCTCGATCTCGAGCACGTTCCACTCGTGCACCTTCGAGTTCGCGACGATGAGCTCGGCGCGACGGTAGACGTCCTCGTCGAGCTCCATTCGCGAGCCAATCGAGGTGACGTGCGCGTCCGGCCGCAGCCAGGCCCCTTGCACCGTCGGCTCATTGGACGAAGTCGCCACGATGATGATCTCGGCGTCCTCGACCGCCTCGCGTGCCGATGCGGTCGCCGTGGCCGCGAGGCCGAGCTTCGCCTCCACTTCCGCCACGAGATGCGCGCGGTGCTCCGGGTTCGGGCTGTACACCCGCACGTCAGCGATGCTGCGCACCAGGCTAGCGCCCTGGAGGAGCCCCAGGGCGTTGCGACCGCTGCCGATCATGGCCACACGCTGCGCATCCGGCTTCGCGAGGTGGTCGATACCGAGCGCTGCGGAGGCGTGCAACCGCAGGTCGGAGAACGGATAGCTGACGATGCCCAACGGTCGACCGGTGGGCGTCTCGTACACGGTGACGAATGATGGGTTGTGCGGGCCGGTCGTCGAACGAACACCCATCCGCGCTTCACCCGATAGGCCGCCAGCCCGCAGCAGGAAGATGGCTCCCCCGCTGCGCATCATGCCCGGCGGCCATGCCTGCACCTGCCCCTGCGCCTGTTGCGCAAATGCGTCGGCAAGGCAGTCCATGACCCCGCGGAGATCCAGCAGGTCCTCGACTTCGGAGCTCTTGAGCAAGCGCACCATGTCGCGCTCCTTTTCTCCATGAATGTAGGGCTGACGTACGGATCGGGCCATTCCACAGATCAATGCGCAGCTGGCGATCCCCCGGCCGACCGTAGCCGCTCCACGAGGCCGTCGATGAAGCCCTCGTCGTCGAGCTGCTTGACCCAGTGCAGGTCCCACAATGCGAGCGGATTCACGCCGTCACAGCCAGGAAACTCCTCGGCGGCGATCTTCTGGGAGTTGCCGAGCCCCTCCGGGGATGGGTATGGCTTGACCTGCAACATATCGGCGGTGAATTGCATGCGCCGCGCCAGCTCTGCGCCGTTGGCGAGCTTCATGCGTCGCGCCGGCTCGCCGGCGGCAATCTCGAGCGCCTCATTCGGCCGGAGCTTCATCAAACACGCCGCGTGGATCACGGCCGACACGTAGCGTTTCAGCAGCCCGGGATTGCGGTAGCCCAGGTCGGCAAGGCAGCCATGCGCATAGTAGCCGACCACCGGCACGTCTGCGACCGGGAGCACCTTCAGACCGGCGTCGAGCGCGGGTGGCAGGTATTCGACGGAGAGAAATGCGCCGCCACACTCGCCGTTCTGCACCTTCTTCCATTGCGACCAGCGACCGACGTCTGCATCCGACACGATCACCGGCTCTGCATGGCCGATGAGGCCCAGTTGCTCCATCCGCAGCAGCGTCGCGGTCGGTCGGCCCGGGTATCGCACCGCGATCGGCCTGCCATAGAGCTGGGTGAGGTCGGAGACTTCAGGCCCGACCACGAGCTCGAGCCCGGTGCGCACGACGGGGGCGCAAAACATCATGCAGCGCTGGTCCGAGGGCGCCGACGTGTAGGCGTAGAGATACTCGGTGTGCTCGATGAGCACGTCGGCGGTGCCGTCGAACAAGGCGGACTCAAAGGCGGGCGTGTCGCGGATCTGCACCACATCGACATCGACGTCGTAGTGGCGGCGCGCCATCTCGGCGATGCAGAAGATCATCGGCGTGCGGTCGTCATCTCGATAGGCGAGGCGAATCTGATCCATGCAGCCTCCTACCCGAGCAGCTCGACGATTTTGGCCACGACTCGCGGGTCATCCGGCTCGGTCTCCGGGCTGAACTTCGCAACCACCTTCCCCGAGCGATCGACGAGATACTTCTGGAAGTTCCACGTGACCGGGCCGCCCACGGGCGGCGGCGTTGAGGTGATCTCCGTGTAGAGCGGGTGCATATCGGGGCCCTTCACGCTGATCTTCGAGAACATCGGAAACGTGACGCCATAATTCGAGTCGCAGAACCGCGCGATCTCCACATCCGAGCCCGGTTCCTGAGCGCCAAAGTTGTTCGCCGGGAAGCCAAGCACCTCGAACCCCTGCGAGTTGTACTGCGCATACAACTCCTGGAGCCCCTCGTACTGCGGCGTGTTGCCGCAATAGCTCGCCACGTTGACGAGCATCAGCACCTTGCCCCGGTAGTCAGTCAGCGACTCTTCGCGCCCGTCGAGCCGCTTCATCGTGAATTCGAGCATGTATCGTCCTCCGGTTCAGCCCCAGCTACCGTACCCGAAACGCGGCGGGGGCCGGGCCGATTCCACGTATGGGTCCGACGGGCCACCACCCGCTCCAATCCGGCGGGCCCCACTGGCCCGAAGAGAGACCCCGAGCTAGTAGCCACCCAGGATGCTTCGTTCAGCGGGTGAGTCACGCCCACACCTCCGGACGCTAGTATGATCGGCAAGGGACTCGTTGAGCAGGGGAATGAGGGCTATGATCATGGACACTCGTGTCGCCGCGAAGCCGCAGCAGAAAGTCGCGCTTACCCACCGCCTCGTCACGCAGAATGGATTTGTCACCCGTTCGACCGTCGCGCGGATCGGCGTGGCTGTCTCGCTGGCGGTGGCGCTGCTGCTCTCGGCCACGCTCGGGCTTGTCCCGCCCCGAGCCTCGGCGGATACGGCGCTCGAGCTCGTGACGCTGCCGACCCGGCCGGGTATCACCATGAACGTGCTGATCGGCACGTCGAATGAAGACAAGCGCGCGATCGTCGTGCAATTTCCGGGTGGAAACGGCGCCGGCCATTTCAGGCAGCGACCGGATGGCTCGATTCAGACCGGCCTGAACTTTCTCGTCCGGTCGAATGACCGTTTCGTTGGCCAGCATTTCGTCACCGCGATTCTCGACGTGCCATCCGACCGCGCGACTGGCATGGGCAACCCCTTCCGGGTAACGGCGATGCACACCCAGGACGTGCGGGCGGCGATCGACTACCTGTCGTCGCGATGGTCCTTGCCAATCTATCTGTCGGGCACGAGCACGGGCACGGTGTCGGCCGCGCATATGGGTATCGCGCTCAACGATCCCCGCGTCGCGGGCATCATCATGACGTCGACGTTGGACGCTGTCGCCGAGCAGCCCGTGGCGACTATCAGGCTTCCGGTATTGATGATGCACCACCAGGACGATGGCTGCTCCACCGCCACCTACGCGGCTGCGCAGGCCACCTTCGGCAAGCTGACTGGAAGCGCACGCGCGAATTTCGTCACCGTGCAGGGCGGTGATCCGCCGATCAGCACTGATCCCTGCGAGGCGCAGGCGCCGCACGGCTACCTGGGCGTCGAGCAGGAGGTTGTGAACACGATCTCCGACTGGATCGCCGGCAACCCGGTGCCCACGCTCGTGACGAGGCTAACGCCTACACCGGTGCCAACACCGGTCGAGCCGGCACCGCCACCAGAGGACCTCCCAGACGAGTCCTCCTGAACCCGCCCGTATCTCCGAGAGTGCCATGATGGCGTCGCGTCTACTCCCCCGGTCATCATGGCCGAGCGGGGGCGTCTCGGCATGGACCTACCGCTCTGACCGATAATTGTTTAGTTCAGCACCAAGATGGAATCGGTTCCTTGGCCATTGACGTCGACCTCCGTAAGCGCGTTCCCATGCGACAGATGCCGCCCGACCAGGCGGTGACCACGTTCGACGAGCACGTCGCCACCTATACGCCGGAAGAGGCGATGGCGGAGGCCAGGCGGGCGCTCGAGGCTGGCTTCGACCTCGAGGCGGCGCACCAGGGCTGTCCGTTCAAGGTCGACATTCCGACCTACCTGCATAAGGTCGCCGAGGGCGAGTTTGACGCCGCGCGGGCGATCATCGACGATGCCCACCCGTTTCCGGCAATCTTCGGCCGCATGTGCCACTGGTTCTGCGAGCGCAATACGCCGGCGCTGCTCGACGTGGGCGTGCGAGACCCCGAGTGGCATCCCCCAGAATGGCGGCTCGCACCGGAGCCCGACGCGATCATTGCGCGAGCGCCTCAGACCAGAGGCGAATCGGCCCAGCAGCTCGCGCGTGGCGGACCGGTCGACGAGCGCGGGATCCAGAAACCGAACCTGCTGGCCCTCGAGCGATTCGTCGGCGACTATGGCGATCCGGACCGCGCCCCATTGAAGCCGCGGCGTCCACCGAGCGGCGCGCGGGTGGCGGTCATCGGCGGCGGTTCCGGCGGCCTCGGCGCGGCCTGGATGCTGCGCCGGCTCGGCCATGACGTGGACGTCTACGACTCTCTGCCCGTGCCCGGTGGCATGCTCTGGCAGGGGTATCCGCCGTTCCGGATGGCAAAATTCGGCGTACGCCGCGACAACGACCCAACGCACTGGGGCGCGCGCTATATCGGCGGGCGCTTCATTTCGAAGGCCGAGATCGCCCGCATCGTCGACGAGTACGACTACACGTTCCTGGCCATCGGCGCCCGGAAGGCGCGACGCCTCAGCATTCCCGGCGAGGACGCCGAGGGGGTGTGGTCGGGCCTCGATTTCATTACCGAGGTGAGCTTCGGTCAGCCGCCGGCGGTCGGTCGCCGGGCGCTCGTCCTCGGCGCCGGCAGCACGGCGCACGACGCGGCAAGAACAGCACGACGGCTCGACTGCGAGGTGAAGATCGTGTACCGCCGCGCGGTCGATCAGATGCCGGTCGGCGAGCGCAATCCTGAGATGTACGTGCGGAGCATGGCCCGTGAGGGGATCGAGTACGTGTTCCTCTCCAACCCGCTCCGGATCCTCACGGACGATCGCAACCGGGTGACCGGCGTCGAGTTCCAGCGCATGGAGCTAGGTGAGGTCGATGCAAGCGGCCGCTCGTCGGTACACGCGATCCCCGGAGCGACGTACGTCGTGGCGTGCGAGTTGGTATTGGTCGCCGTTGGCGAGGAGGTCGATCTCGGGAACCTGCCGGACGGCATCGCCCACAATGGCGTCGAGGTCATCGTCGATCGCGCCGACCATCGCACCAGCCATCCCAGGGTGTTCGCCGGCGGGGACCTGATCGGCGACAAAGGCAACGATGGTGCCGCCCTCGCAGGTATCCAGGCGGCGTACACCATCGATTCTCTCATTCGCGGCGAGCCAATCGTTCGCTTCGACTCGAGGCCTCTGCGCTGAGTTGACATCCGCGGCCCGCTCCGCAACACTGTGTGGGCGCGCCGCCACCAGGTGAGCGCCGCACGACGTCACCGGAGGTGTGAGCCATGGCGGATCGACGAGCCACGCTGCGCCAGGCGCTGACTGATGCCCACGACGAGCTGAACGCAACCCTCGATTCGTTCCAGGCTGACGATTGGCGCAAGCTCAGCCCGAATGAGGGCTGGACGGCGAAGGACACTCTGGCGCACCTCGCCAGCATCCAGCCGCGGCAGCGCGGCAACATTGGCTGCATCCTCGAAGGCACCCCGTTCCCAACCGAAGACGTCAACAGCTACAACGACCGCATGGTCGCTGAGCGCCAAAACCAGACGGCCGAGGAGCTGCGCGCCGAGCTTGCCGAGGACCTGCGCGCGACGCTCGCTGTCCTGGACAAGGTCCAGGAGGCTGATCTCGACCGGTGGGCTGACCGCCCGGGACGTGGACCGCAATCAGTCGAGGGCGTGTTTCAACAGGTCGCGAATCATATGCTGACCCATGCCAGGGACATCGCGGCAGCAAAGGGCACCGTATAGCGGCGGGCACCGAGGGGGGGAGCCGCTGGCTCCCATCCCACCCGTCCATGTCTTTCGACAGGCTCGGGGTGGTGAAACGGCCTACAGCTTCTGGACGACGGGGAGCACCTCGCGGGCGAAGAGCTCCAGCATCTCAAGCGACTGGTCGAGACTCAGGTGGCCCATCTCGGGCCGAATCACCAGCACCTCGGTGCCAAGCTCGTCGTGCTGGTGGATGATTTGCTCGGTTACGGCATCCGGGTCGCCGACGATGTAGATGCCCCGCTCGCAGATGTCCTCGAGGGAGCGCCCACCCCTGCGATCCCGGCCACTCCGCGCCGCCGAGAGGAAGTCGTACGAGCGCTCGGTGTACTTGCCTTTCTCCAGCTCATGCAGGGCGGGGATCTCGAACGCGGGGTCATAGGCATCGGCCCGATCGCGGAGGATCACGTTCTCGACGACGTCGCGCACCTCATCCATATGGGGCGCCATGAAGAACTCGCGGCTCATGCCCAGGTTGGCGGAGGTCGGCGTCCAACTGCACTCGTCCTGCGCGTAACGCTGGTAGTAGGCGAGCGTCTCGCGTACCTGTTGAATCGGGCCACTGGCAACCAGATTGATGTGGCGCGAAGCGGAGAACTCGATGCTCTCGGCGCTGCCTGATGCAGTCCACACCTCGGGGTGGGGCCGCTGCACCGGCCGCGGCAGGATCGAGACGCAGTCGTAGTCGAAGAACTCGCCATGCCACTCGAACGGGTTCTCCTCTGTCCAGGCGCGGCGAAGGAGGTCGAACGCCTCCCGATGCCGGGCTCGTCCCTCGGCGCCTGGCATGTTGTAGGCGTAATGCGCCTCGGCGTTGCCGCTAATGAAACCGGCAACCACCCGCCCGTGCGACAGGTTGTCGACCATCGCCAGCTCTTCCGCGACACGCACCGGGTGCCCGTGCAGCGCGAGGATGATCCCCATCGTGATCAGCTTGACCCGTTCGGTCACCTGGCTGGCCGCGGCCATCATGAGGTTCGGCGAGGGTGTGAGGCCACCGTTCGGCCCGTAATGGTGTTCCGTGAAGATCAGGCCGTCGAAGCCAAGCTCGTCGATGCGCCGCATGTAGCGAATGCGCTGGTCATACAGGCTCTGCCCCAGCGACGGGTCCCACATCCAGCCAGGCACGGGGAACGGCGTCGGCCGGTCCGACTTGGGCCGGTAGGCCATTCCCTGACGAATCCAGACCTGCACGCCACTACCTCCCGGGCATCCGCATACGTGTAGATGCGGTTCGTATCGCCTGCCGATCGACTATCGAACGTCCCACTCGTGATGCTGAGCGAGATGTAACGGAGACGCTCGTGCTATGCCACTGCACACCCTATCAACGGGAGGATATCCGATGGCGTTCTGTCTGCAGCCGGCCCAACCTTTGGACAACCGTCGATCGAATCGGCGGGTGGATCAGCCG
>JAXDLH010000112.1:0-8210 GCA_034666705.1 Chloroflexota bacterium
GTCTACGTGAGCGAGGATCTCGGCGCGAACTGGATCCGGCTCGACTCGGTGTGGGACGATCCGTTCGTCGCGACCATTCCCTACCCGGGCGCCACCGTCGAGCCGCACGTGCGGGACATCACGATCGATCCGACGGACCCGGATACGATCTACGCTGCCCTCCAGGTCGGCTACATGCTCAAGAGCACCGACGGCGGCGATAGCTGGCGGCTGCTGAACAAAGGCGTGGACTGCGACATTCACACCGTCGTGCTGGATCCGCGCAACCCGCGGCGTGTGCTCGTCGCCACCGGTGGCAGCGACTCCCGCAACGGCCGGGCTCCGGGCCGGGCGCTCTACAAGAGCGAGGACGGCGGGGAGAGCTGGGATCCACTGGCGATGAATATCGACCGGAACTACTCAGTGCCGCTCACTGTCGACCCGCTGGCACCCGACACCATGTACTCCGCGGTGGCCAGCGGACCGCCCGGCAGCGCGCGGCGACGGCCGGGTGGCTCCGAGACGATCATGATCCGGACCCGCGACGGCGGTGCCACCTGGGATCCGATGGAGCTGGGGTCCGACTACTCGCGGGACTTCCCGGAGGGGATCGTGCTCGACGAGGAGCGGCCGGGCTGGGTGTGCGCCGGATTCCGGGGCGGCAGCTTCTACCTCAGCGAGGATGGCGGCGACTCATGGTCGCTGCTCGACCTCCAGGTACCGGGCGTCATCAACGTCACGCTCGTGCATGCGTAGGGAGCTGCTGGTCAATAGCGCTTCTTGAACCACAGCGTTGTCGAGTGGTCGACGCCGTCAGTGCCGACGAGCTCCCAACCCTGTGCGCCGAGGAGGTCCCAAACCAACGGAACTTCCCCGGCGGTGAGCCGCAACTGGAGACGCACAAAGTCCGCCTCCAGTTGCGGCTCATGCTCTTTGATCCAGGGAAGATCGGCGAGCTCGAGCGCCGCGGGGCCGACGAGCGCCACGATGTCGTTGGCAATATCCGGCGCATGGTAGGCGCGTATGACTCGCCACTTGGGCATCGTCGTCCTCCACTTGGCAGCGCTGCGGGGTTAAAGCGCGCGTTTGGCTACGCCTCGTCGAGCTCGTCCCAGGGCAGCGCCGCGATGGCCAGCTCGAGGCTGGCGCCCGCCGCATGAATCGTTTGCTCGACCTCGTCCCCGAGGTCGTCATCCAGCTCGCCGTCGCCGTGCTCTTCGGTCACCTCGACCACGTACCGGTTCTCGCCCGCATCCGGGCCGGCATCCAGGATCTCGACGGTAATCTCGCGCTCGGTGTCGTCCGCCCCACGCCGATAGCCGATGTAGGTGGTGACCTCCGCGAGCTCGATAATCCCGCTCTGGCTCGTCCGCAGCAGCTTGAGCACGTCCGCGATGTCCATTTTGCTCTCCATCACCATGCGCGGCGGCGCAACCGGCCGCACGCCAAGAATAGTAGCGCCTGCGGCCTGTGCGTTGCTCGGCGCTCGGTTCTGGCGTGAGAAGCCATGAGCCTGGCTATTCGCGTCCGAGTACTCGCGTGATGTGGTCGACGTGCTCGCCGCGATGGACGCTGCGATCCAGCACGCGGAGCCGGCCCGCGGCCTCGATTACGTCGGCCAGTGCAATGGGGACGCGGACCACGCGGGCGTCGACTGCGTCGGCGGCCACGAGCACCTCGCGGCGTACGGCGACCGGTGGGATGAGGAGCCAGCTATAGAGGCCGGCCTCGTTCACCTCGTCCGCATCGAAGAACGGCGGATCCTGGAAGCCGGTCCGCTCCCACTCGTCGAGCAGGATCACGGCGGCGCGATCCCAGAAGGCGAGGTGCGCGAGCGCCACGCCTACCGTCCAGCCGCCGCCGAGGGATACCGCGCAGTCGGCGTCCGCCAGCCGCCCCACCAGCTCGTGCAGCCGCCGGAGCTCGGCGGCGTTGCGCGTGAGATACGAATCGTCCATCACGTCCTCACCTGGCTCCGCGCCCTCGTCAGTTCCTGAGCGGCGAACGCTGAATCTCTGACATTGGGTAGTCCTTGACGTTGTCCGTCACCACTACGGCGTGTCGCTCGAGGGCGACAGCAGCATAGTCTCTTTAAACATCGAGGACCCTCTTTCTGGCCACTGCTGTGTGACTTAATCATCCCACACAATGAGGCTGGAGCGCGGCGTGGCAGGGATGGGCGGTCGGCGCGTAGCGTCGGCCAGCGGTCCAGAGCTATGCTATGCTGCTCTCCGATCTACACCCGCAATCGGAGCCGAGCCAAGCGTGTCAATCCGCACCCTGCAAAGCGCGCTCGGCCTCTTCGCCGTGCTGTTCGGCACCATCGCACTGGCCGTGCCGCACCGGTTTGCCGGGCCGGCCGGGCTTGCGGGCTCGCTTCCCGTCTGGGGCATCGCGCTGCTGCTGGCCGGCCTGGCGCTGCTCAGCGTGGCCGTCCTCGCCCCCTCGCCCCGCGCCACGCTCGTCATCCACCTCGGCGCCTCGACGGTACTCGTCACGTTTCTGGGCAGCCTGGCGCTCGCCGGCTCAGCCACGGGCGTGGCGAGCTTTGGTCCGCTCGCGGTGGGCGCGGTCGTCGCGCCCTTCGTCGCCGGGCGGCGTGTCGCGCCCTGGCCGCAGCGCGGCGACCTGTATCTCGTCGTCGTCGGGTGCATCGGCCTGGCACTCGGCGCCATCTATCTGTTCGCCGGCTCCCGGGTGCTGAGCCCCGCGGGCCTGGCGGTCGTCGGGCCGCGGCTCCCCTGGCACGGCCTGGCGTTCATGGTGGGTGGTGCGGCGCTGCTCGTCGTGCAGCTCGTGCCGCGTCTGCGCGTCCGCTATACCCAGCCGGTGAGCCTGCTCGCCAGCATCGCCTTCCTGGCCTGGGCGGTCGGGGTTTCGTGGCCGCTCGATTCGTGGAGCGGGGCCGTGTTCCACGGCACGATCGGCCTCGTGCTGGTTGTCCTCGGCCTGTTCGGGGGGCACCTCGCCGTGGTCGATCCGGCAGCCCTGCGCACGCGAGTCGGCCTCGCCCTGGCACTGACGGCAGCTTTGCCCGTGCTTGCCGCCACCTCGTTGATCGGCATTCAGCAGGAGGCGGACACGCGCAGCGCGCTGCTCGACCGGCAGCAGGCGCTCACCGGGTCCCTGGCCCACGCCGTGGGCGACTACCTGCAACTGCACGCGAGCGCCGTCGCCACCATCGCCGGGGTGCCCCGGCTCATCGACATGCCAGCCCAGGATCAGCTTGCGCTCCTGCGCCGGGCGGACTCCGTGTACCCGGATATCACGGCGTTCGTGCTGTTCGATGCGAATGGCGCGACCCTCGCCCGGAGTGATGGGCGCATCACGGCGCCCGGCGGCAATCCGGTGTACGAGCAGGTGCGGCAGGCGAACGCACCAACCCTGACGCTCGCTCTGTCGGCCACGCTGGGAGTCCCGCTGTTCTACTTCGGAGCGCCGATTGACGACCCCAACGGCCGTCTGCTCGGGGTAGTGGCCGGCCTGCTCGCTCCGGCGCGCGTCGGGCAGTTGGTGGCCAGTGCTCCATCCGAGGGAGTGGCATACCTGGTGGATGACCGCGGGCGCATCGCCGCTCACCCGGACGGCTCGCTCTTGCTCTCCGATGGATCGGAGTTGCCGCCGGTGGCGGCGCTGCGCGTGAGCAGCGACCCATCTGGCTCGCTGAGCTACGGCACCGGCAGTGGGGAGCAGTTGGCGACCTACGCACGGCTGCCCGGCTCCAGTTGGGGCGTCGTCGTGGACCGGCCAGCCGCCGTGCTGCTCGCCCCGGTGCGCGCGGGACGCGAGGCAGCATTTGGTGCGTTGCTCGTCACCATGGCGCTCGGCTTGGCGGTCGGCTGGCTCTTTGCCGGGCGGCTCACGACGTCGCTTGGCCAGGTGACCGCCGCGGCGCGCCAGCTACAGGGCGTGGGGCGGAGCGGCGAGCCCATGGCTGTCGTGTTGCCGACGAGCGCCATCAGCGAGGTCCGCGTGCTGGCCGACGCCATGGCGCAGCTCCAGGTGACGCTCCAGGGGACGATGGCGGAGCGCACCGCGGCCTACGATCAGCTTGCGCAGGCTGAGACGCGGGCCCGGTTTCTGGCGGAGGCGGGCGCCGCGCTGGCGAGCTCGCTCGACTACGACGCCACCCTGCGCACCGTGGCGCGCTTGGCCGTACCGACGCTGGCCGACCTCTGCATCGTGCATCTGCTGCGTGAAGGGTCCGAGGATCTGGAGCCAGTGGCCATCGCCGCGCTCGACCCGGCGGTGGAGGAGGAGCTGTGGGAGATCAACCGCGCGCATTACCAGCCGACGCGCGACAGTCCAAACAGCCTGCTGGCCCGTTCGGTCCGGGATCGGACGCCGGTGCTCCAGGAGGAGTTCTCCGATGCCATCGCCGATCAGATAAGCGAGGGGAGCGCCGAATTCGTGCGATTCATGCGGAAGCTGGGCCCCACGTCGACGCTCGCCGCGCCGCTGACCTCACACGGGGAGGAGTTGGGCGCGATCCTGTTCAGCTACACGGCTGCCTCGGGGCGCCACTACAGTCCCGAGGAGATTGCGCTCGTCGAGCAGCTCGCGCGGCGCTGCGCCACGGCGATCGACAACGCGCGGCTGCACCACCGCGCGCAGGAGGCCGTGCAAATCCGCGAGGAGTTTCTCTCGGTGGCGGCTCACGAGCTGCGCACGCCGCTCACGAGCCTGCGGCTGGCGACCCAGATGGCGCTCCGTCAGCTCGAGCGCGAGCCGGAGCAGGCGCCGGAGCGATTGTTCCGGATGCTGCGCACGGCTGATGAGCAGACGCGGCGGCTCTCCTTGCTGGTAGTCCAGCTCCTGGACATCTCGCGGTTGGAGCGCGGTCAGTTGGAGCTGCAGCGGGAGGAGGTGGACCTCGTGGTGCTGGCCGGGCAGGCGATCGACGCCGTACGCCCCACGACGTCGCGCCACCGCATCGAGCTGCAGGCACCGGCGGCGTGCCGGGTATCCGCCGACCCGCTGCGGGTCGAACAGGTCCTCGTGAACCTGCTGACCAATGCGGTGAAATACAGCCCGAAGGGCGGGACGATTCGGGTCGAGGTGCCGGAGCCCGGCCCAGGTGCGGGCGAGGTCGAGATTGCGGTGACGGACGAAGGGCAGGGGATCCCGCCGGAGCACCGCGAGCAGATCTTCGAGCGCTTCTTCCAGATCGTGACCAACGATCGGGAGACTGGGTTGGGCCTCGGCTTGTACATTAGCCGGCAGATCGCCGAGGCGCACGGCGGCTCGCTGCACGTGGAGGAGCCACCGGCCGGCGGCAGCCGCTTCGTGCTGCGCCTGCCAGTGGGCGCGCCGCCGGTGCCCGGCGCCTAGTACCGCTGGGCGTATGCTTCTCGTTGATTGCCGTCGGCTGCCCGCCCTACCGACAAACTGGTGACCGACTTCCGCCGCGTGGTACTAGCCGTCCCGTGTATGCGGCGCTGATCGTCTCAAGGCACTTCCTTTAATAGGACATACTCACGTAATAGGACGTGTTCACGCCGCACGCTGGCGAGAAGATCGCTGCGGATCGCAGCCCCGGCGTGCCGGCGCCTGGCGACCATCGTCGACTGGCGCGCGGCGGGTAACATCTCGCACACTGAGCGCATCGCGCTGAGGGGAGGCACGCATGGCCCAGCAGACTGACCTGCACCTGCGTATGGTGATCCCACCCGCGCCGTGGACGCGCGCAATTGAGGATGGCAGCGTGCGCGCCGCTGGCCTTACCTGGAGCAGCGACGCCACGGTGGACCGCGCTCCCGAGCGCTTCATCGTCAGCGAGCAGGCGGACGTGGGCGAGAACGGCCTGCGCCGGCTCATTCTGGATTACCTTGCCGGCGGGCCGCCGGTCGCCCTCCCGGTCTTCTTCGGCCGGGAGCTCATGCAGCGCAACATCCTCGTGCGCCGCGACTCGCCGTTGCAGCACCCGCGCGATCTCGTGGGCAAGCGCGTCGCGTCGTGGCTGCCCGTGTTCTCCGGTACCGCGGCCGCCGTGCTGATGGTGCTTGAGCAGGCATATGGCTTGCCGCTCGCCGAGGTCGAGTGGTGCCTGGGCGATTCGTCGGGTCTGCCCGAGAACCGGCTGGGACTGAAGCTCCACCCCGGTACGGAAGAACCCGACACGATCCCGGCGCTGATTCGCGGCGAGTACGATGCCGTAATGATCACGACTGGGCCGCGCTACTGGTCGACGTTTGGTGGTGGGCCTGCCCATGGCGGTGTGCCGCTGCCTCCGGAGGTGCGGCCGCTGGGGGGCGAGCCGGAGCGCATCGCCGAGGTGTATCGTCGTACGGGCCTGTATGTGATCAGCGACCTGGCGGTGCTGCGTCGCGAGTTGGCCGTCGAGCGGCCGGAGATCGCGCCGGCCCTGGTCGCGGCGTTTGCCGAAGCGAACCGCCAGGCGTCGCGCTACCGCGATGCGGAGGAGGAGAGGCTGGCCCAGCGCGAGATCGAGCTGCTCGGGGAGGACCCCCACCAGTATGGGCTGACGCCCAACGCGCGGCTCAACCTGGCGGCATACATCCAGTTCTTCTACCGGCTCGGCGCGATCCCGCGGCCCATCGAGCCGGAGGAGCTATTCGTGCCGTCAACGGTGGGCGTGGCGTTCTGATCCTTGTCCGCGTCCTTCGACAGGCGCAGGATGAGCGTCCTTCGACAAGCTCAGGATGAGCGGCGAGGTGGGGGTCCTTCGACAGGCGCAGGATGAGCGGGGGGAAGGAGGGAGCATGATGGGGAGGGTCGCGGCGGTGAGCCGCAGCGCTACCCACACCGTGGCGAAGGGCAATATGGATGCGATCCAGTTGCTCGCCGGGCTCGGCGTCGCGGGCGACGCGCACGCCAGCGCCACCGTCAAGCACCGGTCGCGGGTCGCGCGCGATGCGACCGCGCCGAACCTCAGGCAGGTCCACCTGATTCACGCCGAGCTGCACGACGAGCTGCGCGGCTGCGGCTTCGACCTTGCCGCCGGGCAGATGGGCGAGAACGTCACCACCGAGGGGATCGACCTGCTCGGGCTGCCGACGGGCACGCGCCTGCGGCTGGGCGACGAGGCGGTGGTGGAGATCACCGGTTTGCGCAACCCGTGCGTGCAGCTCGATGGGATCCAGCCTGGTTTAATGGCGGCGGTGCTGGATCACGACGCGCAGGGGAGATTGATCCGCAAGGCGGGCGTGATGGGGATCGTGATCAACGGCGGCGCGGTCCGCCCCGGCGACGCGATCGTCGTCGAGCTGCCGCCGCCGCCGCACCGACCCCTGGAGCCGGTGTAGGGGACGATCCTTGCCCCCGCGAACCCTGCGCCCGGCGACGAACTCGAGACGCGGGCGCCCGGCGACGAACTCGGGGCCGTGCGCCAGCGCGGCCGGAACGCGGTTAGAGCACCGATCCAGTAATCGGAGTCCGACCTGCTTTAACGCCTGGCGTAGGCGTAGGCGTAGGCGTAGGCGTAGGCGCAGGCGAGCGGTGGCTGGCGCATGATCGATCAATACTGAACCGACGCCCCGGGGGAGCGCCGTACCTTGCCGTACTCTATAGAGGACTCACGACGAGGATTCACGACCGAGGACCCATGACGGTGGGCGTGCGGACGGCTCCGTGCCCCGCCGAGGGGACTCAAGCAGGGCCGAGGCGTATAGAGGAGACTCGGGACGATGGGCGTGCGGACGGGCGAGCAGTACCTGAGCGCCTTGCGGGATGGCCGTGCCGTGTGGCATGCCGGCCGCCGCATCGACGACGTTACCAACCACCCGGGCTTCGCCGGCGCGGCCCACACCCTGGCGTGTCTCTACGACCGGCAGCACACGGCTGAGGGTGCCCCGCTGATGACGACGGAGTGGCAGGGCGAGCGCATCTCCCTCAGCTATCTGCCGCCGACGGACCGCGCACATCTTGCCGCCCGGCGCCGCAATACCGAGATCTGGTCCGACGCCACGCTCGGCTATATGGGCCGCTTCCCGGACTTCTGCGCGCACCTTACCGTCGGGCTGCTCGACGCGGCGGAGCTGCTCGCGACGGGTGGCGCGCAGTACGCGGCGAACGCCCGCGCCTACCATTGGTATTGCGCCAGTCACGATCTGTGTCTCACCCACGCGCTCAACGACCAGTTCTACGACCGCTCGAAGCGGGCGAAGGAGCAGCGGGATCCGGATCTAATGCTGCGCGTGGTGCGCGAGACCACCGAGGGGCCCATCGTGCGCGGGTTGCGCAACCTGGCGACCCTGGCGCCGCTCTCCGAT
>JAXDLH010000113.1:0-6041 GCA_034666705.1 Chloroflexota bacterium
AGCAGAAGATCCGCTACATCTACGGGGTATTGGAGCGCCAGTTCCAGAAGCACTTCGAGGAAGCGGAGCGGCGTCCCGGCATGACGGGTTCGAACCTGCTGGCGATTCTCGAGAGTCGGCTGGACAACGTTGTGTTTCGACTGGGGTTCGCGAGCTCGCGCAAGCAGGCGCGACAACTCGTGTGCCACGGCCATTTCGCCTTGAATGGGCGTAAGACTGATATCCCGTCCGCGCTGGTGCGCGAGGGTGACACGATCGCCGTACGTGACGGGAGCCGAGAGGACGAGTACTTCGCCGTGGTGCGCAACCAGCTTACGGAGAAGGGCGTGCCGCGTTGGCTGGCGATCGATGTGGCGACTTTGAGCGGACGCGTCGTCTCGACGCCGCTGCGCGAGGACATCGACATGTCGGTGAACGAGCAGCTGGTCGTGGAGTACTACTCTCGCTAACGTGCTCGCGGGAGCCAATGGGCCCCCAGCGAAGGAGAATTCGAGCTTGCAGGAAGAGCTAACCAATACGACGGTGGAGACTATTCACCTTTCCGCCGAGCTCGGCCAATTCGTGGTCGAGCCGCTGGAGAGCGGGTTTGGTCTGACCATCGGCAACGCATTACGCCGCGTGTTGCTGTCGTCACTCGCGGGCGCCGCCGTGACGGCAATCAAGATCGAGGATGTCTACCACGAATTCTCCACGATCCCGGGCGTGCGCGAGGACACGACCGAGTTGATCCTGAACCTGAAGCAGGTACGGCTGAAGTCGTACACGGAGACCGAGGAGCCCATCAATGTGCGCCTCGAGGCGACCGGCCCGGGTGTGGTGACCGCCGGCGACATCCAGGTGCCGCCGGAGATCGAAGTGGTCAATCCCGGCACGCCCATTGCGACGCTTGACAGCCGTGACGCGCGACTCGACATGGTGCTGACGATCGAGAAGGGCCGTGGCTACGTCACCGCCGATGGGCGCGAAGCTCCGTCGATTGGGGTGATCCCGATCGATGCGGTGTTCACGCCGATTCGTCGAGTCAACTACAAAGTCGAGAAAACGCGCGTGGGCGCGCGGACCGACTACGACCGGCTGCTGATCGAGATCCAGACCGATGGCAGCATCGGCCCGAAGGACGCGCTTGGTCAAGCCGCGCAGATCCTCATCGACCACTTTCAGTTCTTCGCCCAGTTGACGGGCATGGTGCACCGGCCGGAGAAATCGGTCATCGGGCAGGGGGCGGTTCCATCGCGCTTGCAGGAGATGCCGATCGAGGTGCTGGACCTCTCCTCCCGCACCTACAACTGCCTGAAGCGCTCCCAGATCACCACGGTTGGTCAGCTCCTGCAGATGAGCGAAGACGAGCTGCTCGGGTTGCGTAACTTCGGCCAGAAGTCCCTGCAAGAGCTCCACGAGAAGCTGGAGAGCCACGGGATCATCACGCCCGAGGAGGCAGCGAGCCGGCGCTCGGCGGCGGCGTACGACGCCGACGACGAGGATGACGAGGACGAATTCGAGGAAGGGCTCACGCGGCGTGGGCGCTTTGCGGGTGGTCGCTCGTTCCAGATGGACAACGACGACGATGACGACGACTAGGTCGGCGTGGTCGCGGGGAAGGTACGAGAGTGCGGCATAAGGGAGGCAGGCGGAAGCTCGGGCGACCCGAAGGGCATCGTTCGGCGTTGCTGCGCAATCAGGCAACAGACCTCTTTCGCTACGAGAAGATTCGAACCACTGAGCCCAAGGCGAAGGAGCTGCGGGCCGTCGCGGAGCATCTCGTCACGCTGGCCAAGCGGGGCGACCTGCACGCGCGGCGGCAGATCATCGCGCAGTTGTATGACGTGACCATCGCCAACAAGCTGGTCGAGGAGGTCGCGCCGCGGTTCGCCGATCGGCAGGGCGGGTACGTTCGCCTGTTCCACCTGGGCCCGCGGCGTGGGGATAGCGCCCCAATGGCGCTCGTGGAGCTCGCTTTCTAGACCGATGCGCACTCTTCGCCTGGATCTGGCCTATGAGGGGACGAGCTTTCGTGGGTTCGCCCCCCAGCCAGGTGAGCGCACCATCGGTGGTGTGTTGGAAGCGACACTCGAGCGAGTGCTGGGCGAGCCGGTGCGGGTGACGCCGGGTGGGAGAACGGACAGCGGAGTTCATGCGTGTGGACAGGTTGTGAGCTTCGCGACCAGTAATCGGATGGAATGCAGTACGCTGCGGCGGGCGCTGAATGCGCTGGTCGGTGACGAGATCCTGGTAACGGCGGTGGCAGAAGCTACGGAGACATTTGATGCACGGCGGAGCGCGCGCGGGCGACGCTACCGATACTCGATCTGGAATTCGCCCGACCGGACGATCCGAGAGCGAAACTGGACCACACATATCGCTTCGCCATTGGATATCGACGCAATGAACGAGGCGTGCGGCACGTTAGTTGGCAAGCACGACTTCATTGCCTTTCAGACGCATCGCGCGCAGGATGACGTCGAGAAAGGAACTGAACGGACGGTGCGATCGGCGAGTTGGGAGCGTGATCTCAACGAGGCGTGCCTCGTGCGATTTGACATCGAGGCGGATGGATTCTTGCGACACATGGTGCGAACGATCGTTGGTTCCTCCATTCTTGTTGGACTCGGGAAAGAGCGATCAACGCAGCTCGCCTTCATGCTCGAGAGTCGTGACCGGCGGGATGCCGGCCCAACGGCGCCGGCATGTGGGCTAACGCTGGTCGAAGTCACCTATTGAGAGACGCAAACCGTGAGCTTTTGCCCACGAGCAAGTACACTGGGGACCGCGCCCGCCACGCCAGGAGGAGACCACGATGGACACGGTGAGAAGCTACACGCCGCGCGCGGCTGACATAACCCGCGCCTGGCACGTCATCGATGCGACGGGCCGTCCAATCGGGCGGTTGGCGAGCGAAACGGCTCAACTGCTCAAGGGCAAGCACAAGCCGATCTATGCAACCCACATGGATGTGGGCGATTACGTCGTCGTGATCAACGCGGCGCGCGTAGGCGTCACCGGGAAGAACAAAGCCCAGCAGAAGATGTATTACCGACACTCCGGATACCCGGGCGCGCTGCGCGCGGTGAGCCTGCAGGACATGCTCGCCCGCCATCCGGAGCGGGTGATCGAGCATGCAGTTCATGGCATGCTGCCGAAGAACTCGCTCGGCCGGCAGATGCTCCGTAAGCTGCGCGTGTACGCCGGGCCCAACCACCCGCATATTGGCCAGGTCCAGGCACCGGCAGAGGTAGCGAAGGAATGATACGAAGTGCTCGCACCCCGCGCAGCGGCATGACGGGCGTTGGTGGACGGAAGACCGCAACGGCGCGCGTCCTGCTCCAACCAGGTACCGGCAATGTCATCGTCGATGGCCAGCCGATGGAGGACCGCTTCCCTCGACTCTTCTTGCAGAATCAGATCACCTTGCCGCTCCGTGTCACCAACACGCAGCGCTCGTTCAACGTGCTGGTGAAGGTGTCGGGTGGCGGCATCTCCGGCCAGGCCGGCGCGATTACGCATGGTATCGCCCGCGCCCTGGTCAAGGTTGACGAGAACCATCGGTCAGTGCTCCGCCAGGCTGGCCTCCTCACCCGCGACTCGCGCGCCAAGGAACGGAAGAAGCCCGGTCTCAAGCGAGCCCGGAAGGCGCCGCAGTACACAAAGCGCTAAGGCTCATAAGGTCACTCGTAGAGGCCCCGGGAAGTTAGCTTCCCGGGGCCTCCTTGTATTCGTGCCGGCATGCAATTGAACGTGCCGCAGGCGAAATCAGTGGACCGCTGAATGATCTATGCCACATGGCATATGGGTATCCTTGTTCTCAATCTGATTAGATACCTACGCATAAGCAGGGATGAATGGTGGTGGCCGCGGGCGTGAGTAGTGAGCTGGTGGGACCCATGATGTCGACGGACGGCGCGTCGGCCCCGCGGATCATGCTGCTGATTATCAGCATCGGGGGACAATCGTTTGCCCTCCTTGGCAGTCACGTCGAACGGCTCTTGCGCATGGTGGCGATCACCCCGTTTCCGGAGGGAGGGCCGGGCGTTGCGGGGGTGGTCGACTTCCATGGCACGTTGCTGCCTGTCGTAGACCCCCGTGTCCGGCTTGGGCTGCCCGCGGTGGCGCCGCACTCCGATCAACGTCTCGTAGTGCTCTCCGTCCCCGCCCGCTACATCCTCTGGGTCGATACGGTGACCCAGGTCGAGAATCTGCCTGCCCAAGTGGTCAACGCCGAGGGCAGAGTGGGCGAAGCGCTCACGAACGGTATGGCAAACGTCGGCGGCGAGCTCATCCCCGTGCTGTCGAGCCACGCTCTATACCCGGGCGCGTTGATAGCATCTGCGGTTCGAGACTCATGACGTCCGCACGTCTCGAAGCGCTACCCCTGCCGGTGGAGCGGACGCTCGAGGAAGCATATCTGCATTTCCTCGACGGGCGCTTTGGACTCCGCCTCACCGCGCATCTAGCGCAAAACGTCGGTGCCGCAATCAGCACCGTTGCCCGGGCGAATGGCTGCGAGTCGGCGGCAGAGCTCTATCGCCGGTTGATGTCGCCCACAGGCCAGGCGCTTGCGGAGCAGCTCGTCGCCCAGGTCACGATCGGGGAGACGCACTTCTTCCGCGTAACGCCGCAAATTGAGGCGTTGCGAACCATTGTGCTCCCCGATCTCATCCGCTCGCGCAGTGCCATGCGGCAGCTTGCGGTGTGGTCGGCGGGCTGCTCTACCGGCGAGGAGCCATTTACGATCGCAATTCTGCTTCGCGAACAGGCGACCTCGCTGGCCGATTGGTCGATCGACGTCCTTGGGACCGATGTGAGCCAGCCTTCGCTCGACGTGGCCCGTAATGCCGAGTACGCAGCATGGTCATTTCGCGATACGCCGGAAGAGATACGTGAGCGCTGGTTTACCAAGCACGGCAAGATGTGGCAACTGAGCGATGCTGTCCGTCGAATGGTGCGGTTCGATCGTCAAAACCTGGCGCTGGACCCGGTTCCTATGGGGCTGGCCGGCCCACGATTTGACCTCATCGTGTGTCGGAACGTCTTGATCTATTTCAGTCCCCTGGCAGTCCAGCAGGTCTATCAGCGGTTAGCGGATGCCCTGGCACCAGGCGGATGGCTGATTCTCGGTCCGTCGGACCCGCCACTGGAGCGCTCGATTCCGCTCAGCCCGGTGTATCTGCACTCTGCAATCCTCTGGCGGCGGCGAGACTCCCACGCCGATCCGGATGTGCCAACGGTACCGGCGCATCTTGAAGCGCCGAAACCCTCATCCGCAGTGTTGCTGCCCCCCAAGCAGCAGAGCGGGCGGGATGGTGCGAAGCAGGCGGCTGTTCGTGCCGGCACGGCTCCAAAAGCGCCAACGCCCGACCACGCGACTGAGCCGGCCGAGCGCACGCCCTCCCGCGTTGAGGCGCAGTCTCGGGCCGCAGCGCAGCCGCTTGACCTCGATGCACAGAATGCGCTTGGCATGCTCAGCCTCGATGCTGGTTATTTCGAGGACTCGATTCGGGCATTTCGTGGCGTCATCTTTCTCGACTCGAGCTACGCGCTTGCTCACTTTGGCCTGGGGCGAGCCTATGCGCACCTCGGGGAGATCGAGCGCGCCAGGGCGGCGCTGCTCCAAGTCCGGCGTCTCTTGATCGGGGTGGACGACGAGCCAGTACGAGGCGCGGACGGCCTCCGGGTTGGCGACCTCCGCGCGGCAGTGGAGGCGCAGCTCGCGGCTTTTGGCGAAGACCCGCTCCGCAAACCGGGGGCATAGGGTGCAAAGCGAAGCCATTCTCCAGGCGCGCGCGCGGCAAATCGCTGCGCCGTATGGAGATGACGCGGCTGACACCGCGACCGCAATGCTCGTGTTTCGCCTGGGTGACGGGCAATACGCCGTCGAATTGACCTCCCTGCGTGAGATTCAGGGCAGCACTGGGCTCACAGCCGTCCCCTGCACACCGCCGCACGTAGCCGGCGTCTTGAATGTTCGCGGCGCGATCGTTTCGGTCATCGACATCGCCATCATTCTGGGGCTGCCGAAGGACACGGAGCGCGAGCGAGTCGTGCTC
>JAXDLH010000114.1:0-22338 GCA_034666705.1 Chloroflexota bacterium
CGGCTCCTCGGAAGCGTCGGCTGCCTCGCCCTCTTCACCAAAGCCTGGCTCGCCGAGCTCCTCGAGCGCCGGTCCATACCACTCGACGACGGCATCCAGGGCACGCTCCCACTCGACCGAGAACCACGGCTCGACGCCGATCGGCTTGAGGAAAATCCCCTCCTCGGTGGGTGAGACCTCGACCTCGACGCCATCCGCCAGGTGGTAGCGCTTTGCGACGTCCTCGGGGAACACGAACCCGACCCGGTTCTCATGATCGAACAGTTTCTCAGTCACGGATTATTCCTCTGGGCGCTTTGGGCTCGCGTCCGACGAGCAGCAGGTAGCCGTACATAATCGCGGCGTTGCAGAGACCGATTGCGAGCTTGAATGGCCACGGGAACTCAGCCGGCGAAACAAACCCCTCGAAGAGCCCGGCGATAATGAGGAAGAGCAGCGAGCCAAACATCAGGCGAATCGCTCGGGCGCCTGCCGCCTGGAGCGCGACACTGCGCGGCGGCAACCCCGGCCAGACGATCGCCTTGCCGAGCATCAACCCGCAGGCGCCCGCAATCACGATCACGCTCAACTCGAGAAATCCGTGCGGCGAGACAAACCCGAATAGCTGGTCGCCGATACCGTACGCGAACATCGCGCCCACGATCCCACCGAAAGAGATGCCGTTGAAGACGAGCACCAGCGCCGTGACCACGCCGGCCAGCATACCACCGGCGAGCGCCAGAAACGTGACCTGCAGATTGTGCGTCATGATGATGGAGGCCATGACCGAGCGCATCGCCTCTGGCGAGGCGAACCACGTCTCGCCTCGCTTGATCTCGCTCAGCTCCGCGGGCGAGACGAGCCACTCCGCGTTCGCTGGCGCGACGACGACGGCAAGCGTGGCGGCGAACAACGGAATGAACATGAGCGCGAATGCGGCGAGAAGAAACGGCCAGGACGCGCGGTATTCCCGCGGCAGCTCGTGCAGCATGAAGCGCCAGAGTCGGCTAAGGGGCGCCGGCGCCTCGCGGTAGAGCGTACCATGAGCACGTGTGACGAGTTGATTGACGAACAGCGTGGCTCGATCGCCGGGAAAGTCGCGGCGGGCGACGGCGAGGTCACCAGTGGTCAGGCGGTACAGGCGTGCCAGCTCATCTAACTCGTCGACAGAGAGGCGATTGCGCGGGCTGGCCGCGCGATCCAGGAGCGTGCCGAGCCGCTCCCAGCGGGGTCGCCGGCGCGCGACAAAACGCTCGATCATACGGACGTAATTAGGGAGAGCATGAACGAGGATTATAGGCTCCTCACGCCCGAGAACGTGGAGCTGCACTATGACGTCGCGGGGCTTGGGTCGCGTCTGCTCGCGGCGACGGTGGACTACGCGATCATTGGCTGCGCCTACCTGGCATTGAGTCTCGGCTCGGCCTTCATCGCGGCTTTCATTGGACGAGCCTTTCCAGGGGCGGTGGAGCGCGGATCAGAACTCTCGGACTTCCTCGGCTTCGCCGTGATCGCCGCAATCGTCCTCGTGACCTTCGTCGCCTGGTGGGGCTACTTCATCGTCTTCGAGCTGTTGTGGAATGGCCAGTCGCCGGGCAAGCGGATGATCGGATTGCGGGTAGCCCGCGCCGATGGCCAGCCGCTCGGCCTGGGCAGCTCGCTGATCCGCAATGTGCTGCGCGCGATCGACATTCTGGCGCTGATCGGCGTGGTCGTTATGGTCGTCGACGGCAAAGGGCGACGGCTTGGCGACTTTGCGGCGGGCACGCTGGTCGTGCACGAGCCTCGCGCCCTGCAACGGGGCACCTACACGGCAGTGCTCATCCCACCGGCGCCTCCGGGCCGGGTCGAGGCGCTGCCCAATGCGGGGCGGTTGACGATGGCCCACTACACGTTGCTGCGCGACTACTTCGGCCGCCGCGACCGGCTCGACGGGAAGCGGGCGGATGCGCTCGCCGCCGAGCTGGCCAGCGATCTCGCGACACTGCTGGAGGTCGAACGGCAGAATGTAGGCGACCCCGGCACATTCCTGGCGGTCGTGGCGCACGCCTTCGAGGCGCGCCACACCAACCACGACGTCGGCGTAGGCTGAGCCAGTGACGTAGAGCGGCTCGCTTAGGGCAAGCGGGATTCAGCGGCCTGCAGCGCGCGCAGCACCTCGCAGAGCCCGCTTTCCACGGCACTCAGCCAGGTGCGCATCAGACGCACGGGCTGCAAACCCTGCGCCTCGGCCGCCTCAAGGTCGGGCACACCCGCCGAGGTATGCACGACATTCTGCCAGGCGCGGACCGAATCGATCACGAGATCGCGCCAATCATCGGGCACGCCGCGCAGCCGCGGCAGGTCGAGAATCGTGTCCGGCGCAACCCGCGCGGCTGGGTCTTCAGCCGCAAGCCACCGCTCGAAGGCGCTCGTCGCCTCCGGCAGGACAGCCCGAACCGTGGCGAACGCGGCGGGATCTGCAAGGTGGATGCGCGCGCCTGCGATAGCGAAACCGGCCGTGAGCAGGTTGCCGTCAATGGGGCGCGGAGGATGCGCGCGCATCCATATCCGGATGCACTCGGGGAGTTGCTCGGGCGTCGGTGGCTGCATTCGTGAATAATAGAACATATGACCGGGGATGAAGCCGCGAGGTTCTACAGCCTGGGCCACTCGACGAGGCCACTCGAGGAATTCATGACGCTCCTCGGGAACCACGGCGTCGCGATCGTGGCCGACGTGCGCACGTACCCACGGTCGCGTCGCTATCCGCAATACGACCTGGAGGCGATGGCGGCATCGCTGCCCGCCGCGGGCGTCCGCTACGTCCACCTGCTGGAGCTCGGCGGCCGGCGTCGACCCCAGCCAGACTCCAGCAACACCGGCTGGCGCAACGAGAGTTTCCGCGGCTATGCCGACTACATGGCAACCCTGGCCTTCGCCGAGGCACTCGACCGGCTTCTTGCCCTCGGCGGGGAAGGGCGCGTGGCCATCGTCTGCTCGGAGGCAGTCCCCTGGCGCTGCCACCGCTCGATGATCGCGGACGCACTCGTGGTACGCGGCGAGGAGGTGCGGCACATTACCGGTGCGGGCGTGGCGCGCCCCCACCGGCTGACGCCTTTCGCCCACGTGGATGGGATTAGCATCAGTTACCCGGCACCGCTCGACGCCGCCTTCGGCATGTAGCGACCAAATCGCTCGTCGCATCGAGCGACCAAATCGCTCGTCGCATCGATGGCGCTGCCTCACCCAAGTGGCTCGAATACTCCTTCGTCGCCGACACATCTGCGCGTGCGGTGCAGGAAATCCGATCCGTCGGCGCAGTCGCCAGGGGTGGGTGGCAGGCGCTAGAATTGGACCGACGCACGCCGCTCGGCCGGAGTGGCGCTGCGGAGTTTCTTCCATTCAATCCCGATCAGACTGGGACTGTATGAAACCGGACCTCGGCGTTCCGTTATCTCGCGTGGCTACAACTGCATACCAAAGCAACACCGTGATTCTCGCGGTGGCTGTAGAGAACAACCGCGCGGTCCTCTTCCACCGCGCAGTTGAGGCTTTGCCTCCCATGTAGACCTCGTGCGCGGCCCCCACCGGTTGCGCCCGATCTCGGGTGCGGCGCTGGCCCGTCGGTCCTCTTCCGCCACGCGGGAGGGGGCCATTTTTGTGGCCTCGTACCCAGCGCACCTGGGCTCATAAGGGGGTGATGCGCATGGCGCTCCTCAGCGATCTGTTGGGCCGGCCGGTGGCCGATGCCCAGGGCCAATCTATCGGCAAGCTCGCCGACCTCCTCGTCCCCGCGAACGAGGATTACCCGGCCATCGTGGCCGTTGCGATCAAGCCGGCGCATGGTGAGACGCTCGTCGTCCTCTGGGATCAAGTTGAGGTGGAGGGGGACGGCCGCACCCTGCGCTTGCGTCCAATGTGGGACGCGGTGCCCCCCTACCAGCCTTCGGCGGCGGATCTGTTCCTCGCCGGGCAGGTACTGGACCGCCAGATCATCGACGTGAACGGGGTCCGGGTCGTTCGTGCCAACGACCTGCACCTCGAGCGCACGAACGGCTCGCTGCGCCTCCTCAGCGTCGACGTGAGCACGCCGGGCCTCCTCCATCGCCTGGGCATCGAGGGCCCGGCGCAGCGCCTGGCGAGCGTGTTCGGTGGCCAACTGGCGCACATCGCGATCGATTGGCGCGACATCGATCCCGTCGAAACTGGTCCACACGGCGTGCGGCTGCGCATTCCCGCGGAGGACGTCGCCAAGCTGCACCCGGCCGACCTCGCCGCAATCATCGGGCAACTCGACCACTACCACGCCGAGCAGGCGCTCGAGGCGATGGAGGTCGAACAAGCCGCCGACACGTTCGAGGAGATCGAGCCGGAGCTGCAAGCCTCACTCATCGAGGCGATGGACCCCGAGCGGGCCGCCGACATCCTCGAGGAGATGGATCCCGACGACGCGGCAGACTTGCTCGCCGAGATCGACCCCGAGCGCCAGGCGGAGATCCTCGGGCGCATGGAGGCAGACGAGGCGCGTGACGTGCGCGAGCTGCTCGGCTATCCAGAAGACAGCGCCGGCGGCCTGATGACCACCGACTTCATCGCGCTGCCGCAACATGTCACCGCCCAGGAGGCGATCGAGATCGTGCGCCGCGAGGCCGCCGAGATCGACAACGTCTATACCCTCTGCGTGGTAGATGACGATGGCCGGCTCACGGCAGTGCTCTCGCTGCGAGACCTCATCGTGGCGCTGCCGGCACAGCGCGTCGGCGACATCCCCCATCAGGATCCGGTGGCCGTCCAGGCCGACGAGAGCCAGGACCGCGCCGCGCAGCTAATCGCCCGGTACAACCTGCTCGCACTGCCGGTCATCGACGAGGAGGGACGGATCCATGGCATCGTCACCGTCGACGACGCCATGGACGTCATTCTGCCCGCGGCCTGGAAGAAGCGGCTCCCCCGGATCTTCAGCTGATGCCGGCGCTCGTCCGATGGCGCCGGCAGCTCGCGATGCTGCTGGCCGTGGTTGGGCCGGGCATCATCGCCGCCAACGCCGACAACGATGCTGGTGGCATCACCACCCTCAGCGTCGTAGGTGCCCACTACGGCTACCAACTGCTCTGGGTGCTGTTCATCATCACCCTCAGCCTGGCGATCACTCAGGAGATCGGCGCCCGCACCGGTGCGGTGACAGGCAAGGGACTCGCAGCGCTCATCCGCGAGAACTACGGCGTCCGCATCACCTTCTTCGCCATGGTGGTGCTGCTAGTCGCGAATCTCGGGACGATCATCGCGGAGTTCGCCGGGGTAGCGGCGGCGCTCGAGCTCTTCGACGTGCCGCGGGTCGTGAGTGTGCCGGTCGCCGCCGCGGCCGTCTGGCTGCTCGTGACGCGCGGCGACTACAAGCGCGTCGAGCGGGTCTTCCTTGCCTTCTCGCTCGTCTACATCAGTTACATCGTGTCGGCGTTTCTCGTGCGCCCGGATTGGGGTACGGTCGCCGCCAGTCTGGTAACCCCCACACCGCGCCTCGATGCCGCCTACCTCGCGACACTGGTCGCCCTGGTGGGCACCACGATTACGCCGTGGGGGCAGTTTTTCATTCAAGCGTACGTAGTGGACAAGGGTGTGACCGACAAGGAATACCACGTCACCCGGCTCGAGGTGTACGCTGGCGCGCTCCTGACTGACGTCATCTCACTCTTCATCATTGTGACGGCGGCCGTCACCCTCTCCACACAGGGTGTGCGGATCGAGGATGCGAGCGACGCCGCCCGGGCCCTGGAGCCGCTCGCCGGGCCGTTCGCTCGAATCGTATTCGCCATTGGTCTGTTGAACGCCTCGCTGCTCGGCGCGGCGGTCGTGCCGCTCTCCACTGCCTATCCGATCTGCGAGGCGTTCGGCTGGGAGGCTGGCGTCAGCAAGTCATTCCGCGAGGCGCCGGTGTTCAATGGCCTCTACACCTTCGCCCTCGCCCTTGGCGCGCTCGCCGTGCTGGTGCCGACACTGCCGCTCGTGACGATCATCCTGCTCTCGCAGACCGTCAACGGCGTCCTGCTCCCGATCATCCTGATTTTCGCGATCCGGCTGGCGAGCAATCGCGACATTATGGGTGCCCATGCCAACGGCCCGGTCCGCAATGCCGTGGCGTGGTCCACCGCGGTGGTATTGATCGTCGCGACGGTCGCCCTGCTCGCCACCTCGGTCATCCTCCCAATCTTCGGCATCGAGGTGGGCGCCTGAGAAGCTGCATTGTCTTTCTCCAGCGGACGGTGCAGTGTAAGATAGCGACGGGGCGGGCAACTCCCGCTTCAGATAGGGACCGAGTGGACGCTGACTTACCCAGTCAACGCGAGCCCCAGGACAACCGAATAGCGCAGCAGGTGCGAGCGCCGGCGGCACCCTGGGGTCGACAGGTGGGCCGAGCCTAGAACTCACCTCTGTCCTTTCCCCCGGCTCCTGCCCAGCCATTGGGTGGCGCTGCTCTAACCAGCGGCCACCCCTCCGCCGTGCGTCCTGCATCTGCTGGCAGGCTGTCGATTGTCTGCACCCTCACACCTGAGGAGGTGCAGCCATGCGCCTACAGACTCCAACCGTGGACGTGCGCCAGGTTCGGCGCCTCATCGCGGATGGCAATCCGGCCGCGGCGGCCGAGATGGCCAGGGCGATGAGGCCGGCCGAGCTTGCCGAGCTGCTCGTGCGGCTCGGCCCGGCTGAGCTCGCCCGCATCGAGCCATACCTCGGGACTGAGCGGCTCGCCGATGCCGTTGCCGAGCTCGACCCCACCGAAGCCGCACGATTGCTGGTGCGCTTCAGCCACGCCGATGCGGCGGACATCCTCGAGGAGATGGAGCCCGACGACGCGGTCGACGTCGTCGAGGAGCTTCGCGACGGCGAGGCGGAGCGCATCCTCGCCGAGATGACGACCGAGGACGCGGCAGAGATCCGCGAGTTGATGGCGTACTCGTGGGACACCGCGGGCGGCCGCATGACGCCAGAGTTCGTCGCGATCTCACCCGAGATCACCGTCGCCGCCGCGATGCGATTGATCCGCACGCAGGCGCCGAGCGCCGAGACGATCTACTACATCTACGTTACCGATCGGCAGGATCATCTGGTCGGAGTCGTGAGCCTCCGCGACCTCGTCGTCGCCGATCCCCAACAGCCAATCGCCGACATCATGCGCCGCGAGGTCATCAGCCTCGCGGCGGACCTCGATCAGGAGGAGGCGGCGCGAATACTCACGGAGCATGACCTGCTCGCGCTTCCGGTCGTCGATGGCCTTGGCCGGCTCGTCGGCGTCATCACCGCCGACGACGTCGCGGACGTGCTCGAGGAAGAAGCCACCGAGGATATCGAGAAGCTCGGCGGCTCACAGCCGCTGGATGAGCCGTATATGACGGCGTCGATCTTTCACCTGTTCCGCAAGCGCATCATCTGGCTGCTCGTCCTCTTCATCGGCGCCCTGCAAACGAGTACCGTGATCTCGCTTTTTTCAACCGAGTTGGACCGAGTTGTCGAGCTGACGTTCTTCATCCCGCTGCTCATCGGAACGGGCGGGAACGTCGGCTCGCAGATCGTAACCACGGTCGTCCGCGCCATGGCCGTCGGCGAGGTTGGCTTCTCCGAGGTGTGGCGCGTGCTCCGCCGCGAGATCCTCGTGAGCCTCTGTGTGGGCGGCGTTATGGGGGTCGCCACGTTCATCCGCGCCGAGACGATGTTTGTGACGATTCGCGTGGCACTGACCGCCGGGCTCGCCGCGCTGTTCATCTGCCTGTGGTCGGCGTCAGTAGCCGCGGTGCTCCCCATGTTCCTGCGGCGAATCAGGCAAGACCCAGCAGTGATGTCGGCCCCGTTCATCTCGACCCTCGTCGATGGCACGGGGCTTCTGATCTACTTCCTCATCGCGCGTTTCATCATCGGCCTGGAGTAACGCCAAGGCCGCGGCCGCGCCCACTGAGGCGAGGGTGCGCCCGCGGTGTTACCTCGAGCCTTTTGACCGGCCCGGGGCGGCTGATGCCAGACGCACGTGCGCACCGTTCGTGTCATCCTGAGCGGAGCGAAGGATCCGTAGCCCCGGAACCCGGAGTCACGGATCCTTCGCTCCGCTGCTTTGGAAATAGATTTCCATGCCGCGGTGGCGCCCCGGCGGGGCATGACGACTCAGGATGACATGTGGGGCGGTCACTCACGCCGACCGCGGGACTTCTATCCGGGGAAGATCAGTCCGGCTCGGTATACGCCCACTCGTATGTGGGGTCCCTGTACGCCTCTTCGGGCATGATCGACGTGAGGCCACGCTTGGCCAACTCCGCCTCGAAACGCTGGCGGACGATCGGGTCTTCCTGCGGGTATTCAATCTGGTCGCGGGCGAGATCCTCGACCCGCTCGCTGTAGCCGGTCGCGCCGCGCGGCGAGTGGAGCGCGAGATAGCGGCCGGCCTCGCCACCAACGTTGAAATGCTGATGGAACCACCGGTTCGGGGGCACAAAGATACTGCCCTCGTGCCAGGGGATGAAGACCTTGTCCTGACCCTCGGGCCACATCACCGAGAAGCCCTCGCCGGCCGGGATGACGATCACCACGCCCGGCCCATGGCGGTGCGCCTTCTTGTAGGTTCGGGGCGGGAACACGGACATGTGGGCCCAAATCGGCGATTCCGGAAACTGCACCCAGACGACGTGGCCCCCGGCGCCGCGGCCCTTGAAGGGGTTCAGGTTATCCCACGCGCGCATGTCGGGGAAGAAATTGCCGGCCCAGAAACCGTAGCCGCCGCCCGGACCATCGCCCGTGATGACGCGCGCCTCCGAGTAAAACTGGCCGTCGGTCGGCACCGGGGAATCGTGCGAGTCGTTGAAGTAGAAGTCCGGGTCGGGGATGCACGACATGGCGGTCGGCAGATAATTGTAGTGGAGGAGCCGCGCCGGCCGGGTCCCCTGTGCGTTGCTGAACTGATGGTAGCTGTGGCGCGGCACCATGAACATGCTGTGCGCCTGCCACTCGAATGTGGCCTTGGATCCGCCGCCCTCGGACCACACCGTGGTGAGGCCGCGGCCGTCCAGACAGTAGACGGCCTCGTCGAAGGCGAACTTCATCGGCGGCAGTGTCTTGCCGGGCGGGATCTCGGTGATGCGCGCCTCGGTCACACCCTCCTGGCCCGCCAACTGGAGGATCGCGGCATTGCATTCACGCTCGGCCCACCAGCCCAGCTCGACCTCGCGGCCGTCCGCGACGTAGTACCCCTTGATGATCGGGATGCCGAGCGATTCTGCCCACGTATCGTAGGCAGTTTTGCGATTCCAGAAGCTCCCCTGGCCCTGGTTGGACGATTGGCCGTTCGCCGTCGCCGTTCCCGCGCTCGCGGTTTCCATAACACGCTCCCCCTGCTGCAAAGCCCTGACAGTTGGTCGCTTTTCGCACTGGCCATCATACGTGGGCGCTCGGACCCCGTCCAGCGGAACGCGGGGCTAACGACCGGCATCCGTACCAGATGAAATCATTGGCGCGTGGAGCGGAGCGATGAGGATGATGGGCGACGCCAGCCTACCCGATCGAGCTCGAGGGCCTCTTGTCCTCACCGGGGACAGGTGCTATCGTGGCCGGAACTGAGAGGCCCGAAGCGGCCTGACCGAGGTGGCAGCCATGGCGGTAGAGATCGTCGGCGACGCAATGGAATCGTTCTACAAAGAGATTCAAGGCAAAGACATGGACGCGCTGTGGCGGCGGCACCAGGGCGGGCGCCCCGACCTCTCCTACCCGGTATGCCACTGGCGCTGGGTGGACATCGAGGGCTACGCCTACCGCGCCACCGAGTTGGTAAAGCCGGGCCCAAACGCGGAGCGCCGCGTCATTCTGCTCATCAACCCCGAGGTTGGTGGGCTCGGCGCTACCCACACGTTGACCGCGGCCGTGCAGATCGTCATGCCCGGCGAGGTTGCCCCCTCGCATCGCCACACCGCCGCGGCAATCCGCTTCATCATCCAGGGCAGCGCGACAGTCACGATGGTGGACGGCGAGCCCTGTGAGATGCATCCCGGCGACCTCATCCTCACGCCGGGCTGGACCTGGCACGGCCACATCAACCAGGGCGATGGACCGATGATCTGGATGGATTCGCTCGACGCGCCGGTGGTCGGCGCGCTGCGAGCGATGCGCCAGGAGCCGTATCCGGATGAACTGCACCCGGCCACGAAGCCGATCGGCGACTCCCTCGCCCGCTACGGCACCGGGTTTCTCCAGCCCGCCTGGCAGCAGCCGACCTCCCCGATATCACCGCTGCTGAGCTTCCCGTGGAGCAAAACCGAGCCGGCGCTCCACGACCTGGCGAGGGTCGGCGCCAGCCCATTCGACGACGTGGCGTTCCGCTACACGAACCCTGCGACCGGGCGGCACGTGCTGCCGACGATTGGCTGCTGGATCCAGATGCTGCGGCCCGGCGTGCACACCCAGGCGCATCGCCACACCACCAGCGCCGTGTATCACGTTTTCCGGGGCCGGGGCTCCACCATCGTGAATGGGGTTCAGATCGATTGGGAGCAGGGCGACTTCATCGCGCTGCCGCAGTGGAGCTGGCACGAGCACATCAACCGCTCATCCACGGAAGAGGCGATCCTATTCTCGACGACCGATGCGCCGGTGCTGGAAGCGCTCAACCTCTACGTCGAGGAGCCGTACACCGAGCGTGACGGCCATCAGATGGTGACCGGAAGCGAGGCAGCCGCCAGGTCGCGATAGGTGAGCCCGCAGAGACGCGAGACTGACCGCCGACAATCACGTTAGCCGGCCTCGCCCGCGAACTTGCAGGTGAGGCCGGCTTCCTCATTTCCCGCAAGCCTGAACACGTACGGCCGGCTTCGTCCCTACCGACGGCTCTTGGTCATTGCGCTGAATCGCCGACGTGCCCCGGTGTCGTTCACGATGCCGCGGCAGCCATTGGGACGATGTCGCCTCGGTCGATCGCCTCGAGCTCGCTCAGGCTGAGCGGGTTGTGCCAGATCTCGTTCCGCACCCGCAGGTGCTGCGCCATGAAGCGCCGCAGCCAGCGCGTGGCGGTGGTGAGGTCAGCCTCGTCGCGCACCCAGGTCTCGGCGAAGCCGTTGACCCGTTCCGGTCCGTGGTGCACCTCGTCGTCGAAAATCCGCTGCATCGCCGCCGCCAACCGGTCACGGAACGGGTCGCCGCTGAGGCGGGTGCACTCGATGAATGCCCCACCGCCACCGCCTTCACTCAGGCGGGCGAGCTCTCGGCCATGGTCCCACCCAAGCTCGTTCACGAGGTCGTGGGAGATCTCGACCATGCGCGTTGCCTCGGGCAATTCCCAATGGCTCAGCTTCTCGGGCGGCGCGTCGGGGATCCAGCGCGCGTACACCTCGTAGCGGCGCAGGTCCTCGGGCCCGAGCTTGCGGCCCGCGGCCCATTCGGCCAGATCGGCAAGGATCACGTAATGCTCCGTCTCCTCAGCGATCTGCTCCAGGAACTCGGCAAACGCATGGCGGTCGACCGAGATCTCGAGGTTTTCGAGCATCCCGAGCGCGGTTCGCAGCCAATTCGCGGTCTGAATCTCGCGGCCCATCTGCCGCAGCAGCACGTCGACGTGCTCCTCCATCGGGTGCGCCTGCGCGAAGTAGGCGCACACCACGAGCGCCTCGCCGCCTGCATATTGCTCCACGATCGACCGCAGCTCTGCCGCGGCCCGCTCACTTAATTCGCTCATCGAACCTCTCCAATTGGAAACCGCGCTTCGCTGACTCCACGCGTGTCGATGCGCCAGCTCTGCAGCGAGCCAAAGGTCTGCTAGGAGCCACCGGTGCCGGTCTCGACAGTCTGCGCGACGATGCCGGTCGGATAGCTCATGGTGATCGACTTCTCGAGGTTGGTGTCGATCATCGCGTGATCGGGATCGCGCTCCACGCCCATCGGATCTTCGCCGCGCTCGACCTTCGCGATCTCGGCCAGCATCATCTCGCGCAGCATCACGATGCCCCGGTCCGAGGTCGCGAGCCGCTCGATCATGCGGTTCGACACTGGGCCCTGCGTCTCCCACATCACGACGTCCTGCGCCAGGATCTGGCCCCACGGCGCGTAGAGGTCGAAGCGGGTGAACGGGTGCTGGGCATCCGCCGGGGTCTTGAATGAGCGGAGATACTCGACCTGCGGCTCGTCGTCCTCGACCTCGCTGCCGTCCTCGGTCTCGCGGAAGCCGAGCGTCCAGTGCAACGTGTGGGTGTCGTCGATCGGCGTGCGCAGCCAGATCGAGCCACGCGTGCGGAGATGCGCGGGGAAAATCATCGGGTGCTCGTCGACCGTGCCGTCCTTGTACGTCCGCTGCTTCATGATGCCGTAGGGCGTCGGATAGTAGTCGGAGCTCTCGACGTCGTCGATGTAGCCCCGCGTCGTATTTGCCGGCTTCCGCTTCGAGAACGGCGTGTCCTGGTGCAGGATCTGGAGGTGGGTCGAGTCGACCGCATTCTCGGCGGCGGCGAACCAGTTGCAATCGAGGTTCGGGTACACGGAGATCTTGCGTCGGCCGTCCTTACGCACCAGGATGTCGAAGTGCGGGATCACCGGCGCCGGCGCAGGGCCGAGGTAGGCCCAGTACAGGCCGCAGAGCTTCTGCACCGGATAGGCTTGCATCTTCACGGTAAGGTGGAACATGGAGCCCGCCGGCTCGGCGGGGCACTCGAGGCAGGAGCCGGCGGTGTCGTACAGCCAGCCGTGATAGGCGCAGGCGATGCCGCGCTCCTCGACCCGGCCATAGAGCAGCGAGGCGCCACGATGCGCGCAGTGGTCCTGAATCAGCCCAACGTTGCCGCTCTTGTCCTTGAAGAGCACCAGGTCTTCACCAAGAATGCGCACGAACTTCGTCGGCTGCTCGTCCGTAAGCTCGGCTGCCACGCAGATCGGCTGCCAATAGCGCCGCAGCAACTCACCGCCGGGCGTGCCGGGGCCGACGCGGGTGATGCGCTCGTTCTCTTCCTTCGTCAGTACCATGGTGCGCTCCTTCTCAATGAATGTCCCAGGTTTCGATGTTCCAGGTGCTGGAGGTCTGGAGGGGTGAGATCATGCCGGGGCCCTCCAGGCCCTTCCGCACGATGACGCCATTCCCGTAATAGTAGATCGGAATGACCGGCACCTGGTCGGCCAGTAACGTCATAGCATCGGCCACGACCGATTGCCGCTGGGTGAAATCCAGCGTCGTGGTGAAACGCTCGTAGATCGCATCGTAGGCTGGGTTCGTGTAGCCGCCATAGTTGCGGCCCTTCCAGGCAGTCCGCTCATTCGGAATCTGGGTGGTGATGAGATTCTGGGGCGCATCGGTCGACGGCGACCACGGCCAGAGGAAGCCCCCCTGGACGGTGTTCTTGCGCTCGTCGAGGTTGGCGGCCTGAGGCGGCAGGGGATCGGGGCTCGCCTGGACTCCAGCACGCTGCCAGTAGTTGGCGACCGTCTCGATCTCCTGGATGTTGCTGCCCTGACCGGTCGCCGCGACTGCCATCGTCAATGGCTGACCAGCCGCATCGTGGAGCATTCCGTCCGCGCCGGCGTTCCAGCCCGCCTCCGCAAAGAGCTGCCGGGCGCGCGAAGCGTCGAACGGGTACTTCGTGAAGCCCCGCTTGTCCAGTTGTTGAAAGGCGAGGTCCGCGGTCGGCACGAACGTATCCGCCGGTGGCGTGAGTCCGTTCTGCAGCGCGTCGCTCATCCCCTGGCGATCGATGCTGTGGGCGAGCGCCTGGCGAACGTGGAGGTCGCGGGCCCACGGCGCACTGGCGTCGCGAAATTGCAGCCACACCGTGCGCACGCCGAATGGCACGAGCAGCGTCGTGCCGGCATTGCCGGTACCCTTCCAGCCAT
Organism: Chloroflexota bacterium; assembly: GCA_034666705.1. Taxonomy (GTDB): domain Bacteria; phylum Chloroflexota; class UBA6077; order UBA6077; family SHYK01; genus JAXDLH01. The sequence continues at coordinate 13,801 of JAXDLH010000114.1, forward strand.
CCTGCACGGCAACGAGCTGGCTCGCATCGAGCCGCGCCCCCATGATCACCGTGTCCAGATCACCGGACAGGACACCGGCGACGATGGCATTGACGTCGCCAACGTAGGTGACGAGAATGCGATCGATCTTGGGACGACCCAGCGCGTAGTTGTCAAACGCCAGTCCCTCGAGGAAGCTGCCGCGCTGCCACCGGCCCTCCTTGTAGGGGCCAACGCCGATAAAGTCGGTCGTCCAGTACGGATGGTTGACGAACGCCTGCTTGTCGCCGGCTTTGTACGGATCCGCCAGGATGTGCGTCGGCAGGGCCGGGATGTCGCCGGCGCCGACGCCGCCGCCGAGGAACGACGACTCCTTCCAGTGCACCACCATCGTCTGCGGATCAGGCGTCTGCACCTCCCCGACGAGCCGCGCCCACGCGGGGCGGGACACCGGCACGTCAGGGTCATTGGTGACCTGCACGCCGAAAGCGAAGTCGCTCGTGGTCAGCGGGGTGCCGTCGTGCCAGGTGAGGCCCGGCTTGAGCTTCCAGGTAACGTCCATGCTGCCGTCGGCGTTGACTTTCCAGTCGCCATCCTGGAGGTTCGGAACCTTTTGGGCAAGCCGGGGCACCAGGGTGCCTTGCTGGTCGTAGACCGTCAGGCTCGCGTGGAAAAGCATGAAGTGCTCGAGTGGGTCGAAGCCCCCCACGGATCCGTAGCTGATGATCCCGTTGGCGTTGGGCTCCTCAAACCCCTGCAGCGCGATGCGCAGCGTCTTCTGGGTCGCGCTGCCATTGCCGCTCGCCTGCGGAGGTTGGGCCGCGCCCGAGCTCGCGGGTGGCGGGGCGCCCTGGGCACAGGCGGCCAGCAGCATGACGATGCCTACCATGACCCCAAGGGCGCCGGTGCCAGCACGTGGGATTGACCGGTACAGTCGCATCTCGTACCTCACCCTCTCTGATGTGGGTGCAGTGTACGAGGCACCGTTCCCGCGGTCAATCAATCCATGGGGGATGCAAGGGCACATTGGTTGTGTCATCGTACACACCAACCATCGGGCCATCCTGCGGCCTGTGAGCTGGAGGATGGGTGAGCTGCAACGCCCGTGGCCACGGATCCTTCGCCGCGCTCAGGACGACTCGGGGGTTGCGTTCTAGCTCAACTCGCGGCGGAGCACGTGGGCGCTCAGCAACATGGTCACGACGTCAAAGGCCAGCAGCACCGCCACCATCGCGCCGACCAGTCCCCAATCCCAGCCACTGATTACCAGGCTGCGCGTCGCGTCGATTGCGTACGTCATCGGGTTGAACTGCGTCAGGAAGCTCATCCACGGCGGCATGACCGACGTCGGCGCGAGGGCGCTGCTGAGAAAGATCAGGGGCAGGCCGATGAGGCCAATGAGCACGAAGAAGTCGCCATGGCGCTTCAGCGAGAAGGCCAGCACCATCGAGAGGCTGACCAGCCCGATCCCGAAGAGCATCCCCACCACGAGGATCATCGCGACGCCCCCGAGACCGGTGGCAACGCGGACGCCCATCACATATGCCATACCGAGAATCACGAGGCTCTGCGCCGAGCTGATGAGCAAGATATAGAGGAAGCGGCTTACCACCAACGAGAGCCGATTGATCGGCGCGACCATCAGGCGCTGCAGGAAGCCGCTCTCGCGGTCGAAGAGCACCTCGATCCCCGAATTGATCGAGGCGTTATACATCGTCATCACCACAGAACCCGCCGTCATGAAGGTAAGGTAGCTCACGCCGGCCTGAAGTGCGCTCTGCGCCATCCCTGAGAAGAGGTGACCGAAGAGCAGCAACCACAGCACGGGCTGCGCGAACGTGGTCACCATGCCGATCGGCTCGCGGCGCAGTCGGCTGAACCAGCGGCCCATCAGGACTGCGTTCTCGCCGACGAAGGCGCCAAAGCCAGTGGACGAGCCAGCCGTCTGGAACGCGGGACGAGCCCCCGGCGCGACCCGCGTGCGGGCCTCAGACGTAGCACTCATGCGATCCTCTCTCCCTGCGCGCGTTTCGGCGCGGAGTGACTCTTAGTGGATCCGAGTCTGTTCAAAACGACACCGGCGCGCTGCCGAGCGGGTCCCAACTGTAACTCACGCGATTCGTTCGCCCTGCACGCGCTCACGCAGCGAATAGCCTGTTAGATGCAAGAATACGTCGTCCAGGCTGGGCCGCTGGCAGACGATTGAGCTGAGCGCCACGCCGGCGCGCTCGGCCTCGCCCAGCACTGCCGGCACCGCCGCGGCGTGGCTGGTCACGTCGAGCCAGAGTCCGTGTGGCTGTCGGTAGATGGCGAGCACCTCGGCCCGTGCGGCTAGCGCCCCCTCGAGCGGCGCCCCGTCCGCAGCGCCGTCAGCCACAAACTCCAGGCGGATCGACTCCCGTCCATGGGCGCGCTTCAATTCATCTGGCGTGCCCATCGCTTGAATCGTCCCCTGGTCGATGATCGCGATCCGGTCGCACAACGAATCGGCCTCTTCGAGATAGTGGGTGGTCACCAGCACCGTCGTGCCAGCCTCCCGGAAGCTGAGGATGTAGTCCCACAACCGATGCCGGGTGTGAACGTCCAGACCGAGCGTGGGCTCGTCGAGGAAGAGGACGCGCGGCCGGTGGATGAGGCCCATGGCGAGGTCGAGCCGCTTCTTCATGCCGCCCGAGTACGTGCGGATGATGCGGTCGGCAGCGTCGTCCAGCTCCACGAGGTGGAGCAGCTCCGTGACGCGCGGTGCCCGGTCGGCGCGCGGCAGGTGGTACATTCCGGCCTGGAGCATCAAATTCTCGCGGCCGGTGAGGTACGGGTCGACCGTAATCTCTTGCGGAACCCAGCCGATCACGTTGCGCACCGCGGCACCCTCGCGGGCTACGTCGAAGCCGGCAACCGTCGCACGGCCATCACTCGGCGGCAGGATGCTGAGCAGCATCTTGATCGTCGTCGTCTTGCCCGCGCCGTTTGGCCCGAGCAGGCCAAAGACCTCGCCTGTATTGACCGAGAACGACACGCCACGCACCGCCTCGGTCGCCCCGAAGCGCTTGCGCAGGTCCTGCACCTCGATGATCGCGTCCTCGTTCACCACGTGCCCCCACTGCGGCCGAATATACCACCGCATCGCACGGTCGGCGCGGTACTATGGCGCTAAACAGGAGGTGAAGCATGCGCAGCACAGGGCGGGCGTTCGTGGTCCTCTTTTCATTGATGATCATCACGGCGGCTTGCGCACCTTCGGCCGGCGTGCCGCGAACCAGCGATGCGTCGAGCCAGCCGCAAGCGGCGCCGCGCTCGCCCGCGCGGACGCTGGTGATCGCGATGCACGTGGAGCCGACGACGCTGGCGCCACGGCCCATCACCACGAGCGGCGCCACACCCGATTCGCCACCGCTGCTGTTCAGCAGTTGGCTCGTGGTGGCCGACGGCCACAACGTGGCCCGCCCGCAACTCGCGGAGAAGCTGCCGGAGCTGAACACCGACGACTGGCAGGTGTTCCCCGATGGCACGATGCGGACGACTTACCACCTGCGCGCCGGTCTGACCTGGCAGGATGGTGCGCCCCTGACTGCGTCGGACGTGGTCTTCGGCTACAAGGTCTTCACCTGGGCGGACCTCGGCGTGCCCAGAGAGACGCCGATCAGTCTGGTCCAGGACGTCGCGGCTCCAGATGACCGCACGGTCGTCATCAACTGGAAGCAGCCCTACGGCGATGCGGGCGCGCTCGCCACCGGCCGCTATGGGGGGATTCCGCCGATGCCGCGCCACCTGCTCGAGACGAAATTCCAGGCGGGCGACGCGCAGGCCTTCGCGAACGATCCGTACTGGACCAACGAGTTCGTCGGCTCCGGCCCGTACAAGCTCGACCGGTGGGAGCCCGGCGCCTTCATTCTCGCCTCTGCCTGGGACGGCTTCGTCGAGGGCAAGCCGAAGATCGAGCAGCTCAAGATTGTCACCATTGCCGATGCGAGCACGGCCTCGGCATCGCTGCGGGCCGGCGAGATCAACGTCGCAGCGCAGGAGGCGATCGGCTTCGCAGAGGGCGCGTTTTTAAAGAAGAGCTGGGAGAGCACGGGCGCCGGCAAGGTGTTGCTCACCCCGAACAAGTCGCGCTTCCTCCAGGTGCAGTTCAAGCCCGACTACAACACGCAGCGGGCGCTCCTCGATCTTCGCGTCCGCCGGGCGATCCTCCAGGCCACCGACCGCGAGGCACTCTCGGGTGCGATCCTCGACGGCGAGCCCGCGGTCGCGCACGCACTGACGGGCCCATCCGAGGAGTATTTCGCCGACCTCGACAGGGTCGTGACGAAATATCCCTACAACTTGCAGGAGGCAGAGCGGCTCCTGACCGACGCCGGCTTCACCAAACGGACGGACGGTTTCGCTCCCGGGTATTTCGTCGATGCGAGCGGGCAGCGGCTCAGCTTCGAGCTGCGCGCCTTCGCGGCGGACCCCGGGCCGACCGAGGCGGCGATCCTGGCGAGTCAGTGGAAGAACTTCGGCATCGACGCGCCGATCTACGTCATCCCGGCGGCGCAATCGCAGAGCCTGGAGCAGGTCTCGGCCTACCCCGGCGTGCGTATCGAGCAGACCGGACTGAACGGGACCACCCCGATTGGCAAGCTGCAGAGCCAATTCGTCGCGACGGCCGAGAACCGCTGGTCCGGCGTGAACCGGGGCGGCTGGGTCAACGCCGACTTCGATCGCCTCGCGAACGTGTACGTCGCCGCGCTGGATCGCGCGCAGCGCAATCAGGCCGCGGTGCAAGCCTTCAAGGTGGCAAGCGACGAGTTGGGCGACATCCCACTCTACTATCTGTCGCTGGCCTCGGCGTACACCTCGGACCTCGAGGGAATGGTCGGCGGCTACAACGGCGACACCGCCTGGGACAACGTATTCCAGTGGCGCTGGGTGCGGTAGCGCAACCCCGACGCCAGCGGCGTCGGTGCGCTGAGGCACTGTGCCGCACTATAGAGGTGTTTGTGAGTCGTCCGGTTCATCAGCCAAGTCGACGACCATTGCCTCGATCCATTCTCGTGCCTCTGCCTCGGGCTCTTCGTCTTGCGACATGAGGCGGTAGGCCTCATCCAGTGCCGAGGCGACGAGGTCCTGGGTGGTGTTCGACGTCTCTTCCATTCATGTCGCTCCACCATTCATGTCGCTCCACCGCTCTTCCTTGATACCCGCTGCAGCAGCCCGCCGTGCACTGCCTACCGCGGGCTGCTATCCGGGCCAATTGTGGGGGCGGCGAGTCGCCAATATACTGTGCTCATTACGGCACACGGCGGACGCACCGCCTGCACACCCTGGAGGAACGAACCGATGCTGACCGTCGAGGAGAACGAACGGCTCACGAAGGTAGGCCCGGGCACGCCGATGGGCGACCTGATGCGCCGCTACTGGCACCCGATTGCGGCCGCGGCGGAGCTGGACGAGAACCCGTTTCGCACCAAGGTCGTGCAGATCCTCGGCGAGGAGCTGGTCCTCTTCCGCGACCGCTCGGGCAAGCTCGGGCTGATCGACAAATACTGTGCCCACCGCCGCGCGGACCTCTCATACGGGATGTGCGACGAGGACGGCATCCGCTGTCCGTACCACGGGTGGAAGTACGACGCGACCGGCCAGTGCGTCGAGCAGCCGTTCGAGGAGACGGTCCGCCCGGAGGCGCACTTCAAGGATAAGATCCAACTGACGGCCTACCGCGCCGAGGAGCTGGGCGGGCTGATTTTCGCCTACCTCGGTCCGGAGCCCGCGCCACTGCTGCCCCGCTGGGCGCCCCTGGTATGGGACAACTGCGTGCGCGACGTGGCGATCAGCGAGTTGCCGTGCAACTGGCTGCAATGTCAGGAAAACAGTCTGGACCCGGTGCACGTCGAGTGGCTCCATAACCAGTTCACCCGGTACGTCAAGGGGATTCGCGGCCAGGCCCCGTTGCTCGGCGCGGGGCTCGAGAACGTCCGCAAACATCAGAAGATCGGCTTCGACACGTTCGAGTACGGCATCATCAAGCGGCGCGTGCTCGAAGGCTTCACCGAAGCGGACGACGACTGGAAAGAGGGGCACCCAATCCTCTTCCCGCACATCCTCCTCGTCGGCAGCCAGTTCTCCGCTACCCTGCAGTTCCGGGTGCCGATCGACGACAACCGTACCTACCACGTGTCCTACTACGTCTATCGCGCCGCCCCGGGCACCGAGGCCCCAGCGCAGGAGCAGATCCCCTATCGCAATGTGCCGCTGTACGACGACAGCAAGCGCTTCATCGTCGATCTGACGTTCAACCAGGATTACGCGATGTGGATCGGCCAGGGAGCGGTCGCCAAACGGCATCTCGAGAAGCTGGGCGAGTCAGACCGTGGAATCATCCTCTTCCGTCAGATGCTGGAGGAGCAGATGGGCAAGGTGCAGCGCGGCGAGGACCCGATGAATACGTTCCGCGACCCGGCGGCGAATGTATGCGTCACCCCGCCGTTGGAGCACATCAAGTTCGGGTCGAATCGGCGACCGGCGAAGTACATGCTGCCGGAGGCCGGCCTCTCGACCGCAATCCCCGACATCGAGCGCACCCAGGCGACGTGGGATCTCGTGGGCGCCGGCAACAGCTAGGGATCGGCATCACCCCGCGCGCGAGTTGTGACGCCGATTTTATTGGTTCTGTCATCTGCATGGAATAGCTCGGGTTTCTGGCAGGTGACCGGGCGAGGCGTGACGCAGGTTCCGTTGGTGCTGTCATCCCGAGCTGCAGCGAGGGATCTCCCGAAGAAGTCGAACGTTCGCCTCTCCCAGAGATCCATCGCCGGCAGCTCGGGATGACATGATGGGGGGCCCTCGCGACCCATGTAGCTGCTCGCCCACACAAGCAGCTTCTCACTGATACTCGTGCGTTGCACGGGCAGAGACTTTGACGGCGCGCCGGACGACCGGTGCCCAAGGAGCGTTGAGCTTGGCTGATTCGGTCCAGGAGCTGCGCGAGAAGGTCACCCTTTCCTGCCGCATCCTCGCGATGATGGGCCTGGTGCGGGACATCACCGGCCACGTGAGCGCCCGCGTACCTGACGCCCCGGACGAGATGCTGCTGCGCTGTCGCGGCGTCGACGAGTACGGGCTGGCCGCCACCTCGGTATCGCAGGTCCGGCGCATGACATTCGACGGACAGGGCGGCGATCTGGACGCCGACCACGAGCGGCCACTCGAGTTGCCGATCCACGGCGAGGTGCTGCGCGCCCGCCCGGAGGTTGGCTGCGTGATCCATGCCCACCCTACGGGAGTCCTCATGTGCGGGCTGGCCGGCATCGACCTGCGGCCCATCGTCGGCGCGTATGACCCCGGGGCAATGCAGCTAGCACTTGCGGGGATCCCCGTCTATCCGCGCTCGATCCTGATCAGCCGACCGGAGCTGGGGCGTGAGCTCGCGGCCGCCCTCGGCGACAAGAGCGTGTGCTTCATGCGCGGGCATGGCTTTACGGTGACCGGCACGACCGTGGAGCAGGCCACGATCCGTGCGGTCAAGGTCGAGGCGTTGGCCCGCATCATGTGGCAGTTGAAGATAGCCGGCGTGACCCCAGCCAACATCTCCGACGACGACATCGCGGCATTCCGGAGCGGCGGGCCGGGCGCAGGTCTCGTGCGTGCGGACGAATGGACCTGGAAAGCGTACGTGAAGCAGCTCGAGGATGGAAAACCGCTGCCCCCCGACGTCGCGATCGGCGTCGAGACCGTGTAGACGTAACCGGGGATGGCCCTCTCCCCCCGCCCCCTCTCCCGTGTTCGGGAGAGGGGGCGTGCGCCGGTCGTTTTCTCCCCTCCCCCAACGTTGGGGGAGCGGTAGGGGGAGAGGGCCATCCCGGGGATATCATCGAGATCGGCATTCACGAGATCGACACCCAATTGATAAGCGAAACTCCGGGAGGACATGATGGCAGAGCGACTCTGTTTGCTGGTCGGCGAAGAGCAAGGGGTGCGGCTCCTGGCGAGTGAGGACGAAGGTCGAACCTGGGCCGAGCCTGAGACGCTGCTTGCCGGCGTCCATGCCTGTACGCTTGCGGCCGCGCCGGATGGCAGCGTGTACGTCGGCACGCGCGGCGAAGGATTGTTCCGCGTCGCGCCGGGCCTGCGCAGCCATGAGCAGGTCGAGACCCCAGCCGAGCTGAGCAAGGTGCGCTCGCTGTGCATCACTGGCGATCAGTTCCTCGCCGGCACGGAGCCGGCGCAGGTGTACTCCTGGGAAGACCGCAAGCGCTGGGTGCCGTTCGGCGACGTGCGCCAGGTCAGCGGTACGCCGGAATGGTGGTACCCCGTACAGGGCGAGGACCCGCACGTGCGCCATCTCTCGGCTGATCCGCATCGGTCCGGGCAGTTCTATGGCTCGCTCCAGGTCGGCGGCATCGCCATCACCCCGGACGGCGGCGACACGTGGCACGACCGCCGCAACCTCGACCTCGACGTCCACATGGTGCAGGCACACCCGGCGAAGCCCGGCACGGTGTATGCCGGCTCGGGTGGCAAGGGACTGTTCCGCAGCCACGACTGGGGCGAGAGTTGGGAGAACATCGCCGGTACCAC
>JAXDLH010000115.1:0-3028 GCA_034666705.1 Chloroflexota bacterium
CTGGGCGGCACCCGCGATGATGCCGTGGCTCAGCGCGCCGCCGAGCCCGCCGGCTGCCACCTTGCTCATAAAGTCGCGCACGCGACCCTGCGTGGCCGCCTCCTCCTTTACGACCTCGGCGGTGACCTCCTCCACGTCGGTGTACTCGATGTCGTCGCGCCCCTCCAGCGTGCGACTCAGGGCACGAGCGGCATCGGCGTCCCAGTCCCCGGTCAGACCGGCGCGGACGAGCGCGCGCACCCCGGCGAGAAGCTCGTCTCTGTGCGCGCCCGGCTGGATGTTGATCTGCGTCGCTCCGACGTTGACGTTGCTGTCGGTGATCTGCGCGCCGGGACCCATGCTCAGGTGGTACTGGCGGTTGTCCTGGGCGACCAGTGTCACTTTCGAGCCCTGCTCAGGTACCGGAACCCGTCCGCCGATCGCTCTCTCGATCGCCCGTGCGAGAGCGTCCCGATCCGTGTGGTTGCGCCGCAAGAACGCCGCGGGGGCTTGCGCGGCGAGCGCCTGGACGTCTACCGCGCCACAACGGACCGCCTCGTCAACCATGGAGTGCGCTGTATCAAGGTCGTACTGCCAGCCGCGCTGATCGAATTCGACTGCGAGGAGACGCTGGAGCTCTGAGGCGGAGGCGTCGTTCACTTCCGGCGAGCCCTCCGGCGTGTCAGCTCGACCGGGACGATCTCGCCCTCTTCCGTGAGCCACTTTGCGATGTTCTTCGTGAGGCTCAGCACATTCTCCATCGCAGGATCCTTGCGCAGCACCCTCTCGGCACCGCCGGCAGTATCGACCACATCCGCGAGCCCGTGCTCCTCGATCTTGTTCATCCGCCGGTGGACGGTCATCTCGGCCACATTGACGCCCGCCCGCTGTAGTTCCTGATGCACGTCGCGCTGGCTGCGTTCGCCGTCCAACAGCAGGTAGATCTGGCCAATCAAGGGCTGGTCACGGATGATCTCGTTGAGCGCTTTCAGATATCGGTCCTGGTCGGCGCGGACACCGAGCGTGACCTTCCCATCGATCGCTCCAAGGCGGGAGTGGATCGCGTTCAAGGCGTTCTCGATCCTCCGGTCGTCGTTCGTCATCAGCCGCTGCTGCTCCGTGCGTCCTGCCCCTTGGGGACCTCGATGGGCAGTCCGAGCGTGTCGAGGCTCACGAGGTGCTGCGTCCCATCCTCGGCCTCGTACGCGATACCAGCGTCGCGCCAGCTGCTCGCCCACCGCGAGATGGTTGCCTCCGACTTCCCGATCGCCTCCGCGATCTTCTTGTTGGGAGTCTTCCCGTCGCACATCTCGAAAGCCTTCCGCTGCTCCGTGCTCCTCACCGTCTCGGCCACGGTCTGACGCACGACCGGGAGGACCGCAGCCCGCTGCCACCGCTGCTGCTCCTGGGCCGTGGTCAACAACTCCATGAGGATCTCCTCGACGCCCATCAACTAGTTCTCCGATTCGACTTCAAGCGGGACCCCAAGGGACTCGAGACTCACCAGATGACGGATCCGCCTGTCGCCCGTCTCATGCGCAATGCCGAGTTCACGCCAGCGGCGGGTCCAGTTCGAGATGCTCTGATTCGAGACACCGAGCGCCGCTGCGATCTCGCTCCCCGGCTTGGTCCCGTCGCACATCTCGTACGCGGTCCGCTGCTTCTTGGTGGCGTCCGCAGTCCGTGCGGTGAGCGCAGACTCGATGGTCTTGCGGACCTCCGGTAGCGCCGCGGCACGCTGCCATCGCAGTATCTCCGCCAGCAACTCCTCGGTCGTAGCCAAATCAGATCAGCCCCGTCGCCCTGTATGCCGTCTGCGCTCCAGCGCCGATCTTTTCTACGGCGCCCATCTCGACGAGCGCGGCGATGCGCCGCGCAGCCGAGCGTGACGACTGGTCGGTCGCCTTCACGACCGCGCTGGTTACCGCGGCTGCCGGTGTCGGCTCGTCGCCGGCCGTCACGTCCAAGATCGTGGCGTTCGCCGGATCCGCACGGACCGTTGCACGCGCCTTCTGGATGTCGTCGCGGTGCGCCAGCTTCATGATCCCGATCAGCCTGTCGAGGCGGCGCACGATGTCGACGTCGCTCATCCTTCTCCTTCTCCTTCTCCTTCGCTCTTCTTCCGCTTCCCGTTCCGGCGGTTTGCCCGCGCCAGCGTGACCTTCACAGTCCCGGGCGTGGTGTCCAGGAGCTCGGCGATGCGCGCCGGAGGGAAGCCCGCCTTACCCAGCTCGCGGATCGCATCGGCCTGCGTCTCGAGCTTCACCCCCCCGCATCTGCATCAACAACAGCCGCACCACCTGATCGATGGTCTCCATCTATGCCGCCTTCGCTTTCGCCCGGTGAAGCGCGACCCTAATTGCGTTCGGGTTCTTGCCGGTGACCGCCGCAATGTCCTCGTTGGAGAGGCCGGCTCGGGCCAGCAGCACCTCGATCTTCACCGCGTCCTTGTCGCCTTCCACGCGCTGCTCGCGCTCCTCGACCATCAGCGCGAGGATGCCGGCCATCGCCTTCTCCACCGACATCTCGTGTCTGCTCTGCGTTCGCTCCTCTGCTGCCATTATCCACCTCGATCTGTCGAGAGGGACCAACTTAATAGCAGCAGCCGACGACCGAGCCCAGCAATGGCGCTAGAACGGGCGATAGAGCTAACCCTCCGTCTCGCCACGGCACCTTGGATCGCGCGTTGCGGGTGAGTGAGAGCAGGGCGCTCACGGAGTGAGAATGCAGCAGGACATGGCCCGCGGTTCCGCATGCTTCGGGCGTCCCCGAGCGGCGGCTCCGGCGGCCGGCGGATGGTCGGCGTGCGCTAGTCAACCATCGGTGGCGAGAGCCGATCTACCTGGTCGGGCGTCGCCGTCGCCATTAGAGGGGCTGCGCCCGAGCGACATCCGGCGTAGTCGCGAGCAGCGCCCTCGTCTACGCAGCTAGCACGAGCCGGAACGCAAGCGCGCTGCCAGGCAACTCGGCTTGAGCCGGTTCCGTTGGGCGACTGGTCCAGACTGCCGGCGAACCTGTGCCTTCGTTCCTCAAGCGCCTCACAGGCGAT
>JAXDLH010000116.1:0-5687 GCA_034666705.1 Chloroflexota bacterium
GAACGCGGGGGCTGCCTGGCAGCACGCCGACGACGCCCAGCGCAATGAACTGGGCCGTGCCTTGTTCGAGGAGATCTCTGTGCGGGATGGGGAACTGGACGGCTTCCGGGCCCGCATAGAGTTTCAGCCGTACCTGCTGCTCGCCGAGAACAACAACGCCCCCTCACCGACTGATGAGGAGGCGGAGTGTCAACCCGAAGTTCGAAGGGGCGGGCTCGAGGGGATTCGAACCCCCGATCTCCAGCGTGACAGGCTGGCATGTTAGGCCGCTACACCACGAGCCCATTGGACAGGGCATTCTATCATACGGCCCGGACGGCCCACCATCAGCGCAGTGCGCGACGCTGGTGTACCGCCTGCGCCACCGCGAGCAGCGCGAACTGAGGCAGCGCCATCTGGCGCCGCAGGCGCCATGGCTCGGTGGCGAGGCGAAACGCCCATTCCAGCTCTAGTCGTCGAACCCATGACGGTGCACGGCGGCTATGGCCGGCGAAGAAGTTGAAGGCTCCGCCGACGCCCATTTGGATTGGGACGCCGAGCGCCAATTGGTTACGCGCGATCCAGCGTTCCTGCTTGGGCGCACCAAATGCGACGAGGAGAACCTGCACCGGGCCCGCCTCTGCGATACGCTCGCGAGTCCAGCCGTCGTCCACATCCAGGGGTGAGCCGGCCAGCGTCCCGGCGATCTGCAGCCCGGGAAAGCGCGCCTGGAGCTTCGCCGCTGCCGCCGGCGCGACGCTGGGTTCCGCGCCGAGCAGGAACCAGCGCCATCCCTCCGCGACGGAGTGCGCCGCGAGTTGCAGCACGAGGTCCGTACCGCGCACGTGCTGCCGCAGTCGACGCCCCAGCAGTGACCCGGCGACGAGCAGGCCGATGCCATCGGGAATCGCGAGGTCAGAGCTGTTCAGGATCGTGCGAAACTCGGAGTCACGGCGCGCCGTCATCACGATCTCGGGGTTCGGCGTCACGATCCGGTGTGGGCCGCCCTCCTTAATGAAATCGCCGAGGCAGTCAAGCGCTTCGAGATAGGTCACGTCGTGGACCTGCGTCCCGAGGATGTCGACCGTCCGGGGGGTACTGGTTGATGGCATGAGGCGGATGATAGCAGCGATCCCTTCTCTATGGCCGCTTGTCCCCCGCGCGACTGCTGGCCAGTAGAATCGCGTGGCAGGAGGTGCCAATGGCGGTGCTCATCACCGGACTTGGATATATCGGCTCAGCTCTGGCCGCGCGCTTGCTGGCCGAGGGCGAGGAGGTCGTCGGACTCGAGAGCTTCTTTTCGACGCCACGGGCGGCTATCCGAGAGCTCCAGCGATCTGGGCTTCGCCTGATCGAGGGATCAATTCGCGACCCGAAAATCGTCGAGTCTGCGTTTGCGGGCCCACGCATCGAGCGGGTTATTCACCTCGCGGGCCAAGCAAGCGCCCTGGCGGATGCAGCCCCCCTCGCCTACACGATGGACACGAACTTTGTGGGTCCAACGGTGCTGCTCGACGTGTGTTTGCTCCGCGGCGTGCGCCACGTGACGTTCGCGAGCTCCATGCGGCTCTACCGCACGCCCCTGCCGCCAGTGCTCGACGAAACGTCGCCCGTGGAGCCGCCGGACCTTGTGCACCTGTCGCAGCTTGCGGGGGAGATGCTGCTCGTCGCCCACCGCGCGCAGTCCTCCGCGCCTTTCCGCGCCGCGGCCCTGCGCATGGGTATCGTCTACGGCGTCGGGCCGGTGATGAAGACCGATCTCCGGTTCCTGGCAGCGCCGCAACGCTTCTGTCTCCAGGCGGCACGCAAGGAGCCGCTCATGGTGGCCTCGGCCGAGCTCGCATTCGTCCACCTCGACGATGTCGTCGAGGCGCTGTGCCGCTGCGTCGAGCTACCCGGTCCGTATACGGTGGCCAACGTCGCCAGTGAAGTGCTGAGCATCATCGAGGTGGCCCAGCTCGTGCAGGCTGCGGCAGCCCAGCGCGGCCTGGGGGTCACCGTGCGATACCAGAAATCGGCAGCGCCGCCGGGAGGACACGTGGTCGGCTCGCGGCTTGCCGAGGTCGGCTTCGCACCGCAGCATCGACTCGCCGCACGCATTGGCGACGTCCTCGATCACTACCTGGCTGTCGGCTGATGTCCGTGCGCTCTCGCGACAAGAAATCCCGGGGGAACGCGTGCGAATCCTGGTGACTGGCGCGACGGGTTTCATCGGGCCGCACGTCGTGGCGCACCTCGCCGGGCGTGGGCATGAGGTAGTCTCGAGCTCGCGCGCTGCGGCCGGGCCAATTGGCGCTGCGATCCACTTCCCGCATGACTTCGCGGGTCGCGCCCAGTTCCCTGAAGTCGGTCCTCTCGACGCGGTGGTGCACCTCGCAGGCAACGGGAACGTTCAGCAGGCGCGGCAGGATCCCGTGCCGATGATTCATCTCAACACCCAGGGCACAGTAGTCGCGCTCGAGGTTGCCCGCCGCGCCGGGGCGCAGTTCGTCTTCGCCTCGACGCAACGCGTCTACGCGCTCTCCAACGAGCGACCCCGCATTCGTGAGGATGCGCCAACCGAGCCGAGTGAGCCCTACGGCGCCTCGAAACTTGCCGCCGAGGCGCTCGTGCAGGGGTACGGTCGTGCCTTCGGCGTCTCCGGGTCGATCCTCCGCTGTTTCACCGTCTATGGGCCTGGCCAGGTCGTGTCCTCGGGAATTAGCGGGGTGGTGGCGATCTTTGGGCAGGCGGCGCTGACCGGCAAGCCCCTCCTGGCCATGGCTCGACAACAGAAAGATTATGTGGAGATCCGCGACGTGGTGCGCGCGATTGAGCTGGCACTGACCCGCCCGACCACGCCGCCACATTCGTACAATGTCGGCACCGGCATGCCAGTGTCGCTGCTCGATCTTGCCCATGCGGTGCGGCGCGCTGCCGGCAGTGATTCTGCTATCGTCGAGGACTACCGCGAGGGGGACCTTGGTCCCCAGGTCGCCGACGTCACCCGCGCGCGTGCCGAGCTCGGCTACGAGCCGCGCATCTCTCTCGATGAAGGACTCGGCCATTATGTCGATTGGCTCCGCACCGCTCGCCCGCATCCTCCTGAAGGCTAGACCGACACCCGCACAGTTGGCTGACCGCTTCGCGCCGCCATTGGCGGAGGGGCTGGAGTTGTATCTCGACCGTGCCGATGTGGTCTCGGAGGAGGAATGCGCGGCGGTGATCGCACGGATTCGCAGCTATGACTTGCCTGCGGATTTCCGATTCGTCGTCGAGGGACCGATCCGCGGCCTGGATGGCGAGTATTTCGACCTGCGCAAGTGCACGGAGGCGACCATGGAGCTGACGCGTCGTCTCGGCCGTATGGCGGTCGAGTTAGGCGCAGAGGCCGTCGTGATGCACTGCATCCTCCCGCAGTTCACCTTGACTGACGAGGACCTGGAGGAGCGGCCCGCGACGTTCGAACGCTGCATGGAATTCGTGCAGTTCTACACGGAGACGCTGCTCCCGCTCGGCGTGGTACCTATCCTCGAGAACGTTCCGCCAGTGCTGCGCATGCGTGAGGGGGCTTACCTCTTTACGCCGCTCGGTATGGCGCCGGAGGACGTGCAATGGTTCGTCGAGCGCGCGCCTGGTCTCATGACGACGCTCGACATCTCGCACGCCCAGCTCTACGTCAACGCCCGGGGCATGGCTGAGCGCGGCGAAGGCGAGGAGGGCGTACAGCCGCTCATGCGCTACCTCCAGCACTTCCCCTCGATCGACTCAGTGGAGCGGTTCATCGACGTGATGGCGCCAGCGCTCTTCGAGGCGCATGTGTCGAACGCCAGCGGCCTCCTCGGCGAGGGCGCCCCCTACCCGGACGGCGACATCGATATGGAGCGCGTCATCGCGCGGCTGGCCAGGACCGCGCGCTACCTGATAACCGAGACGCTGGAGCCTGACAACGATCATGCTGTGCTGATGCGCGAGGCGCAGCGCGGCATGACGGCAGTGCGCGCGCGCGTTGAGGCGGAACTGGCGGCCGGTTGAGCGAGGGCAGCGATTCCTTCGATCCACGGCAACTGGTGGCGCACCACGCTGAGGCATTGATCGGTCGACCGATCCGCCAGCTTCCAATGGAAGGCGTGCGCCACATTGCAGGCGCGACTGTGCTCGTGACTGGGGCGGGAGGCTCGGTGGGACGCGCGCTCGTTGCCCAGCTCGCCACGTTGAATGCCGAGCGGATCGTAGTGCTGGATAACCACGAGGCCTCACTGTTCCACCTGCAGCGCGATATCGGAAAGGCGACCCCGATCGAGCCGCGGCTGACCGACCTGCGCAACGTGGCGAAGGTCGAGCGAATCCTGCGGGAAACGTCGCCCTCGATTGTCTTCCACCTCGCCGCCCGCAAGCACGTCCCGCTTGGCGAACAGGAGCCGGACGAGCCGGTGGCGGTCAACGTGCTTGCCACGCACGACCTTCTCAACGCGGCTGAGCGCGCCGGCGTGCGGCAATTCGTCTATCCATCGAGCGACAAGGCGGTGAACCCACCCAGCGTGTATGGCGCTACCAAGCGGCTCGCCGAGATCCTGCTCCTCGCCCACGCGCGCCGCGGCGGCTCCATGGCTGTGCACATCGTGCGGTTTGTCAATGTGCTGGGCACGAGCGGCAGCGTCGTCGAGACGTTCCTCGAGCAGGCGCGGCGGGGTGGGCCGCTGACGCTTACCGACGCGCGCATGACCCGCTACTGGATGACGATGGATGAAGCAGTAGCGCTGTTGCTGCACGCGCTGGCAATGCCGACGGGCTCGCATACGATGCTGGACGTCGGCGAGCCAGTGCCCGTCGAGGCGATGGCTCGCCGTATCTATGCATTGGCGCGGCGCGACGGCGGCGAGCCAACATTGGAGATCACCGGAACGCGGGCTGGGGAGCGGCTTGCCGAGGAGTTGGTGAGTGCGCAGGAGCATCCCGAAGCTGAGGAGCAAAGCAGCGTACTTTCGATCACGCGTCCAGAAGGGCGCGCGGAGCTCGGCGATCCTGAGGCAAGCGTCGCGGAGCTCCGCGCATTGGTTGACGGCGACGATCTCGACCTCCTGCGCAGTCGTGTGATGGAGCTGGCGCGCCGCCTCCAGTAAGCGCGAACGCCAGATCATTGCCGCCGGGCCTATAATCGTCGGCCAGCGCACGATGTCCTCTGGAGGCCAGCGGGCCAATGGATTCGTGGCTCCGAGCTTTAATGATTTGGGTCCTTCGCCACGGCCATCGAAGGGCGCAAGACGACTCGAGCGGCACGCGATCCCGCGCCGTGCTGAGGTAACGAGAGCCGTATGAGCACCACCACCTGGTACCTGCTGGTCGCCGCGGTCGCCTTCATCGGTGCTGTGCTTTGCGTCCGTGTCGCGGAGTACGCCGGGCGGGCAGCCGGTCTCGTGGATCGGCCGCGTCGTGGGGAGCTGAAGGAGTACGTCCTGCCACGGACTGGCGGCTATGGCGTGCTCGTCGCCTGCTGGCTTGCCATCCTCATTGGGTTCGTGGCGGCACCGGAAACGGTCGAGCGGCTTCCCGCTGACCTCATGCGCCTCATTGGCATCCTGCTTGGCTCGCTGGTGTTGATCCCATTGGCAATCGTCGACGACGCACGGCGCCTTCCCCCAGGCCCCCAGTTTCTCGGCCAGATCCTCGCGGCTACTGTGCCAATGCTGTTCGGCCTGCGCATGGATGAGATCGCGACGCCGCTCGGA
>JAXDLH010000117.1:0-11048 GCA_034666705.1 Chloroflexota bacterium
GACGTTTCCTCCAGCCCGGAGCTCGAGTGGCGTGAGACGGTACGCGGGGTCAAGCCCGGCAACCGCTACGTGCGCATCACCCATACCAGCTTCGCGCGCACGGGCCGCGGCCGTATCGTCTCCAAGCCCGGGTACGACCAGCCGAGCGCGGGCCCCGGCCTCCTCTTTAATCGGCTGAAGCGCGTCCTGGTCGGCCAGCCAATCCCGACCGCACGTGAAGCGCACGAGCGCCTGACGAAGGTCAAGGCCCTCGCCGTCTTCTCCTCGGACGTCCTCTCCTCAGTGGCCTATGCGACCGAGGAGATCATGAAGGTGTTGGTGCTGGCGGGCGTCGGCATGCTCTCGCTCACCTGGCCCATCTCGATCATCATCGTCGTGCTGCTTGGCATCGTGGTCGTTTCATACCGACAGACGGTGCAAGCCTACCCGTCCGGCGGCGGCAGCTACATCGTGGCCAGCGACAACCTCGGCATGCTCTCAGGGCTCACCGCGGCCTCCTCGCTGCTCATCGACTACGTCCTGACGGTGGCGGTGTCCGTCGCGGCGGGCATCGCCGCGATCACCTCGCTCATGCCTGACCTCCTGCCGTGGACGGTGCCGATGGGCGTTGGCGCGGTGCTCCTGATCATGCTGGGCAATCTGCGGGGGATTCGCGAATCCGGCACGATCTTCGCGGCGCCGACGTATGCGTTCGTGCTGGCGATGTACGTCATGATCGCCTTCGGTTTGTTCAGGCTGTGGCGGGGCGATTGGACCTACGTGCCAGCCGCCTCGGTCCTGACCCCAGGCAATCAATCGCTCGGTCTGTTTCTGCTCATGGCCGCCTTCGCGCAGGGCTGCAGCGCCATGACCGGGACCGAGGCAGTCTCGAACGGCGTGCCGGCGTTCAAGCCCCCCGAGTGGAAGAATGCGCGGGCGACCCTGGTGGCCATGGGCGCCCTGCTCGGTTCGATGTTCCTCGGCACGTCGTTCCTCGCGGTGCACATGGGCATCCTGCCGGCGACCGACGAGACGGTCGTCTCGCAGCTTGGCCGGACGGTGTTCGGCACCGGGCCGATGTGGGGCTTCCTGCAGGTCACCACGATGCTGATCCTCGTGCTGGCGGCTAACACGGCGTTCGCCGACTTTCCTCGTTTGAGCTCGATCCTGGCGCGCGACCGGTTTTTGCCCCGGGTGTTCCAGTTTCGTGGCGACCGGCTCGCGTTCAGCACTGGCATCTTCGCCCTCTCCGGGCTTTCGATCCTGCTGTTGATCGTTTTCAGGGGGAGTGTCGACGCATTGATCCCCCTGTATGCGGTCGGCGTGTTCCTGAGCTTCACCCTCTCGCAAGCCGGTATGGTGCGCCACTGGCGGCGGGAGCGCGGGCGCAACTGGCGCCGCTCCGCGCTCATCAACGGCACCGGGGCGGTCGCGACGGGCATCGTCGCGCTCGTCATTGCCACGACCAAGTTCGTGCACGGCGCATGGTTGGTCGTGCTGCTGATCCCGTTGATGATCGCCGCGCTATCCGCCATTCACTCCCACTACGTACGGCTCGAGCGTGCCCGGCGCGCTGAAACGCCGACACCGTCCCAACGCATTACCGTGCGCGCCGTCGTACCGGTGGCGGACCTGGGTGCCGAGGACCACGCCGCCCTGGCATACGCCCGGGCCATCGCCGCCGACGAGCAGCACGTCATTGCGGTGCACGTGGCCGACGACCCGCAGGCTGCCGATGGACTGCGCGCGGAGTGGGAGGAGTCGGGCCCCGGCGCGGAGCTCGTCATCATCGAGTCGCCGTATCGCTCGCTCCTGGGCCCGCTGCTCGCGTACATCGACGCGCTGCAGGCGACGCATCCGGACGAGACGATCACGGTCATCGTGCCGGAGTTCGTGCCCTCCCGCTGGTGGGAGCACCTGCTGCACAACCAGACGGCGCTGCGTCTAAAGGCAGCGCTATTGTTCCATCCAGGCATTGTTGTGGCCAACGTGCCCTATCACATGTCAGAAAAGCGCTGATGGACCGGGTGGCCCTCCACGCCGCGCCATCACGCGTATGGGGCGCCGTGATCAGCGTGGTGCTGGTGGCGCGCGACCCCGTCATGGGTGTCTCGGTCGTGCTGCCGCGCAGCGCGGATGCCGAGGCGGCGGTGCGCCTCGCCGCCGATGAGGCCGGCGTCGAGGTGCACGTGGCGTGGCATGCGCGGACCATCGACGCACGCTTCCTTCCGCCCGCGCCACGTCGACCGGCCAGCAGCCGCGGCAGGCGTGCTCGCCACGGTTCACCTCCTTGACGTCAAAGGAGGTGAGGGACGCATAGTGGATTTCATCTGGGAAGCTGAGCCCGATCAGCGCCCGTACGCGGCAGGCCAGCGAGAAGCTCATTCACCGCACGAGGACCGCGCAGAATATGCACGCGTTGTTCTGGCGGGCAGGCGGCGAGTCGCGCGAGGATGCGGGGCCGACTGCGGCTCGGGAAGCCCCAGATCCACTGGATGAACTCCCAGTCGATCTTCTCCGGGCACTCTTCGCCCATGTCGGGCCGAGGACGGCCGTGATACTGGATCAGGCGCTTCACCACTCGGTAGTAGCAGAGCCTTCGTGGGAAGTCGAGATAGATTGCTGTATCAGCCCGGGCCAGCCGCGCCTCGAGCACGCGCGAGTAGTTGCCGTCGATCACCCAGGCATTGCCCGCGATTACCTCGGCGAGCCGCTCATCGAACACCTCCCGGGGTGCCTCGACCCACCCTGGCAGCCAAAACAACTGGTCGAGATGGCAGACGGGCAGGTCGAGCAGCTCGCCAAGCTGGCGCGCGAGGGTTGACTTGCCGGCCCCCGAGGGTCCGAGCACGAGTACTCGCTGCATCACTATGCCAGCAGTCCCCAGGGCTCCTCTACCAAGCCGGCGAGCTCGGCGAGGAACTGGGCCGCACGGGCGCCGTCGATGGCGCGATGATCGGCGGACAGGGTCAGGATCATTGTCGGTCGCACCGCCGGTTGCCCGTCCACGGCGACCACGCGATCCGCAATGCGCCCGACGGCCAGGATCGCCGCCTGGGGCGGATTGACGATCGCGTTGAAGGCGTCGACGCCCCACATACCGAGATTCGTGATGGTAAACGTCCCGCCGCTCACATCCGATGGCGTCAGCTTGCCTGCGTTCGCACGCTCCACGAGCTCGTGGCGGCGTTGCGCGATCTCCCCAACGCTCAGCGTGTCGGCATCGCGGATCACGGGCACGACGAGCGCCGCGTCAGTGGCGACGGCGAGCCCGATGTGGACCTCGCGATTCTCGCGCGGCGTGCCGTCGATCCAGCTCGCATTGGCCCGAGGATGGCGGCGCAGCGCCGCGGCGACGAGCTTGACGAGCAGGTCGGAGTACGTCGGTCGCATTCCCGCGCGCTGCTCGACGCTGAGGCCAATGCGGCGGCGCATCTCAGCGAGCCCGCTTGCATCGACCTCGCGCATCAGCACGAAATGCGGCACCGTAGTCCAGCTCGCCGTCATCCGCTCGGCCATCACCTGCCACGCGCGCGAGACCGCGATTCGATCGTCTGCTGACGCCTGGATTGCTGCCGATGCGCGTTCTGGACCCGCCATCGCTGCTTGCACGTCGGCGGCGAGCACCGCTCCCTCCGGGCCACCTCCGCGAATGCCAGCGAGGTCGAGGTCTTGTTCGCTCGCCAGCCGCCGCGCGAGCGGTGAGGCCGGCATCAAACGCTCGAAAGCGCCTTTGCGCGCTCCGGGGTAAGGCGAGGAGACTGGGACGGCGGAGTCAGCGCGGTGCTCGGTTTCATCTTCGGCGTGTAGCAGTGGTGCTACCGACATTGCGGCAATAATCGACTGAGGTGCCTCCCCGGGCTGCAGACGGGTTGCCTCGACGATCTGGGCGATCACTGTGCCGACGGGGATCTCGTCGCCCTCCCCTGCGGTGATCGCCGTCAGCACGCCAGTGGCGTTTGCCTCGATCTCCACGGTGACCTTGTCGGTCTCGATCTCCATGATCGGCTCGCCCTTGGTGACGGCGTCGCCTTCGTGTTTGATCCAGCGCAGAAGGGTGCCGGTGTCCTGGTCCATTCCGAGGGCCGGCATGATCACGTTGGTCGTCACTGCACAGCTCCGATGGGCGTATGGAGTTTTAGATGCCCGGTCTTTCGTCGATCACGCGTTGCGCTATCGCCAGCGCCTCCGGGCTCGGCACGGGCTGGACGTCGCGAACCTCGGGCAGCGGACCGGTCGCGGTGAAGTAGCGCGTGCCCGCGATGATGAGTTGCTCGGCCGGGAAGCGGGTGATGATCTCGTGACCGGTCTCGGTTACCACGATCTCCTCCTCGACGCGCGCGGCGCTCCAGCCATCGCTCGCCGGCCAGAACGTCTCCAGGGCGAACACCATGCCGGGCAGGATCTCCGTCGGGTGGTCGAGCGACACCAGCCGGCTGATCATGGGTTTCTCCCAGATGGCGAGTCCGATGCCATGACCTTGCTGCAGCGCGAAGGCCGCCTCTTCGTTCTCGAAGCCGAACTCCGTCGCTTTCGGGAACGCCGCCGCGATGTCCGCCGTGGTGCGGCCGGGTTGCACCAGCTCGATCGCCGCGTCGAGGTAGTCGCGGCAGCGTTTGTAGGCGTCGATCATTGCGCGCGAGGCGGAGCTGATGCAGAACGTCCGGTAATAGCACGTGCGATAGCCCATATAGGAGTGAAGGATGTCGAAGTAGACCGGATCCCCGGGTCGGAGGGTCCGGTCCGAGAACACATGCGGGTGCGGGCTGCACCGCTCGCCGCTGATAGCGTTTACCGCCTCGACGTACTCCGAGCCGAGGTCGTAGAGCACCTTGCTGACCAGCCCAACCGCCTGGTTTTCGCTGAACCCGGCGCGCATCGTGGTGTACAGCTCGTCGTAGGCGGCGTCGACCATCATCGCGGCGTGGGCGAGTAGGGCCACCTCGTCTTGCGTCTTGATCATGCGTGCGTCGGAGAGCAATTGTTGACCGTCGACGATGGTAATGCCCTCTTTCTGGAGGGCGAAGAGGATCGGGATCTCGACGACGTCGACGCCGACCGGCTCGTGCTGCAGCCCGCGCAGCTCCAGCTCGATCTTGATCTTCCTCGCCACGTCCTCTGCGCGGCCCATCTCGGGCGACATCGCGCCGCGCATCAAGGCGATACCAGGCCGCGAGCGCTCGCCGAGCCAGGGCGCGTAGAGTTGATGGTGGCGCGCGGCGGACCCGAAGTCCCAGAGGATCGGCTCGTCGTTCTGCGGCAGGAGGGTGAAGCGGGAGATCTTGTCCTGCGCCCAGGTCCCGATGTGGGTCGCGGTGATGTAGCGGACATTGTTCATATCGAAGCAGAGGAGCGCGCCCACCTCGCTCCTGGCGAGCAACTCTTTCACCCGCGCGAGCCGCTCTTGTCGCAGGCGATCGAAATCGATCCGCTGCTCCCAGTCGACCGCCATCGCGCCATAGGTTCTCGTGGCCACGATCCGCCTCCTGCCGCGCCGGGGTTCGGAAGTGAGCGTACTATAACGACGAGGGTTCTGCCCCAGTAGTAGCGCCCGGCGCGTGTCCTGTTACCCTGTGCTTCGCAATGGGCGCGGTGCCGCCGGATTTCCGGGATGACAAAGATCTCATTGCAGGGCCGCCGCGGAAGAATTCGCTAACGACAACGTCGTGGCCACGGATCCTTCGTTTCGCTCAAGGATGACAAGGGTGTTGGCCTCGAGGATGACGTGCTCCTTGACGGCGACCGCCAGATTTGCAACTTGGAGTCTCAATGGCTGAGCTCGGGTTCGTTGGCCTCGGTACCATGGGTGGGCGCATGGCGAAGCGGCTCATCGATGCCGGCCACACCGTTACCGGTTACAACCGAACGAAAGCCAGGGCGCAGTGGCTGATCGACGCCGGCATGCGCTGGGCGGATTCCCCGCGTGCAGCGGCCGAGGGCTCGGTGGTCACCTTCAGCATGGTCACCGATACAGGGGCCTTGCACGCCGTCGCACGCGGTTCCGACGGGATCATCGCCGGCCTCCAGGCGGGGGCGGTCTACGTGGATATGAGTACCGTGGCGCCGGAGGCGAGCCGGGCATTGGCCGCCGAGGTGGCGGCTGGGGGCGCGACGATGCTCGACGCGCCGGTCTCCGGCAGCGCGATTACGCTCGACGCGGGCCAGCTCTCGTTCATGGTCGGCGGCGACGTCAAGGTGTTCGAGCGCGTGCGCCCGTACCTGCTCGCGATCGGTCCGAAAGCGACCTATGTGGGGTCGAACGGCCTCGCGGCCGCGATGAAAGTGGCGACGAATCTCAGCCTCGCCGTACAGATGCTGGCGTTCAGCGAGGGGGTGGTGCTTGCGGAAAAGTCAGGCATCGCACGCGAGATCGCAGTCGAGGTGTTGCTGAACAGCGTGATCGCCTCGCCGATGGTGAAGTACCGGGGCCCGTTCGTGCTCGGCATGCCCGACGAGATTCTGTTCGACGTGAACATGATGCAGAAGGATCTGAATCTGGCGCTGGAGACGGGCCGTCAACTCGACGTCCCGCTGCCGACCACGGCCGTGACCAACGAGTTTCTCACCGCGGCGCGCGGCATGGGGCTGGCCGCCGAGGACTTCGCCTCCATCTTCAAGGTGCTGGCAAGCATGGCAGGACTGCCGGCAACGTAGGGATGCGGCCGAGAATCTTGTCATCCCGAGCTCAGCAGGCGAGGCGGCACCGCCAGAATTCTGGGATGACATAAAAGATGTCATTGAAAGCTTGGCATGCGTCGTCGGCGAGCACGGACCGGTGAATGTCATTAAGAGCAGGTCGCAAGGTTGTTGTCATCCTGAGGCCGCAACCGAAGGATCCGTGACCCCAGTGTCAGGACCATGGATCCTTCGATTGCGGCCTCAGGATGACATAAGAGATGAGCCCTCACGCCTGCGCCGGTAGGGGGCCGGGCTGGGTTACTGTTCGAGGGCTGCGGTCCTTAGACTCGCGCGGGGACCGGCGCCGCGTCGGAGACCTTCAGCGCCCTCGCGAGGTTTCCGCCGAGGATCTTCGCCTTATCTTCCTCCGAGAGGCGCGGCTTATCCAGGATATCCGTCGTGAGGTTGGGCAGGAACTGGTACTCCGGGTGGGGGAAGTCGGTGCCAATGAAGAAGTTGTCGCTGCCGTAGGCCTCGACCATCTGCTCCACGGGCTCCAGGCTTTCCACTGCCGTGAAGCAGTGCTTCTTGATCAACTCGCTGGGCTGGTTGCTCGTGCGCGCACAGGCTCGCTCGATGAAGAATGACCGGTCGCAGCCGAGCATGGCGTACGTCATCCAGCCTGCGCCCGCCTCATAGAAGAGGAAGCGCAGGTTCGTGAACTCGTCGAGCACGCCGCCCAGCGTGAGCGCGGCGCAGGCGACGGCATAATCGAGGCCAAAGCCCAGATACGTGCCAAGGTGCAGCCGGTGGTAGCGATCGGTCCCGACCATGGGGTACGGCGTGGAATGGTCGATGATCGGCGTGTTGGTGAGCGTGCACCCCTGCGTCGAGTTATGGACGATGCACGTCATGTCCAGCGCATTGACTGCCTCCCAGAACGGGTAGAGCTCGTACACGTCGAGGTTGCGGTCCATGTAGCTGCCCTTGATGCCGACGGCCCGCAAGCCGAGGCTCTTGGCTCGCTCGAGTTCCTTCACCGATGCGTCGATGTCGTCCCACGGGATCGTGGCCATGCAGATGAAGCGGTCGCCGTATTTCTGCTGCAGGGCCGCGCCGGCGTTGTTGTAGAGCTGCGCCAGCGCCGTCCGGAGCCAGAGCGGCTTCTCCGCGTGAGGCCGCAGTGGCGACGGCATCGCATCCTGGGTCATCAATACCTGGGTGTCGAAGCCGAGGCGATCCATGGCCTCGAGCCGTGCCTCGGGGTCGACCTGCGGGTCGGGGCTATCGGACTTGGCACGGGGCTTGTCGCGCCCCGCCGCAATGCGGAATGCGCTCGGATTCGCGAAGCGCTCCGCATCGCGCCACATCATGTCCTGCGCCTCGCGGAGCTGTGCTCGCGGGAGGAGCGCTTTCAGGTCCTGATAATTCACCGTGTGCGTGAAGTGGCTGTCTCCGTCGATCCGCCGGGTCCGGGCTGCGATGGCCATGTCGAAACTCCTGGGTTCGCTTCGTCGTTCGTCCCAGCAAGACTACCCACGGGTCACGGCAGCGTCAAGCGTTCCGTGTACATTTCCCGTACAACCAGGAGCCGGAGGAGCCTGCCATGACGGTTGACGTCGCGTTCTGGCTGAATGCCTACCGCACGATGGCAACGATCCGCGAGTTCGAGGAGCGCGTCGACGACCTCTATCGCGGCGCCATCATGCCCGGCCTCGCCCACCTCTCGATCGGCCAGGAGGGCACCGAGGTCGGCGTCTGCCTTGCCCTCCGCAAGGACGACTACATCACGAGCACCCACCGAGGGCACGGTCACTGTCTGGCGAAGGGAGCCTCGCCGGACTTGATGTTCGCCGAGCTGTTGGGCAAGGAGCCTGGCTATTGTCGTGGGAAGGGCGGCTCCATGCACATCGCCGACCAGGAGCGTGGCAACCTTGGCGCCAATGCAATCGTCGGCGGGAGCGCCGGGATCGCGACCGGTGCGGCGATGTCGGCGAAGATGCGCGGTACCGACCAGGTGGCCGTCTGCTTCTTCGGCGACGGCGCGCTCGGGCAAGGATTGCTCTACGAGGTGATGAACATGGCCGCGCTCTGGAAGCTGCCGGTCATATACGTCTGTGAGAACAACCAGTACGGCGAGTACACCCACTACACCGAGGTGGCCGCGGGGGAGATCCGCGCCCGCGCCGCTGCATTCGGCATCCCGGCGGAGCAGGTCGACGGCCAGGACGTGCGACAGGTGTACGAGGCGACGAGTCGCCTGGTCGAGGCGGCACGCCGTGGTGAGGGGCCCGCATTCCTCGAGTGCGTTACCTATCGGTATCGCGGCCATCACGTCGGCGACGTCGACCGACGTTATTACCGCTCGCGCGATGAAGAGGAGGAGTGGCAGCGGGACCGGGACCCGTTGCAGCGGCTCGCGCGGTGGCTGACGCTCGAAGAGGTCGTCGACGAGGGGGCCTTCGAGGCGCTCCATGAGCAAGTCAAGGACCATATCGCCACGGCCGTGCAGTTCGCGATCGACGCGCCTTTCCCACGGCCTGAAGAGGTCGACCAGGATGTCTACGCCGAGGCTCCCGTGTGATCCCGATCGTCCACCTCGCGTCATGAATCCCATCCCTGAGTAGTGCACGGCGCTCATCCTCTTCCTGGGAGGCTCGGCATGGTTGTTTCTGATGCGCCGTCTGTGGGTGCGGCTCGGACGCTGACTTTCGGGCAGGCGATCAACGAGGCGCTGGCCGAGGAGATGCGGCGCGACCCGAGCGTCTTCATCATCGGCGAGGATGTCGCCGAGGCCGGCACGCCCTTCAAGGTGCTCGCAGGGCTCGTCGAAGAGTTCGGGACGCAGCGGGTGATCGACTCGCCGATCTCCGAGCCGGGCATCGCCGGCATTGCCGTTGGTGCAGCGATGACCGGCATGCGCCCCGTGGTGGACATCATGTTTGGGGATTTCATCACCCTGGTCATGGACCAGATGGTGAATCAGGCGGCGAAGATTCACTACATGTCGGGTGCGAAGCTGCGGGCGCCGCTGGTGCTCCGCACCACGCTCGGTGCGGGCCGCCGCTCCGCGGCGCAGCACTCGCAGAGCCTCCACGCCTGGCTGAGCCACATTCCGGGCATCAAGGTCGCGATCCCCTCGACCCCGTACGACGCCAAGGGGCTCTTGAAGACGGCGATCCGCGACGACAGCCCGGTGGCCTTCTTCGAGGACAAGATGATGTACCGCCTGGAGGGCCCCGTGCCCGACGGCGACTACGTGATTCAGTTCGGTGTGGCCGACGTGAAGCGCGAAGGACACGACATCACGCTGGTGGCGACGAGCAGCATGGTGCATGTGGCGCTCGGCGCGGCAGGTACGCTTGCGAAGCTGGGCATCGAGGCCGAGGTGATCGACCCGCGCACGACCTTCCCGCTCGACAAGGCGGCGCTCATCGCCTCCGCGAAGAAGACCTCACGCGCGATCGTGATCGACGAGGGGTACGAGCGCTACGGGGTGACGGCCGAGCTCGCGGCGGTTATCGCAGACGGCGCTTTCTATTATCTGGATGCGCCGGTGAAGCGGATAGGCGCGATGGACGTGCCCGTGCCGTTCTCGCCCGGGCTCGAGGACCTCACAATCCCGAACGAGCAGGCGATTGTGGACGCCGCCAAGACCCTCTGCGGCAGAGCCTGATCAAGCTAGCGGGTCGGTTCTCATGATCGGAGCCTTGGCGCGGATTCCCTCGGTCCCGTAGGGCGAGGGCTTGTCCCTCGCCGCATCGCCCCGGGCCACCATCGCCGGGCGGGAGGGGGCAAGCCTCTCCCCCACCGGACCGACGGGTATGCACGGAGGAACTGACCCACTCGTGCGGGGCGACGACGCGTTCGGAAGCGATTGGGCCGCCCTGGTGTCGCCCCGCGCGACCGACCGATTTTGGCATCCTGAGCTTCGTGGGCGGCACCGCGTCGCCAGATTTCCACAAGGAGGTCATTGAATGGCGCCGCCGAAGGATCCGTGACCACGATGTCCGGGCTACGGATCCTTCGGCGGCGGCCTCAGGATGACAAGCGCGTAATGGATGACAAGCTGTGATTGATAATGATGACTTGTGATGGGTTTATGGGCTTCCTCTTGGCTAGCCGCTCGCTCCGCCTGGGAACACCTCGAGGAGTCCGGTCATGCCGCGCCCGCGGTGCGAATCGGTGCCGCGCGATAGATTCACGTTGCAGTAGATCTCGTACGTCCCGGGCTCGTCAAACTGCACGTCCCAGTTGAGGCTGCCGTCGGGGAGCACGAGGGGAGACTCCAGCGTAACGCCGTGGCCAGCGATCGTGAGCTGGTGCGCAGAGGTCCCGACGTTCGTCAGCACGATCCGCACCGGTGCGCGGGCGACGGCGATGACGGCGCGGGACTGAATGTAGAAGTTGCCCTCTGAGTTCGGGACTTCGCCGACCGGAGTGTCCTCATC
>JAXDLH010000118.1:0-4705 GCA_034666705.1 Chloroflexota bacterium
AACCATGCAGGCCACCGCGCAGTCCTTTCCGGCCGAGGCGCCTCGGCTCATTGTTCCTCCGAAGCGCCTGTTGCCGAGGCTCGGTTGGCGAGCCGTGAACGTCGGTACGCGCATCTTCGCTGGTTACCTGATTGTGCTGTTTTTCATGGTGTGCATGGTTGCGCTTGCGGTCACGCAGTTGACGAATCTCGCGCTGGGGTATGCGGATCTGGCGAGCGGCATTGGGTCCTATGCGCGCGCGTCGGACGTGGCCACCACGCAAGCCCGCGGCGTCGAGCGGGCCGGCCGCGCGATCTTCGCCGATCCCAACGTCACTCCCGACCTCCGCGCGTTCCAGTCCGCGCGCACGCAACTTCTCGCCAGTTTGGTCACCCTCCGCGCGGTGACGCGGACCAGCGAGGCCGGTTCGCTCATCGACCAGGTGGCGACAGTCGATGCAACGCTCAATGATCTGGTTACGCGGCTCAGAGCGGAAGTTCTGGCCGGCGCGATTGCCGATCCTACCTCGGCCTATATGGATCAGGCGCAACCGGTATACCGCCAGTTCGACATCCTCCTGCAGCAGGTGGACGAGCTCGAGCAGCGCGCCCAGGATGCCCACCAGGCCGCGATCACCGCGGCGGTCGACCAGACCCGCATTGAACTCCTCTCGGGCGTAGCGATTGCGCTCCTCATTGGGCTGCTCCTTGCGTTCCACGTTACTCGCTCTATCACGATCCCGCTGGCGCTGTGCCTGCGTGCCCTGGAGCACCTCGGCCGAGGGGATTTGCGCGTCACTGTGCCAAGCGCCGGGCGCGACGAGCTCGCAGCGCTGAGTCGGGCGCTCAACGGAACAGCCACCGCGCTGCGTGACCTCAGCAGCCAGATCCATCAGACTGTCGACCACCTGGCGCCCGCCACAGCCGAGATCATGGCTGCTACCACCCAGCAATCCGTGGGTGCGACCGAGCAGGCCGCGGCCATCGCGGAAACTACAGCCACGGTGGAAGAGACGCGGGCGGCGGCGGCGCAGTCAGCGGAATGGTCGGGGGCCGTGATTACCGCGAGCCAGGAGAATCTCGTGGTTGCTCAGGAGGGTGAGCGCGCCCTTGGCGAGGCAGCCGAGGCGATGCAAGAGATCAAGACCCGCGTGCAAGCTATCGCGGACCAGACAATCCTGCTGTTGGAGCACACCCAGCAGATTGGCGACATCATTGCGTTGGTCAGCGACCTTGCCGATGAGTCGAAGCTCTTGTCGCTCAACGCCGCCATCGAAGCAAGCCGTGCCGGCGAACAGGGCAAGGGCTTCACGGTCGTGGCCACGGAGATCCGGAGCCTGGCAGAGCGTTCTACCGCTGCCACGACGCAAGTGGGGCAGATTCTCTCGGAAATCCAGCGGGCCACGAACCAGACGGTGTTAGCTACCGAAGCGGGAACGCGGCAGGTCGATGTCGGGACTCAACTCATCGAACGAGCGGCCGCGACCATCGTGCAATTGACGGCGTCGAGTCAGGAGAGTGCGGAGCGAGCACGCGACTCTAACGTCTCCTGCACGGAGATTGCGCGAGCGATGGACCAGATCGCCAGCGCGATGATGCACATCAACCACGCGACCGCTGACAGCGAGGTTGCCGGCAAGCACACTCGGCGCATTACTCAGGACCTGCAGGGACTCGCAGGACAATTAGACCAACTCGTGGACCGATACCAGCTCTAAGTCTTCTGGGGCTGCAATCCGGCCTGCTGTCGGTCCCCGAGTCCAGTTAGAGCTGGATCTCGTGCCACCGGGCTGTTGCAGTCACGTCGTGGAGATAGCAATCCTTGGGCTTTGAGCCAGTCTGGCTTGTCGCTGCGACAAATCCGTGACATTGAGGGTCCTCCCGTGTGGAAATCCGCCAAATAACATGCCACCTGGCAGATGGCCAGTCACCTCCGCTCTGATACGCTTGATGCTGACGCGCAATGGGAGATGTCAGAAGGCCTATGCATTGCGAGCGGATGGCCCCCAGTCTCCACACTCGCCGGTCCTGGACCTGGGACCCGGAGCGGGTGGAGCTATGACCCAACTTGTCCAGCACGGAGCCTCCTCGGCTCCCTACGTCAGAGTCATCGCCGCGGGGCGCTCCGTTCTGCATACGCTAAGCTTCCTCTTGCCCGAACGAATCGCGCTCCCGGAGGATGCCTGGCGGCGGCGCCACCGCGCCGTCGTCGTCCTCCTCTGGATACACGTAGTCGTTATCTTCGCCGCCTCGTGGTATGGTCAGCGCGACCTCGTGCACGCCACCGCCGAAGGCTCCATTGTCGCCGCGCTCGCGGCACTCGCCAGCCTTACCACCCGCAGCCATCGATTCCGAGCGAGCATGGCCAGTCTTGGGTTGGTGACGGCGTCGGGCGTGCTCGTGCACGTCTCTGGCGGCATGATCGAGTTCCACTTCCACTTCTTCGTCGCCGTGATCGTAATCTCGCTGTATCAGGATTGGGTGCCATTCCTCCTCGCGATCACATTCGTGGTGTTGCATCACGGCGTCATCGGTATCCTGGATCCCACCGGGGTCTACAACCACCCGGATGCGATCGCCCATCCCTGGAAGTGGGCGTTGATCCACGGCGCATTCATCTTCGCGGCGAGCATCGCGAGCGTAGTCAACTGGCGCCTCAATGAGTCGGCGCGCAAGGCGGTACTCGTCCGCACCGAGGAGAATGGCAGGCTTGTCGAGCAGCTCTCGCGCGACATCGCCGAGCGTGAGCGTGCCGAAGCCGAGCGCGTAGCGGTTGAGGCGGCTCGCTATCGCGAGGTCAAGCTTTTGCTCGATATCGGCCAATCACTCCTGCATACTCAGGATTTGACGACCTTCCTCGAAGACAGCATCGATGGCATCATCGCCTCTGGCGAGTACGACGTCGCCGCGATCCGTTTGACAGACCCGAGTGAATCCGAGGACGAGTTCGCAGTTACGCGTGACTCCCGGGCCCGGCACGAGCCAGCCATTACCCCCGCCACAGGTGGCCCGGTGGGTAAGCCGTGGTGGCCGCCGGTGGAGCTCCTCCCGACCCACGAACCAGCTGTGTTTGCCGACCTCGCGAAAGAGCCCCGTCTCGACAGCCTGCAGCGAGAGGGCATCGTGTCCGCGGTGTTCGTGCCGGTGCGGACAGAGACTACCTTGCTGGGCCACCTGGTGCTGGGGTGTCGGATTCCACGCCCGGTTTCTACGGGCGAAATGCGATTGCTGGCGACCATCGGCGGCCAAATTGGTGTGGCGGCACAGAAAGCCCGCCTCTATGAGGCCACTCAGAAAGCCAACGAGCGGCGCGAGCACGCCGAGGAGCAGCTCCGCCAGGCGCAGAAGATGGAGGCGGTCGGCCAGTTGGCGGGCGGAATCGCGCACGACTTCAACAATCTGCTCACCGTGATCAACGGCTTCACCGAGTTGACCTACGCCTCATTTGCGGACGGCGATGCGCGTCGTGAGCCGCTCGCCGAGGTTCTCAAAGCTGGCGAGCGGGCTGCTGGCCTGACGAGCCAACTGCTCGCCTTCAGCCGCCGCCAGATGCTGCGGGCTGAGGTACTCGACCTCAATGCGGTCGTCGCGGACACCGACAAATTGTTGCGACGTCTGATCGGCGAGGATATCGAGCTCCACATCTCGCTGGCCCGCGGCCTCGGCCGCGTGAAGGCCGATCGCGGCCAACTGGGCCAGGTGATCCTGAATCTCGCGGCGAACGCCCGCGATGCCATGCCCACTGGCGGGGTGCTCACCATCGAGACGGCTAACGTGGAGTTCGAGTCGACGCTGGGCGACGGGAATTCGATGGTCAAATCAGGGGCGTACGTCATGCTGGCGGTGAGCGACACCGGCTGTGGCATGGATGCGGCGACACAGGCGCGTATCTTCGAGCCGTTCTATACGACCAAAGAGCAAGGGAAGGGCACTGGCCTCGGGCTGTCGACGGTGTATGGGATCGTCAAACAGAGCGAGGGTGACGTGCTGGTGTACAGCGAGCCGGGGACCGGCACGACGTTCAAGATCTACTTGCGCCGCTATGCAGCGATTGACGAGCTCCCCGTGACTCCCAACGTTGCCCGACAAGCGCCGGGCGGCTCGGAGACCGTGCTCATCGCCGAGGACGAACCGGGCGTCCGACGG
The DNA here is from genome assembly GCA_034666705.1 of Chloroflexota bacterium. Lineage (GTDB taxonomy): Bacteria > Chloroflexota > UBA6077 > UBA6077 > SHYK01 > JAXDLH01. The sequence goes on from JAXDLH010000118.1 coordinate 4,125, forward strand.
TTGGCCGCGGCCGTCCTGGAGTCGGTTGGCTATACCGTGCTGATTGCGAGCCAGGCCGCGGAGGCGATCGAAGTCGCACTCCAGCACCACGGGCCAATTGATCTGCTGCTGACAGACATCGTCATGCCCGGATTGAGTGGGCGGGAGTTGGCCCAACGGCTTCGCCATCTGCGACCGGGAGTGAAGGTGCTATACATGTCCGGTTATACACCGGACGTGGCGGTGCGCCATGGGGTGCTCGAGGCCACGATGGCCTACTTGCAGAAGCCGTTCACTCCGGTCGCGCTCGCCCAACGCGTACGCGAGGTGCTGGAAGCTGAGGAGCCTATGGTGACGACTCAGCCAGGGCGTACAGTCAACGTGTAACACGTTGCGCATGCTCGCCCGCATCGGCGCCGGCCATGGTCGCGTCGGAGGTAGGCCTGTTCGCATCTGCCTCCGTCCGGCCCCTGGCCAGCTTGGGCTGGAGGTTGACAGTCGCTTTCGGCCGGCTCGCTGCCGCCGGGTACGTTGCGCCCGTGACGATCTGGCTCGTTTTGTTGATCGCCACGGGCGATCGTCTCGCGGTGATCGCTGCGGCC
>JAXDLH010000119.1:0-29072 GCA_034666705.1 Chloroflexota bacterium
AAAATCCGGGCCTTCAAGGAGAGCTCGCGCGACGTTACGAAGATTAGCCGGCTGATCGAAGAGATCGAGGTGAACGGTCAGGCTCACTACTTCACGACGATGCAGCCCTTGCTGATCACCCTCATGCTCGGCGGCTCCGGCGCGACGATGCCGCCGCCGGGCACGCGGATCGGCGCGCAGGTCGTGCGGGCCTTCAGGGCGGGCGACCTCCCGCTAGCGACCCGCTGGCAGCGGATCTACTCGATGTTCCCCGGGCGTTGGGCGAGTTACGGCCTGCCGCCAGTGATGAAGTCCGCCATGAAGCATATGGGGGTGGACCTGGGCGACCCGGCGAGGCCCTATGAACCGGTCACCGCATGGGATCACGCCCAGATCGGGGACTTCCTCCGCCGGGCAGGATTGACCGAGTAGCAGGCCCCGTCCTTCCCGTCTTGCACCCCAAGACGCTCGGATGGCCTCTCCACCTTGGAGCTACACCTGCCTCGTCCCGCTTGCCGAGAAGGATTGTCTAGCCGATATGCTGGGCGGCGCGCCAGCCGAGCGCACCCGTCCGGTTGCGTCCACGCGGCCGTCGAGTGGCCGGGCGGGCCCCTCGCTGGTCGAGCCAGATGAAGAGACCGAAGAAGACAATCCCCACGAGCAGCGCGATCCCATCCATGGCCCACCTCCATTATGTCGCGCGCAGCGTATCCAGCGTGAGGTCACGGCCACATCTCAGCCAGGCGCGCCGAATATCACAAAGACATCACTGCGTTGCATTTCTTCATTCATCAGGTAACCGAACGTTACTTTTGAAATACATGTGTCCGCTGCTCTTCTGGTCCTCAAGGCCTGGTCATTCACGAGCGCATGTTCGTGCGCGATGAGGAGCGAGCCCGATGCTATCATGGCGATCAACCTGCACGGCACAAGGAGGACAACATGGCCGCGCCAGTACCCGCACGCCTCCGCACGATCGACCACGGCACGATTCCAACCAATGACCTCAACGCGATGGAACGCTTCTACGTCGACATGCTCGGCATCAAGATCGATCATCGCCCCAACATGACCACCGAGTTTGCTCGGCGCGGCATCCCGCCGGGCATCTTCGCGGGTTTTGGCACGAGCGAGCTGGGTCTCTTCCTCGAGAACAAATACGACCTCCCACCCACGGAGGGAACCCGCGGCTTGCCACGCTTCGCCCTGGAGGTCGCGAGCGACGACTTCGCGAAGGTCGTCGGCGAGCTGCGTGAGAGCGGTGTCGAGGTCGAAGGTCCAATTGACGAGCCGGATCCCGGCGTGCTCCGCACCGTCTACCTGCGAGATTGCTCGGGCAACTACCTCGAGATCGTGGACCGGGGCGCGATTCGCAATCCGAACGCGCGCAAGTACGACTGGCGGCGCGTCGACCACGTCGAGTACGACACGCCGCACTTCGATGAAACCGTCACCCTGTGGCGCGAGGCGCTCGGCATGGACGTCATCGTGACTGAGCGCGACCCGGAGGGAGACGGCCGGGCGGCGTTCATCCCGTTCCCTGAGACAGGTCAGTGGGTCCGCTACCACGAGGTCGACGAGTTCCGGCCGCGTTCGACCAAGGAGTGGCGGGGCATCCACTGGGCGTTCGCGACGACGACGCCCGAATACCACGAGATCATCAGCCGCTTCAATGCCATGGGCGTGATGAACGGGGCATATCGCGGCGACAAAGACCACGACGATTTGCGTCTGGTGCCCGGGCGCGATAACCGCGAGCCAGGCATCTATTTCTGGGATCCAAACGAGAAGAAGCTCGAAGTGGACCCCAAGGACCCACCGCCCGTCTACCAATACCCGTGAGCTTCCGAGGCGTCTGACTGCCCCCCTCGTCCGCAGACGAGCGAGGGCTCCTGGAGAGGCTAACGCAGAAAGCCCGGATCGGGGAAATCCCGGTCCGGGCTCGCTGTCTATGACGTGGATCGGTTAGCTGTGCGGGGTGAAGAGTCCCTTGTGCTCGTCCCACCAATGGGAGCCGTGGTACTCGATGTCGGCATGGTCGTACGGCGCCCAGATAGTGCGCTCGCTGAAGATGTAGTCGTTGGCGTCGAGCTCCAGCGGGTTGCCGTCCGGGTCGTGGAAGTACAGCTCCACCGAGCAGACGTCCCCCAGCCCCTTCTTCCCGTGCTGGCGGCACACGATAACCGACGGCACACCCCAACTCTTCAGGTGGTCTTGCCACCGGTCGATCTGGCTGCCCTTCGTCGAGAACGCGTGGTGGGGGTGGGCCTGCCTGAGCGTTGGCTCGCCCCATCCTTGCTTGACGAGCTGAACGTCGAAAATGCCCGCCCAATTGACGTGCAGCTCCGGGTAGGCGGCCTCCTCGCGGCTCACCTGCGCTGGCTCGGTGCGACGGAGGAACTTCGCGCCGATCACGTGCGTATAGAACAGCTCGGCGCGGTCGAGGTTTGACACGGGCAGGCTGAAGCGGCGCACGCTGTCCAGTCGCAGCGCCGTGCCGGCCTCCACGCGATCCTGGGTAACGGCCATTGGTAACTCCCTTCTTACGCCCTGGGCCAATCGCGCCAGAGATATGCGGTATCCCACTGATCGAACGAGCCAATCTTGACTTGCTCGTTGAACGGATAGTTGCGGCACGCAATCTCGGTGGGGTTGCCGTCGGGATCACGGAAGTGCATCTCGACGAGGACCGCCTCGCCCACCTTCGGCGCGTTGTCGGTCGCCGGGGTCGTCAGCACGGTGGGCGTGCCGCTAGCCTCGAGGCGATCACGGAACGCGTCCAACTCCTCGGGTGCCTGCACCCAGAATGCGTTATGCGGAAATGCCTGGTCGAGCGTACCCTGGCCGTAGGGCTGGTAGAAGAGATCCAGCTCCATCCCCTCGCACATGCGCACGGCCATCGCCGTGCTGTTCGAGCGGCCCTGGCGCACGCTCTCCCAGTCAGGCTCGCGCCGGACCTCGCCGCCCAGGAGCTCGACCCAGAACTTCCGCGCCTTGCCATGATCGCGCACGGGAATCGTAAAGTGGTTGACGCCTGAGATCGTCAGGCCCAACTCTTCAGCTGGTCGCGGTGCATCGGTTGCTGCCACAGTCTCGACCTCCTTTGTTCGTATCAACCGCCATTCGGAGCACCCCTATCGTACCTCCCAGCAGCGGTCATGTAAACGTGATACGCTTGGCCCGCTATCGACATGTCCCTCACCTCAGGAGGTTGATCGTTATGCTCAGGGCCTGTTCGCCACTCACCCGGGTATTTCTCATGCTGCTCATGCTGATCACGATCGGAGCCTGTGCCAGCCCCGCACCGTCCACCTCCCCAGACAAGGCCGGTGGCGCTGGTACTGCCCCTGCCGGCACGAACAGTCCCAAGACGCTCACGGTGCTGATGAACGACGAGCCAAAGAAGCTCGGCCCAATCGGCCCTGGAGGCGGATCCCTGCAGTCGAGCGCGACGACGCCGTTCTTTTACGAGGGTTTTCTGATCGTGGCCGACGATTCAGGCACCTACGTGCCGCGGATCGCCACCGAGATCCCGACGTTGGAGAACGGGGATTGGCGCCTGCTTCCGAGTGGCCAGATGGAGACGACCTGGAAGCTGCGGCCCGACGTGTACTGGCACGACGGTACATCCTTCACGGCGAGCGACGTCGTATTCACCTGGCAGGTCTGGCGTGACCCCCTGTCAGAAGTAACTCGCGACGTGCTCAGCGACAACGTCGACGCCATCGACACGCCGGACGATCACACGATCGTCGTGCACTGGAAGAGCCCGTTTGCGTTCATCAACGAGATCGGTATCCATTCGCTGCTGCCGCGGCACATCCTGGAGCCGACGTTCCTGAGCGACAAGGAGCTCTTCAACAGCAATCGCTGGAACACGGTCGACTACGTGGGACTCGGCCCCTACCGATTGAAGGAGTGGGTCCCCGGCAGCCAGCTCACGCTCGAGGCTTTTGACCAATACTTCCTCGGACGCCCCAAGATCCAAACGATCATCGCGCGTTTCGTGACCGATCCGAATGTGCTGGCGACGACGATGCTCGCCGGGCATGCTGACATGAACATCCCGTGGGGCGCGACCGCTGACTCCGTGACGCCGGTTCAAGAGGGATGGAAGCGGAGCGGGGAGGGCAACGTCTACATCTACCCGGGCCCGAGTCTCCGCTTCATCACCTACCAGGCCCGTGATGAGTTCTTGAAGCAGCCGGCGCTCAAACAACCCGCAGTCCGCCAGGCGCTCCTCTATGCGCTGGACAAGGAGGCGCTCGTCGACCTGCTCTATCAGGACCGGAGCTTGCTCGCCGATAGCTGGTACGTGCGGAGCGACCCGCACCGCGCTTCGATTGCGGACGGCATCACGAGCTACAACTACGACCCGCGCAAGGCGGCACAACTGCTCGAGCAACAGGGCTGGAAACCAGGACCAGACGGGGTGCTGGTCAACGCCGCGGGTGACCGCTTCGAGACGTCGTTCTCGTCGACGAGCGAGTCAGGCCAGGCAGTGTCTGCCTTCGCCTCGTACTGGCGGCAGGCCGGCATTGCGGTCCAGGAAGACGTGTTGACACCCGCGCAGACGCAGGATCGCGAGTTCCGCGCGAAATTCCCCGGCCTGGAATACACCGCGAACGTGCCCATTCGCAGCTTCCTCAAAGGGCGGATCCCGATCGCCCAGATTCCCGGCCCGGAGAATCGCTGGACCGGCAGCAATCGCAACGGACTCGCCGTTTCTGTGTTGGACGACCTCATGAAGCAGTTCGACTCGACGATCAACGACGTCGAGCGCACGCGCGTCGAGCGCGACCTCATCCGCGAGATCACGGGGAACGCCCAGTTCGGCTTCTTCTTCATGTACCCGCACCAGTGGATGGTGCGGAAGTCCGTCACCGGCGTCCTGCCATCCAAGGTCGCCTCGATGGTCGACGACTGGCCAAGGGTCACCTGGAACGCTCACACGTGGGACATCCAGCAATAATTGATCAGGGCACCCCGGACGCGATGCGCCGCTCGAAGCTCGGAGGTGAAGGGCGATGGGTGTTCCTGGAATCCTGAATTACGAACTCCGACAAGGTCTTCGCCGCCTTCAGGCCGTAGCTCCTGCCCGGGACCGGGGGGCAGCAGGATGACCCAGAATAGGCGCCGCCTGAGCGCGGCGAACGATTTCTGACTGTAATGCCCTGACGCCCGGCGGCACCGCTATGGATGGTGACGCATGCGGGTGCCGCGCGCGAGCTGCTGACCGGCGTCGGCCTTCTGCGCGAGGTCGTACACCCATTTGCCAGTTGCCACGTCGCAGAAGCCAATGCCGGGACTTGCCAGGAGCACGATCTCGTCCTCGTTGCGCCGCCCAACGGCGTCGCCGTTCAGCACCTCCGCCAGTGTAGGCGTAGCATCGAGGTCCAGATCGCCACGATGCACGATGCGCGCGAACGGCTCCCACTGCGTGTAATCGTGAATGATGCGGTTGCGCGACGTGACGATCACCCGCGAGCGCAGCACCGATTGCTCGTCCATCTCGCCTGGAGTCACCTGGGCCACCACCGCGCCCGGCTTAAGGTCGTCCCCGTTGAGCACCGGTTCGTTGTACGAGCTCGTGGCAATCATCACCGCGTCGGCATCGGAGATCGCCTCGCGTGCCGAACCGACCGGTACGAACTCCACACCGGTCCGCTCCGAGAGGCGCTTCGCAAACCGTTCTCGGTTGGCGGGTGTGGGGCTGAAGATCTTCGCACGCTTGATCGACGGCCGTTGCGCACAGGCTACCGTGGCCTGTACGTCCGCGATCGTGCCGCTCCCGATGATGCCCAGCACCTCCGCGTCCGGCCGGGCAAAGTGGCGGACGGCGATGCCACTCGGCCCACCCGCACGTACGGAGTGCATGGCCGCGTCTTCGATGATCGCGATTGGCGCGAACGTGTCGAAGTCCATCAGGATCATGTAGCTCGTCATGTCACCATTCGGCCCGAACGCGTTGCAGCCAAGATGGATACCGGCCACGCCCAACGGCTTGACCATCGCCGGCAGAATGCGAATATCTTTCTCGTAGGGCCGCCAGTTCTGATTCGGTGGCCACACGACCCGGAGCCGCTCCTCTTGCGGCGTGGCGATCTCGCCGCGCACGGAGGCAACGAACGCCTGCTCCAACGCGTCGACCGCACCATAGAGCATCGGGTCGGTGTTCATGAGCTCGACAACCTCGGGCTCGGTCAGATACAGCGGCATAGCTCCTCCGTCCAACAAGCAGCAGTACGCTCGCTCGGTTTGGGCCCGGCTGGTCCTCGGGCTATTCGACGTCCCACAGGTGAGCGTTGCGCGTATACGTGCCATATGGGACGGAAGCCTCCGAGCCACCGGCCACATCGTCGAATGCCTTCACACCTTTGCGTGCGCCCAGAAAGCGTGGCGTGAAGTAGAGCACGAGCAACGGCAATTGGCTCACCTCGTAATCGCTGAGCGCCTTCACGGCCGCCAGTTGATCGTCGGGGCGAATGCTGCGCCGATAGGTAGTGACGAACCCCTGGCCCAGCGGGTCGTCATACCCACCGCGATTGCCAGACCAGCGATTCTCCGCGCTCGCAGGCGGACCTTCGAACTTGGCGAAGACGGCGTCGCCGCTGCCTTGGGCCGTGCTCTCCCAGCCGGTGTAGCTCGCGCGGTATTGCGAGTCGCGCGTCTGCGCGGCCGTAAGGGTAACCTCGTCCACTGCCAGGCCGATCTGCCGCCAGTAGGCCGCGAAAGCGGCGATCTCTTTGTCGCGCCCACTCACCGTCCAGATCGACGTGTGCAGGTCCCTGCCGTCGACGGCGCTGTGCACGGAACCGTCCGGGGCGGAGCTCCAACCGGCGGCCTGCAACGTCGCCCTGGCGCGAGCGGGATCGTAGCCGAACGGTCGGAGACTATCTTTTGTCGCAGCGAAGTTCGCATCCTCTTCGGGCAGCAAGGACCAGGCCGTCAACTCCCGATGGCCGGCGAGCAGTCCGTCGGCCAGGGCCTCGCGATCGAGCGCGTAGTACAGTGCCTGGCGGACCCGGACGTCGAGGTTCGCGGCCTCGGCCTGCACCGCGGGCCGCCACTGTGGCGTCAGGAACCAGGTCGTGCCCCGGACCACGTTCACCGTACCCTGCCCGCTCCCATCCCAACGGTCCTTGAGCTGGAAGCCGAGGTCGGCGCTCGAAATCGCGCTATCGACCACCATATCGGTGGCGCCCGCGAGGAGGCTGGCGAACAGGGCATTCTGATCGCCGAACGTCTGCAACCGGATCACGTCGAGCTTCGGACGCCCCAGGAAGTAGCCGTCGTAGGCCTGGAAGGTAATGCCGCTTCCCGGTTCGAACGTCGTCACCCGAAACGGGCCGGTATTCACGTAGCCGGTCGTCCAGTACGGATTGTGGAGAAACTCCTCGACGTTCTTGCTCGCCTGATAGGCAGCAAACGGCTCAGCTAGCAGGTGCTGCGGCATTGGCCAGAAGAGTCGCGGCCCAAGCGTAGCGCCAAGGTAATACGGCGCCTTGAACGTGATGGCGAGTGTCGCCTCGTCCACCGCGTCGACGACGTCCATCTGCGTGTAGGCGTCGCGGCTGACGGCTGGGATCGCCGGATCCCTCGACATCTCATAGGCGAACTGCATATCGCTTGCCGTGAACGGCTGTCCGTCCTGCCACGTTACGCCCTTGCGCAGCGCGTACGTAACCCGCATCCGTCCATCCGGCAAGAGTTGGATGGAGTTGTCGTCGAACGAGGGAACCCGGTCGGCAAGCCGACCCACTGGTTTGCGGCTATTCACGTCAGACGTGATGAGTCCTTCCGTGTGGATCTCGTTGATGGTCTGCCACCCGCCGGCCGTCGTCGGGTCGCCGGTGATCGACATTCCCTGAACGTCGCCGATGATGGCCACGTTCAGCGTCGTGCTCACTCGTCGCGGCTGCGACGTCGCGTCTGCGCCGCCACCCGGCTGCGTCGCAGGCGCGGACGGCTGCGGAGCGCACGCCGCAATACTCAGCACGAGGAGTAGCGAGGACACTCGCCGGTCCCCCCGGACCATCGACCGCCACATGGTTCGCCCTCCGTTCTGACCGGCAATGTGAAGACACGTAAAACTGAGCGTATTGCGCCACGCTACGCAAGGCCGCGTAGGCGTTTAGTCGACGGGCAAGGGCACGTAGCGGAGCAGGCGCGACGGGTCGCCATACTGACGGGTGAGCGCGACGAAATCGGGGTCGTCGAAGACGGTGAGCCGGCCGTTCTCCCAGATCTTCTCGCCGTCGATCCAGATCGTCGGGTTGAACACCGTCGCCTGCGCGTGCGTCATGTACTCAACCCCGGTGTCTTCGCTCGGGTCGAGCCCGATGTGGAAGTGGAAGTACCCCGGGTGGTGATGGCAGTAGCCATTCCAATGGTTCGGGTCGAGCTCGCGGGGATAGGGGGAGAACGACATGTGGTGCATGCCCGTGTGCCAGCTCGTCACCCGATATGCGTCCTGGCCCACCGTGCCGGAATGCACCAGGAAGTCGAAGTAGCGCTTCATCGCCTCGGCTTCGGGGCCACCCTCGATGCGCGTCACGAAATTGTCCTCGACCGTGAGGCGGACCGGCTTCGGGAAGACCGTCTCCGGCATACCGAAGAGGCGCGCCGCGTCACCGTACGTGTTGCGCATGTAGATCACACCGTTCGACTTGAGCGAGCGGATTGGCGGGTGCACACCCGGTGGGAAATGACGGTAGGGCGAGCGGCTGACGAGCACGGTGTCCTTGCGATGCTCGGCTGGACCGTCCAATTCGCCAACGAGGTCCGTGCCGTGCTCGTCGGTCACGCGAAACTGCTTCCCCTCTTTCAACACCTTCATGAGCCGCAGCTCCATGTCGTTGTAGACCTCGAATGGGAACCGGGCCCACGGACTGCTGAGGATGTTGGCGTCGCCACCGTAGCTGCGAATCATCACGACGCCCTTCTCGAACATGGCGCGGTGGATCGGCTTGTGGCCCCGCGTGAGCGTGGTGCCGTTGTTGATGACGATGTCGGCCGCCTCGAAGGCGGCCACGCCGATGCGCGGCGCTGCGTCGTACCAGCCCGCCGCCAGTCGCTGCAACGACATCAGGGCGACGTCGGCACCCTGCAGCTCCGCCACGGTCTGGATCGCCTCGGTGCAGATCTGGTCGGTCGTCGGGCCGCTGAGGAGGAGAACTTGCTGCCCTTCGTGGATCTGGCCACAGCCAATCACGCAATTCCTGGCACCCTGAAGGATCTCCCGCGGTATCACAGCTCCGTCCTCCCCGGCGAGCACTCACGACCCGCCCGGGGCCAGTGTAGCACCGCCCTGGCCGCGTTGCATTCGATCTGACGGTCCCCTACGATCATCGATGAGCCAGGATATCGCGCGCCTGGGAAGAGCAGCGGAGAGCAATGATGACGGACTGGATGCGGCTAGATATCGAGCCGGGCGCAACCCCGTTGGCCGCCTTCGCGTTTCGCTGCACCTATTGCAACCACCTCATCCCGAAGCCGTTGCGATCCGAGGAGCTGGGGCTCGTCTCGGGTGAGCCTCCTCAACCCGAGCACATCTACCCCTATGCAGGCTGCGGCTGCGGCCAGGGCCGCTTTGTGATTGCCGAGGTGCGTGGCGCCGACGCCCCGTCGCGGGTACCGCCGGACGAAGCAGCCACGGATCCATCCGGCGATCTCCACGACAAGGTCGAGCGCGCCGAGTATCGCAAGCTCCCGGTCCGGGAGATCCGACCCAACCCAAATCAGCCGCGCCGCTTCTTCGACCGCGAGGCGTTGCAGTCGCTTGCCGACTCGATTGCGGCAATGGGCTTGCTCGAGGACATCCTGGTACGACCCGTCCCTGATGGCTACGAATTGGTGCTGGGCGAGCGCCGCTGGCGCGCCACCCAACTCGCCGGCCTCGACACGATCAGTGCCAAGATCGTGCCACTGAGCGACGAAGAGATGCGGCGGATCTCCATCGTGGAAAACGTGCAGCGCGCCGATCTGACGGAGGTCGAGGAGGCATTCGCCTACAAGAGCTTCATCGACCAGGGGATGCGGCAAGCGGACGTCGGCAGCGTGATCGGCAAGATGGGCGACCGCGTGGCCGAGCGGCTCAAGGTACTCTCCAGCACGTATTACGTCGAGTACCAGGACGAGCGGATTCGCCAGTTGGGCGGGGAGATCGACAAGCTGCGCGAGCGACTCGAGGAGCGCACCGCTCGCTACGATGTGCAGGTGGTCGACCAGGGCGGCCTCGCCGGCGCGCTTGCGGTAGGATTCGATCTGGTCACCGCGTTGGACGACAGTCGATTCGTCGTACGCCGGCGGGCATAGACCGCGCCCACAAGCCATTCCCAGGTCATTCCAAGGAAGCAAATTGCGGGGTAGGGAGAGGAAACGCAATGGGTGCATTTGACGCCGATGCGCACGTCGAGGAGTCGCCGGAAACCTTCGCCGATGCGTACCTGGATCCGGAATTCCGCAGCCGCCGGCCGCAGGTGGTGCTGCTTGGCCCTGACGACCCGCGCTGGGTGATCGACCAGCGGTTGTGGCCACGCCGCACAGGTCGCGGCGCGCACCATTTTTCCACGCCGGCGGGTTACGGCGAGGCGCCGAGCGCCATGAGCGCCAGCAAGCATGACGAGCTCGGGAGCATTACCCTCGCCGACGTGGATGCGCGGCTCCGGGAGATGGACGCCGACGGCATCGACGAGCAGGTCATCTACCCGACGCTCTTTCTCGCGTACCCACTTACGGAGGACCACGCCTACGCGAATGCGCTCTGCCGCAGCTACAACCGCTGGATCAAGGCGGTGTGCGATCGCAGGCCCGAGCGCATGATGTGGGTGTGCGTCGTAAACCTCGGCGACGTCGCGGGCGCGGTCGCGGAGCTGCAGCGGGCGCGCGCTGACGGCGCCGTGGGCTGCATGATCCTTGGCACCGTTGGCGACCAAACCCTGGACGACCCGGCGCTTGACCCGTTCTACGCGGCGCTGTGCGACCTCGATATGGGGCTCGCCGTCCACGTCGGATGGTCCTCGCCCTCGCTCGCGTCGCTGTACGACAACGTGTTCGACTCGCTCGTGCTCCCCTTCACGGTCACGCTCTTCACGGGTTTCCTGCACATCGTCGGCAGCGGCGTGCTCGACCGCTTTCCCAACCTGCGCGTCGCCTTCTTCGAGGCCGGTTGCCAGTGGATCCCGTTCCTGATCGAGCGCATGGAACACTACTACGACGTCGGCGTTGGGCGCGGCCGGTGGCCGTATCGGGCAAAGCACCGGCCGTTGGACTACGCGCGCGGTGGAAACGTGTACTTCGGCTTCGAGGTGGACGACCGCCTGCTCCCGCACGCGGTCGACCTGGTAGGGGACAGCCGCTTCATCTACGCCTCGGACATTCCGCACGGCGACCGCGAGTGGGATTCCGTGACGATGCTGCGCGACCGGGCGGACCTGGACGATCAAGCCAAGCAGCGCTTGCTCGTCGACAACGGCCTGCGCTTCTACGGCCTGAAACGCTAGCGGTTACGCCGCGGGGACGAAGTCCTCGATCTCGTAGCGATAACCCTGCTCCGTGAGGAACAGTTGGCGGTGATCGGAGAAGTCCTGATCGACCGTCTGCTGACTCACGATCGCGTAGAAGCTCGCCTGGCCACCGTCCGCCTTGGGTCGCAGGATGCGTCCGAGCCGCTGGGCCTCCTCCTGCCGTGAGCCGAACGCGCCCGAGATCTCGATGGCGACGTTTGCCTCTGGCAGGTCGATAGCAAAATTGGCGACTTTGGAGACGACGAGCAGGCGGATCTCACCACGACGGAACGCATCGTAGAGTACCTCACGCTCTTTGGTCGGGGTCTTGCCGGTGATGAGCGGCGCCTCGAGCTGCTCGGCAACCGCGTCGAGCTGGTCGAGGTACTGGCCGATCACTAGCACGCGGTCGTGCCGATGGCGATCGAGCAGGCCCTGGAGGGCGATGAGCTTCGTCGGGTTGGTGGCCGCGATCCGATACTGCTGGCGGGCCTCCGCACTCGCGTACTCCATTCGCTGATCGGCGGGCATCGGCACGCGCACCTCGGTGCAGATCGCGGGTGCGATCCAACCCTGGGCCTCCAAATCTTTCCACGGCGCATCGAATCGCTTGGGCCCGATCAGCGAGAACACGTCCTCCTCGTGGCCGTCTTCACGCAACAACGTCGCCGTCAGGCCGAGGCGCCGCCGCGATTGGATGTCGGCTGTGATGCGGAATACCGGCGCGGGCAGCAGGTGCACCTCGTCGTACACGATAAGACCCCACTCCTCGCGCATGAACACGTCGAGGTGTTGGAAGCCGCTCGCCCCGCCGCGCCCCCGCGTGGTCATGATCTGATAGGTCGCCAGCGTGATCGGACGAATCTCCTTGTGCTGACCGCTGTACTCACCAAGGTCTTCCGCCTTGATCGTCGTCTTGTCCAGGATCTCGCGCTGCCATTGATGCACGGCGTCGATGCTGGTGCAGAGGATCAGCGTGTGCGTGGCCGCGCGTTCCATCGCCGCAAGGCCGATCACGGTCTTGCCGGCGCCGCAGGGCAGCACCAACACCCCGCTGCCACCTCGCGGCCCGCCGCCAGCCCAGAACGTCTCCACGGCGTCCAACTGGTAATCACGGAGCTGAAAGCTGCGGCCCAGCCGATCGCAGTCGCGAAGGCGGATCTCGAACGGGGCACCCTCGGTGTAGCCGGCGAGGTCCTCGACGGGCATCCCGACCTTGAGCAGCGCCTGCTTGAGGCGACCCCGCTCGGCGGGATCCACCAGGGCACGCTCGCCCCCGCCACCCTCGCCAAGCAGCGGGCGGATCTGCGCGCTGCGCCGGAGCTGATCGACCAGCCCCGGTTCATCCGTCTCCAGCGCGAGTCCGCTCCCGAGTCGCAGCAGCCGCACGCGTCCGTAGCGGCCCATCAGGTCGCGAATGTCCGCCAGCACGTTGCCGGGCAGCTCGTACTTGGAGAAGTCTTGCAACGTAGCGATTACGGATTCGACGGTAACGCCCGCGGCGCACGCGTTCCACAGCGAGAGCGGCGTCACCGCATAGAAGTGAACGTGCTCTGGACTTTTGCGCAGCTCGGCGAAGGCTGCTAACCGGTCGCGGCACTCCCCATAGAGCGGGTTATCGACCTCGAGCAGCAAGGTCCGATCGGCCTGCACGATGAGGGGCAGCTCGGGGCGGTAGCCCGCCGCCATCAGCGCGCCGCCTCCACTTCATCTGCGACAACTGCGTCCGCAATCATTTCCAGCGAAATCGTGAGGTTCTTGCCGGTGTTCGCATCGCGTGCGTATAGCTGACCCTCCCACACGTCGAGCGGCTCGACGATCGCATGACGCGACTGTTGACCGGTGCTCCACATGACCGATGCGTGTTCGCCCTGACTCATGAGCTGCATGAAAAAATTGGACAGCCGGCGGACGAATGCCGGGGAGCCAGGGACCGGTCCGTTTCCTCCCACCGGCTTCGCGCCTCGATCGAGAACGGGAAGATACCCAGCCTTGCGTAAGGTCTCGAGCGCCAGGCTGGGTGCCACCCCGTCGATGATGGCCACATCCGGCGCCAGCCGCACGAGCTGCAAGGCGCCGAGCTTGCGGCTGTGCTCCAGCTCGTCCAGCAACGCAGGATCATCGGTGCGCACGTAGGTTTGCGCCGGCCCGAGGCGGATTCGCCCGTACCGTTGCCCCTGATCGTCGATAAGCCGCTCGACGGTTGCGGGGATCGGCGTGCGGGAGCGCTTCGCCAGCAACTGTTTGAGATCGTCCGCCGGAATCCCTCGGTTCAGCGCGGCGGCAATCGACGTGCCACTGAGACGGAAAATCGAAGCGCCCTGGTTCTCCTCCAACTCGGCGGCACCCCAGAGATCGAGCAGCGCCTGCGGGTGAATGTTTGGGGGCACGATGACCGACCGGTCAGGCTGCACCACCCATGTGTCCTCCCACGGGAGCAGTCCGTCGAGCTGATCGGTTGCCGGATCGGCCAGCAGCCGTTGGGTGGCCTCCGGTACGAGCACCGCGGCCGTCCCATTCGGCGTTTCGCCTTCCGCAAGGATGAGGCGCCGCAGTGCCGGCCATTCAATCGCCGATGTGACCCCGGAACTCTTGGGCCCAGGAGCCGGGAAGAGGAGCGGGCGTTGAAAATGCAGGTACTGCTCCACGGAATCCTTGGTGACCCAGGTATCCGGAGGGAGATTGCCAAGCAGTTGCAGCGCTTGCAGCCGCCGCAAGATGATGATGCCCACCATGTCGGGGTTCTGCGTCGCCGGCGGGGCGGTGCTTGCCCAACCATCGATCAGCCGGTCGAACAACGCGGGTGGGCTAGCCTCGACGACGTCGATCGGAATGAACTGCTCGCCCGCGCGACGGGAGCGCTCGAGGAGTCCAGCCGATACACAGAGGGACCAGAGAAGCGCAGGGTACGCTTTGTCAGGATTTCGCAATGCCTTGCCGAGCGCCTGCAGGCTGCGCGCGTACGGCTCACCATCCTGCCGCCATTCGCATCGCCCTGCCCCGACAAAGCCGAGGAGATGGCCGACGTCGCGGAGCAGCGTGGTCAGGTTCGGCAACTCGCCACGCGCGCCTTCCGCCGGTTCCAGTTTCGGCGGCAGGAGCGCATCGGTGTCGAACAACGAGCCGCCTTCGAGCGCTACCCGGACCTCCTCGGGGACCGCGAACCCGATCGCGTACCAGCCGCCAATCTGGACGATCGGCACGACGAGGCCCAATTGGAGCAGGTTCGCCAGCGGCTCACTCTTCCTGTTGCGCGTGGTGTAGAAGGACGTGTAGTAGGCCGCATAGCCACCCCACGCGAGATCGCCTGCGACGGCGCCTCCGCCCGGATATCGCTGCAGCTCGGCGAGCGTAACCTGGCCGGCCCGGGCGCGAATCCAGTCGAAGAGGGCACGGGCAGGAGTCGCCAGGTTGCCCGCAAGGGCGGTGCAATATGCAGGATCGCTGAGGGCCCGCACAATCGCGCGCAGTCGCTCATCCTTGAGCGACGGGGGTTTCGGAAAACCGATTGCACTGCACATGGCACGCAACTCTTCGCTGCTGCGAGTCGGAAGAAAGTCGGCCAGGGCAATAGCGCGTCCTGGCAGAATTGAGGCGACTTCCGCAAAGGTGGTGACGAAGCCGCGTTGATCCGAGGCACGGTAGTCCACCAGGCCCCAACGACGGAGGTCGTGCAGCTCCTCCACGACGTATTCGGGCGACACGCGATCGCCGATCTCATCGATCAGCTTCGACCACGGCGCCTCGTAGCCGGGCTGCCGCACGAGCCACTTCAGGATAAGGAGCTGGAAAACGTCGAGCTCGAAAAACGCGCGCCCCAGGATCTGGTACGACGCCAGGAGCCCTGCGACGGCGGTCGCATCTGCATTCTCTTGCAGCTCGAGACCGTACTCCGCGAGCAGATCTGCGAGCTCCGCCGGAGAAAGCCGCTCCAACAAGTCCTTCAGCTGCATCCTCTACCCCGGTTACGTGCTCCTTTTAGTCTAGAGGAGGAAAGCTGTGCCCGTCACACTCAGACGCGCCCCATCGTAGTCGGGATGACACGAAGGGGCGCCCCGGTGATTCGGGGCGCCCCGTGAAGTGCACGCGGAAGTGAGTCTACTTCCCCTTGCCGCCTACTGGCACGGTTGGGGCGAACACGAGAATCCGCTTGTTGACGAGATCGGGAGTAAAGATTTCCCCAGTCACCCAGTTGCCGGCGAGATTGTGCGCGCCGAAGGCCGGCAGGCTCTGGTACACCTGGTTCGTATTCGCGTCCCCGAGGTTGAGCCGGAACGAGCCTTCACTGTCGGGATCGGGCACGATCCAGGCGTACACGCCGATGGTCGGCACGCTACCTGCCTCGTCGCCGCCGGCGCCAGCGATACGCGCCACCACGTTGCCCGACTGAATGTCCACGACGCAGCCGCTGGCCGTGACGACGCGGCCGTCGATCCCTTGCACGAGGCCCGTTGGTCGGCAATCACCAACCGGAATGCGCCGCTCGATCGAGCGCGACGCCTGATTGATGACGTCGATCTCGCCACCCGGGTTCTCGGTCGTGGCGGGAACCGCGAAGTAGAATCGCCCGCCCGGCGCGACGACTGGCTGTTCCAGCCCGCCTGGAGCGTTCGAGTAGTCGATCTTGCCCAGGATCTGCAACGGATGGATCTTGATCAGCGTGACGAAGTTCTTGCCCTCGTCTTCGCGATCGTTCGCCACCATCACGGTATCAGTCGATGGATCGTACGCGAGCTCGTCCGCCCGATGGGTTCCGCCGGTGGAGATGCTCTGCACGTCACCGCTGAACATGTTCACCAACTTCAGCGAGCTATTGCCGTCGGCGCCGACCGCCTCGACCGGGCTCACCTGTGCGACGCCGTTGGGCCCACCGTCGGCAGTCGCGAGGCGGCCGGCAAAGTTGCCCTGGCCCGCAGCACGGACGAACGTATAGCTGTTCGTATCGATCACTTCGACCGCGTTGCCGGTCCGGTCGCCGATGACCATCGTATGGCTCGCCGGATCGACCCAGCTGATGTCGGTACTGATGTTCTCGAGATTCGCCCACACGGGCATAGCGATCGTCGTCTTCAGATAGTAGGTCGGCGCCGCAGGCGCCTGCGCGTTGGCAACCGGGGCTGCAAACGCGAGCGCAGTCGCGAGGGTCAACGCCAGGAAAGCAATTCGCCGGTGTCCCATGGCTCCCTCCTTACCTCACCGGATCTCGGTCCGGTCCGCTTGGCAGTCTAGCAGTGCTGTCAAGTTAGCGCGCGACCGCGTGTGGTCTGCTGGTCCCGAGGACCCCTCCTATGGCTCGCCGAAGAAGCTGACCGGGTTGTCCCAGAGCAGCTTGCGCCGCTGCTCATCACTCAAGCTGTGCCAACCAACCGGAATACCCGCCGACTCGGGGAACCGCGACTCGGAGTGCGGGTAGTCCGAGCCGAACATCAGCACGTGGTCGCCGAGATCGTCGGTCACCATCTTCACCATCGACTCGCCCTCGTGGAGGACGGTGGCGGCGAAGAAGCGCCCGCCGGTCATGTATTCGCTGAGCTTGTACTCGAGGTTCTCCGCTACGTAGCCCATGTAGACCGCTTGGTCGTCCATGCGCCGCGCCCAGAACGGCAGCCAGCCGAAGCCCGACTCCAGAATGCCATAGCGGATGTACGGGAAGCGGTCCAACATCCCGCTGCCGAACACCGCAGCGACCGCGCGCATGGCGTTCCATGGATGACCGGCCAGCCGCCCCATGAAGGGGTTGTCCCACAGATCGCGGTACCCGGGATACCCCGCCGCGAAGCTGTGGTGGATAACCGCCATGTTGTGCTCCTGGGCAGCAGCCCAGATCGGGTTCAGATCCGGGTGGTCCAGCGGATAGTCGAGGGGCAGCTTCGGGTGCACCGCCACGGCCCACGGGGACGACCCCCAGGCGTGGATCTCCTCCACCGATGCCTCGATGTGTACGGGCGTTACGGTGAGACATGACTTCAGACGATGCGGCGCCGCGCTGCAGAAATGGTCGAGATAACGATGCTCCGCCCGGATGAACTCCATCTCCAGCTCAGGGTCCGGATGGCCCGCCCCGCCCGTATGCACGATGAAATGGCAGTCGGTGCCCTCCTCATCCATATCCTTGAGGCGCAGCTCGGGGGCGAAGTCGCCGCCGCCATGGGTCGGGAACCGGCTGCCCATGAAGGTCTGGAAGTCACGCTCGTCGCCCTCTTTGTGGGCCGCCTCGCCGAGCCGCCGCGGCGGAGCACTGCCCCAACCGGTGCCGCCGGGCCGGCGGAACCGGTACCAGTGCCGATACGGCTCCTCGCGCACCTCGCCGGCCATGCCGACCTTGATCGGCACGCGGTGCTCCTCCAGGTCGGGAATCGCATCCAGCAGCTTCTGGGACAGGAATGGACGGAGCGACTCCGCCGAAGGGCGGATGTGCGTATCCGCATCGAAGATCTTGTAACCGTCTCTCACCTGCGCGTCTCCTCGTTTCTTGTTACGGCGTTATGGCTCGCCGAAGCAGCGAACCGGATTGTCCCACATGAGTTTCTGCATATGCTCGGGGGTGATGCTCTTCCAGCCCAGTACCTTGTCCACCGAGTCCGGGAAACGCGACTCGGCGTGCGGATAGTCGGAGCCGAACATGAGCACGTGATCGCCGAAATCGTCCGCAACCATACGCACCATATCCTCGCCCTCGTGGATCACGATCGCGGCGAAGAAGCGGCCGAGCGTGAAGTACTCACTCAGCTTGTGCTGCAGATGCTCATTTACGTAGCCCATGTACACCGCCTGGTCGTCCATGCGCCGCGCCCAGAACGGCAGCCAGCCAAAGCCGCTTTCGAGAATCGCGAAGCGGATATTGGGGTACCGATCCATGACGCCGGCGCCGAAGAACGCTGCGACAGCACGCATCGCCGCCCACGGATGGGAGCCGAGCCGCCCAAGGAACGGGTTGTCCCACAGGTCGCGGTAGCCAGGATATCCCGACGCAAAGCTGTGGTGCACAATGGTCAGCCCAGCATCGTTCGCGGCCTGCCAGACTGGCTCGAGGTCCGGGTGGTCGAGCGGATAGTCCAGCGGCAGGTGCGGCTGCACGCCCACGGCCCAGGTCGAATCCGACCACCGTTTGATCTCGGCGACCGAGGCATCGAGCGAGCGCGGCGTGACGGCGATCAACGACTTGAGACGATGCGGATACTTGCCGCATGTGTCGTTGAGCCAGCGGTTATTGGCGCGGATGAACTCCATCTCGACCCAGGGGTCCTCCGCACCGTTGGCCCCATTGGGGACCATCATATGGACGTCGACGCCCTCCTCGTCCATGTCGCGCACTCGCACGTCGACGTCCCAGTCGGCGCCGCCCTGGGTGGGAAACCGGCTCCCCATAAAGGTCTGGAAGTCACGATCCGACTCGCGCGTCTCAGCCTCACCTAGATAGCGAGGTTTGCCATTGCCCCAGCCGCCGCGGCCTTGGCCGCCCAGACGATACATGTGGCGGTAAGGCGGCTCCAGCTTCTCGCCGGCCCAGCCGGTTTTGAACTCGACTTTGCGTTGCTCCAGGTCCGGCACCCGAGCCCGCAGCTCGGGCCCGAGGTACGGATCGAGGGTCTCGGCCATCGGCGTGACGTGCGTGTCGCAGTCGAAAACTCGGTATCCGTCGCGCATGAATGCTCCCCGACCTGCTCAGCTCGATGGCCTTCTCGTGCTCCGATGGTATGGGCAACACCCGGCAGTGTCAATTGCGCGGGCGACCAACTATTCTGGGTTGCCGGCCCGCAGCCATGCGACATAGTCTGGAATCGCCTTCTCTACCTGGAACCGCGGCTCGTAGCCCGTATCCGTGTGGGCTCGCATGATGTCGGCGTACGCGTGGCCTCGGAAACTGGGGCTGTTTCCTTCCTTGAGGAAGTCAGTCGTGAACTCAGGAAAGACGCTCCGGACCGCGGCGGCGAGCTCGCGGTTCGTGGTGGCCCGGCCCGAGCCGACGTTGTAACAACTGTTCGGCAGCGACTCCGCGGTCATGAGGCGCGCGATCCCTTCCGCGCAGTCCTTGACATACGTCATGTCGCCGCTATCCTCGGCGTACGTGTCGCCCCGCAGCGAAGGCGGCGTCCCCTGGACCGCCGCGTGGACGAGCCGACTGGGCAGGTTGGACATCGAATGGTAGAGCGGGCCGTAGATCCCGGCGATGCGGAGCATGACGACGTCGAGCCCGGTTCGCCCTGCGTAGTACGAGCCGATCAGCTCGAAGCTCTTCTTCCAGGTCGCCGTTGCGCCGGCGGGGCCGGGGACGTTCATGGCGAGCGGCATGTCTTCGCGCATGGGCCCATCCGCACGCACACCCATATACACGGTGTTGGAGCTGGCGAGACCGACACGCTTCACGCCGAGCTGCCGCCCCGCTTCGAGCACGTTGAGCAGGCCGTTCATATTGACCTTGAAGTCGTCCTCGGGACTGAGCGCGTTCAAGGCCGGTACCGCCAGGTGGACGATCCCTGTCACCTGGTGCTTCGCACCGATCTCGAGCAGCCGGTCGCGATCGGTCACGTCGAGCTGCTCGATAGAGGCGCGCTTGCCCAGTTCCGTCTTGATGAAGGCCGGCTCGCGCGCGACGCGGTACTGAGTGAGGACCACGTCCTCGCCCAGACCGAGCAGGGCTCGGGCCGTATGGAGCCCAATGAACCCCAGGCCACCGGTAATCAGCATCATGCTGCGTCCCTCCCAAATGCGTGATCTTCATCGTTCCACCGTGCCCATACGAACGTGCGCCGCCACTCTACCCGGCCACCCCGCGGATTTCAAATGCCCCGGACACCGCAGCCGCATGCGCCTAGAGGGTCCACGCCCCCAGGCGCAGCTCGAGCTGCGTCAGCGCATCAGCGCCGCTGGCGACCTGGACGAGTCGAGCACCGTAGGGCCCATCCGGGAAGGTGCTGGCGGCATGCGCGAGGAGCGGCCCAAGCTCCGTGACCGGGTTGAACGGCGTCACGTCGCGGCCGACTAACGACGGGTCGCCGTCGAGTGCCGGGAGCAGATAGTCCATTGCGGCGCGAAGGAGTGGCCCCTCCGCATCGCCGCGCGCGTGCCAGAGGTCGACGCCCACCCGGTCCCCGAGGCTCGCGAGGATCTGCAACGCCTGGAGGTTGAAGGCGCTGTAGTGGAGCGGTCGCGTCCGCGCTAGCTCGAGCGGCTGTGAGCCATCCGGGGTGATCTGCGCCGCGATGCGCGCGGGCGCGCTCGTCGTGAGCATCTGGCGCGCCAGCTCCAGGTTGCCGGTGGCGATTGCCAAGCCCGCCACCTGCGCGTCGTACCAGTTGCCATGGTTGTTCGCCTCACGCGCCTCGAGCTTCCCGTTGGGGCTCTCCTGCAACCACGTCAGCAGGTCGGCCATCCACGATTGCAGCCCGGCCTGGTCGGCAATCGTCCAGGAGCTCGATCCGGCGAGAAGCGAAGCCGCATCGGCCACGCGGAGGAATTCGCGACTATCGATGATCCCGATGCCTCGGACTCGCGAGTTGCCCGGGATGATCTGCGAGTAGGTCATATTCGGGTTCATGCGCGAGGCAGGATCCAGAAACCAGCCGCGCAGCAGATCGGCAGCCTTTACCCCATATCGATCGTCGCCGGTCAGGTAGTAGGCCAGGCTAAGCGTGCTGACCGAGCGCACCATGTCGCCGAGCCGTGCCGCGTCGTAGCGGCTGCGATCGGTCGACTCCGGATTGACCCGTCCATCCCGCTGCACGTACGGCAGCCCATCGGGCGTATTAGGATTCGGCCAGTAGTAGATGCTGAGGCTCAGGTAGTCGTGCGGGTCGCCAGACGGAGCCGGGCTCTGCCGGTCAGTGACCGACAACGGACCAACCAGGAGCCCGCGGTCGGCGCGGCTGCGCAGTTGATTGAGCGCCGGTTGCAGCTCCGGCGCGCCGCCAAGCGCCTGGCACCTGACTTCAGCCAACGCGCGCGGGTCGAACTCGAGCACACTCGGGAGGCTCGCGGGGTCGCAGGGGGTCTGGTCCTGCTGCGGCACGGCGGCCGCGGGCCCAGAGGCCCCAACCGAAACGGGGAGCAGCAGCACAACACACCCAAGGAGCGCCGACCATAGCCGGCCCTTGGACATGCAGCCTGGCCTCACGACGTTACCAGTGCAGGATTGGGTTACGGGCGGCGGTGGCCTCGTCGAGCCGGCCGACGGGCGTCGTGGTCGGCGCGGCGTGCAGCAGCTCCGGGTCGCGGCGCGCCTCGGCCGCGATCGCCAGCATCGCGTCGACGAAGGCGTCGAGCGTCGCCTTCGTCTCGGTCTCCGTCGGCTCGACCATCATCGCCTCGGGCACGATCAGCGGGAAGTAGATCGTCGGCGCGTGGAATCCATAGTCGAGCAGGCGCTTCGCCACGTCGAGCGTGCGGACGTGGGCGCCTTCGACCGACGCGCCGTCAGCTCGCAGGCCCGCGAACACGACCTCGTGCATCGAGGAGCGATCGTAGGGCAGCCGATAGGCGTCGGCCAGACGCGCGCGCAAGTAGTTGGCGTTGAGCACCGCGGCCTCGCTGACCTCGCGCAGGCCCGCGCTGCCGACCATCCGGATGTAGGTGTAGGCGCGGACGAGCATGCCGAAGTGACCGTGGAACGCATGCAGCCGACCGATTGAGGCCGGGCGCACCTCATCCAGCGTGAAGGCGCCATCCGTGTGGCGCGTCGCCACCGGGGTCGGGAGGAACGGGGCGAGCGCCTCAGTCGCACAGATCGCCGCCGAGCCGGGGCCACCGCCGCCGTGCGGCGTGGTGAACGTCTTGTGCAGGTTCATGTGCATGACGTCGAGCCCAAAGTCGCGCGGGCGCGCCACGCCGAGCAGCGCGTTCAGATTTGCGCCGTCTCCGAATACCAGCCCGCCGGCCTGGTGCACCAGGCTCGTGACCTCGAGCATCGCCTCGTCGAAGAGGCCCAAGGTGCTCGGCGCCGTAATCATCAGGCCGGCCACGTCGTCGTCGAGCAGATCGCGCAGCGCGGCGAGGTCGACGTTGCCGCGCGCGTCAGAGCGCAACGCCACCACCTGGTAGCCAACCATGGCTGCCGTGGCGGGGTTTGTGCCGTGCGCCGAGTCCGGGATCAGCACGCGACGACGGCGTGATCCTTCACCCCGGGCTTCATGTGCCGCGCGAATCATGAGCAGGCCGGACAGCTCGCCCTGCGCCCCGGCGGCCGGCGCGAGGCTCACCGCGTCGAAGCCGCTGATCGCGGCCAGCAGCCGCTGTAGCTCGTAGGTCAGCTGAATCGCGCCCTGAGTCAGCGCCTCAGGCTCGAGCGGGTGAATGTTGCGGAAGCCCGGCAGCGACGCCATCGCATCGTTGACCTTCGGGTTGTACTTCATGGTGCAGGAGCCGAGCGGATAGAACGTCGTGTCGATTGACACGTTGAGCCGCGAGACGCGCGTGTAGTGCCGCACGACCTCCGGCTCACCAACCTGCGGCAGCGGCAGCGCGGTCCGCAGCAGGCTAACCGGGATATCCGACTTGACCGCCGGTAGGTCGGGCTTCGGGACGACGACGGTCGGCCGGCCCGGAACGGAGAGCTCGGAGAGCAGCGCCTCGGTCATGGGGAGCTCCGTACGACGTCGCGGACCGATTCGACGAGCGCATCCACCGCGGCGGGCGACGTGAGCTCCGTGCAGCACAGCAGCGAGACGTCGGCGAGATGCGGATAGCTGGGGCCGAGGTCGAAGCCGCCGATGATCCCGCGCTCCAGCAACCGGCGGTTCAGCTCGCTAGCCGATAGCAGCGTGCGGATCGCAAACTCGTGGAAGAACGGGCGGGGCGTGACGACGGCGACGCCAGGAATCGCCGCGAGGCGGTCGGCGGCATAGCGGGCCGTCTCGTGGCACGCATTCCCCACGCTACGCAAGCCCTCTGGGCCGAGCAGCGCCAGGTACGCAGTGACGCCGAGGGAGATCCACGTCTGCGAGGTGCAGATATTGGAGGTCGCCTTCTCGCGCCGGATGTGCTGCTCGCGCGCCTGGAGGGTCAGCACGAAGCCGCGCCGCCCCTGAGCATCGCGCGCCTCACCGGCGATGCGCCCGGGCAGTTGCCGCACGAGCTCCCGCCGGCATGACATGAGCCCGACGTACGGGCCGCCGTACGAGAGGGGGATGCCCAGCGCCTGTCCCTCGGCCACGGCAATGTCGGCGCCCGACTCACCCGGTGGCTTCAGGATGCCGAGCGAGGTGGGGTTGTACACCTCGACCACGAGCGCGCCGACCCGGTGGGCGGCCTCAACGACCGGGGTCAGGTCCCGAATCTCGCCGAAGAAGGTTGGCTGGCTGACGATACAGCAGGCCGTCTGCTCGTCGAGCGCTTCGATCAAACCGCGCTCCACGAGCACGCCATCCTCCACGATGACGTCGCTCGTCGTGATGTCGGGCTGCTTCGCGCCGACGTACGTATCCAGGACGCCGCGGTAATGCGGATGCACCGCCCCTGACACGACCAGCCGGTCGCGACCGGTCGAGCGCATCGCCATCAAGGCTGCCTCGGCCAGCGCGGAAGCGCCATCGTACACCGACGCGTTCGCCACCTCCATCGCCGTGAGTGCACACACAAGGCTCTGGAACTCGAACATGACCTGCAGGGTACCCTGGCTGACCTCGGGCTGGTAGGGCGTATAGGAGGTGCCATACTCACTGCGGCTCATGATCGCGCCGACCGCGCTCGGGATGAAGTGACGGTACGCGCCGGCGCCGAGAAAACTGGGCACCGAGCCGAGCGGCGTGTTGCGCGCCGCCAGCCCTTCGAGCTGGCTGACGGCTTCCATTTCAGTGAGCGCGGGGCCGATGTCGATGGCAGGGAAGCGGATCGACTCGGGGAGCACGTCGAACAGCGCGCCCGCATCGGCCAGGCCAAGCGTGCCCAGCATCTCCGTGCGCTCGGCCTCCGTGAGCGGGACGAAGCTCATGCGTCAGGCGCCGATATGGCGGCGGTAAGCCGTGCTGTCCATGAGCGTATCGAGTTGAGCCGGACTCTCGGATCGTATGCGCAGCATCCAGCCGGCGTCGTACGGCGAATCGTTGACCAGCTCGGGCTGCTCATCGAGGCTGGTATTGACCTCGATCACCTCCCCGGAGAGCGGGGAGAAGAGGTCGGACGCCGACTTCACGCTCTCGATCACGCCGAATTCAGCGCCAATCTCGACGCGCGCACCCGGTTTGGGCAGTTGCACGAAGACGACGTCGCCGAGCTGATCCTGCGCGAAGTCGGTGATGCCCACGACAACGACGTCACCATCGAGTCGTGCCCACTCGTGCTCGGCAGTGTAACGGAGCTCGTCGGGGACCGACGTGCCTCTAGTCACGGGCTGCTCCTCGTCGATTCTGGTTTGTGATCGAACGCGCGCTGACCAACTCTTAACCGCCTGCGCGAGGCACTAAAAGACACGTCATCCCGACGACCGTGTCATCCCGAGCCGAAGGCGAGGGAGCTCTGGGAGCAACCGGACGTTCGCCTTTCTGGGCAATCCTCGCCCCCGCATTCCTCGGGATGACATGCAGATTGTGGCCTCGCCACGGTAGTTCGGACCGTGTCCAGATGCAGCGCGTGGGTCAGGAAACTGTGGCGCCACTACGATTTCGTATGGTGCGGTACGAATGGTAATGATACGACGGTCGCGGGGGCATCCGCCTCACGAATTCGTACCTGGAGCTCCGTCCCCACAGTCGCCGCATCGGTACGTACCAGCGCCGTCGCGATTGGGCGGCGCAGCGAAGGCGAGAAGGTGCCACTCGCGACTGTGCCCACTTCCTCGTCGTCCCGCCGCACCGGGAATCCGCCCCGCGGCACCGCGCCGGTTGCAAAGGTAAGTCCCACGAGCTTGCGCACCGGCCCCTGTTGTCGCAGCTCAGCCAGGGCGTCGCGCCCACGGAATCGGCCCTTGTCTAATTTCACCACCCGGCCCAACGCCGCCTCGTAGGGATTGACCTCCGGCGTGAGCTCATGGCCGTACAGCGCCATACCCGCCTCGAGCCGCAAGGTATCGCGCGCGCCGAGTCCGATCGGCTTCACCCGCTCGTCGGCGCTGAGCGCGTTCCAGAGGTCAGCGGCCCGCTCCGCCGGGATCATCAGCTCGACGCCGTCCTCGCCGGTATAGCCAGTTCGCGCGATGAACGCCGGGATTGGCGGCGAACTCGGCAGGGAGATAGCGCCATCCTCGCCCGCATAGTAAGGCAGCGCGGTGAGGCCCGGCCCCACCAGTGGCACGAGCACCTCGGCGCTCTGCGGCCCCTGCAACGCGAGCATGGCGAGCGCGAACGTCTCGTCATGCACGTCGACGGCATAACCACGACGCGTCTTGAGCGAGTCGAGGAGGGCGACGACCATCTCGCGGTTCGAGGCGTTGACCACGAGCCGCCAGCCATCCGGCAGCCGATACACGAGAAGGTCCTCCGCGACGCCTCCGTCCTCGTTGCAGATCAGCGTGTAGTGCGCCTTCCCAACGGTCAGCCGCTCGACGTCATTGGTGGTCGCCTCCTGGATCAGCGCCACGGCGTCCGCACCCCGCACGAGGAGACGGCCCATATGCGAGAGGTCGAAGAGGCCGGCCGAGTTGCGCGTCCAGAGGTGCTCGGCGACGATGCCCTCGTACTGGATCGGCATCAGCCAGCCTGAGAACGGCGCCATGCGCGCGCCAAGCGCCTGGTGAATTGGCGCGAGCGGTGTCTCGCGCAGCGTCGTCGTCATACAGCTTTGCTCCCCACGAGAACGCCAGCAAGCAGTATTCCGGAGCATAACGTCTGGGGTTCCCATCTGCCCAGGAAGGCGGTACCATCGGGCTTGCTTCAATCTCAGGAAGCCGGCCCTGGGGGACCGCAGACTCACTGCGTGCGGGGAGGCACTTCAATGGCGAGATCGACGAGAGCTTTTGCAATTGGCTTGGCGTTCACAATGATGATGGCCGCCTGCGCGCCCTCCGCTGGTGAATCCCGGAGCGGCGGGGGGAGCGCCGGCACGGGTCAGGTACAGAGCGCGTCCACTCCAAAGCGCCTTACCGCCGCGATCCGCGGCCTGGCGGTCGTCGCCTATCAGAAGCTCAATCCCCGCTCCAACATTCCGGGCGAAGACTCGTTGGAGCGGCTCGCCGCAAGCGGCCTTACCGTGCCCGCGCTTGACGGCAACGGTCGTCTCCCGCGCCTGGCCGACGCAGCGCCGACGGTCGACAACGGCAACTGGAAGCTGCTACCGGACGGCACGATGGAGACCCGTTGGACGATCAAGGATGGGGCCCGCTGGAGCGACGGGACGCCGATCACCACGGACGACCTGTTGTTTACGATGCAGGTCGTCCGCGACAAAGAGCTCCCGATTTTCGACCACGCCGCCTATGCGTCGCTCGGATCCGTCGAAACGATCAACAATCGAACGGTCGTAGCTCACTGGACGAAGACATATATCTACGCCGACCAACTCTTCAGCTTCGAGATCGCGTTGCCTTTTCCAAAGCACAAGCTCGAACAGGCGTACCTGAACGACAAAGAGCACTTCACCGATAACCCTGGCTGGGGACCCGAAATGGTTGGAAGCGGCCCATTCAAGGTGAAGGATTGGCAACTGGGCAGCCTGGTGGTATTCGAGGCGAATGACCAGTACATCCTCGGCCGACCGAAAATCGACGAGATTACGGTGAAGTTCATCCCCGACCCGAATACGCTCGCGGCAAATATCCTCGCCGGCGCCGTGGACACGACCTGGGGTGGACGCACCGACATCGAGTGGGCCCAGGAGGTCTATGGCAAGTGGCAGGATGGAAAGCTCGACACTTACACGAGCCTCATGCTGCAGATCTATCCACAGATGATAGGCTCTACCCCGGCGGTGATCAGTCAGAGCGCGGACTTCCGCCGGGCGCTGACGATGGCGCTGGACCGCCAGGCTATGGCGGATACATTCCAGCTCGGACGCAGCTCGGTTGGGCACACATTCCTCGCCCCTTCAGAACCGGAGTACCAGTTCATCGAGCCGGCAATCGTGAAATACGCCTACGACCCGCAACGGTCCCTGCAAATCCTGCAAGGGCTCGGGTACACCAGAGGCACGGACGGTGCATTGCGCGACGCGTCTGGCCAGCAGCTCAGCTTCCAGGTGCGGACCAGCCAGGGCGACGTGACCCAGGAGAAGGCGATGCAAGCCAGTGCGGACGACTGGCAACGGCTGGGCGCGGAGGTGGAGCGCTTCCTCGTTCCGCCGCAGCGCGCGAACGATGCCGAGTTCCGCGCGACCTTCCCCTCGTTCGACGTGAAGCGCCAGGCTGGCACGATGGACTACGCCAAGAGCTTTCTGACCCGCGCCATCGCCTTGCCGACGAACAACTTCCTGGCCTCCGGCAATAACTCGCGCTACAGCCGTCCGGAGATGGACGCAGCAATCAACAACTACTACACGACCGTCCCCTGGGACGAACGCATGGAGTACGCGCGTCAGGTGGTCCACGAGCTCTCGGACGATGCGGCGTGGATCGGGTTGTACTACGTCGTCGAGCCGGGCCTCGTGCCGAACAAGCTCACGAACCTGCGTGCGGGCCGCGCCGAGGTGAACCGTCTCGACTTCATCCACGAGTGGGACATCCAGCGGTAAGCGCACAATCGCGCCCGCACGAGGTCGCTTGCGCCCCTCGGGCAGCAGGGATAGAGTGCACCGAGCGATCTGGGTGGGCATCTGTGGAGCAATGCGCTGCGGAGCGATCGCGAGAACACTGCGCTCAATCTTGAGGTTCGCCCAGCCTACGCCAGCTTCCCACATGCACGCCGTTTTCCCACAGGAAAGAAGGAGTCGCGGCCATGGCATCCACACTACCACTCACGCAGCAAGAGACGGAGCTCAAGAAGATCGTCGCCCGGTCGTGCCGCATCGTCGGCCGCCAGGGCGTAACGAAGGGCTCGTTCGGGCACGTCAGCGCGCGACTGCCGGGTACGAACCGCATCCTCATCAAGGCCAAGGGCCCAGATGAAGAGGCGTTGGAGTTCGCGACCGAGCGCGATGTGATCGCCATCGACATCGACGGCAACGTGCTCGACGCGGTGCAGGGGCTGACGGCGCCGAACGAAACCGCGATGCATCTTGCGGTGCTTCGCCGGCGGCCCGAGGTCCAGAGCGTGATTCACAGCCATCCGGACTGGGTCGTCGTGCTGACGGCGACGAACAAGCCGCTCGTGCCGATGCTCGGCGCGTACGATGGCGCGGCGACGCTGCGGGCGGTCGTACGGGAGGGAATTCCCGTTTACCCGCGCACCCTCACCATCATCAACGACGAGCTCGGCGCTGACTTCATGAACACCATGGGCGAGGCCAACACCTGCCTGCTGCGTGGCCACGGGATGACGACCGCTGGCTCGAGCGTCGAAGACGCGACCCATCGCGCGCTGCAGATCTACGAGCTAGCCCGATTGAACTACCTGGCCTACACCATCGGCACGCCGGAGCCGGTGCCGCAACGCGATCAGGACGAATACCTGGCGCGCCGCGAGGATGGCCCCTACCGCCGCGAGCGAGGCCCGAGCAGCACCGGCGAGGGCTCGTTCTGGAAGTACCAGCGCAAGCTGCTCGGCGAGGAGCTGTAGGAGACGACGG
>JAXDLH010000120.1:0-3928 GCA_034666705.1 Chloroflexota bacterium
ACGTCAGGTCCCGAAGGTGAGCTGAACGAGACCCCGGGGAACTTCGCTCGATATTCCTGGTCGTTCTGGAGTGAGCGCGACATCTGCTCGATCTCCGTGTTGACGCCAACCGCCCTCCAGAATTCGCTCACGACCTGCGCTTCTTTATTGTTGAGTGTTCCTTCGGTCACGCGGATCCCGAGATCGAAGCGATCGCCGGTTGCGTTCCGCAGGAGACCGTCGGCTCCCTTCGTCCAGCCGGCTTCAGCCAGGAGCTGCGCCGAGCGGCTGAGATCGTAGGGATACCTGGTGACGATGGGTTCCGCAGCGTTGTACCCCGGGTCTCCAGGCGCCACGACCATGTGGGCGGGCTGTACCAAACCCGCCTGCAATGTGTCGTTCATCAACGCGCGATCGACGGCATGGTACAGCGCCTGCCGGATGCGTACGTCGCGCGCCGGGGGAATCAGCGGCTCGCGATACTGGAAGTCGGCGAGTCGGATCCCGCCCTCCGGCCGCGTGATGATCGTGCCTTCCCCACGCGCTTCGAGCTGCTCTTTGAGGATCACACCCTCCTCGACGCGAATCGCCGACCCGAGGGTCAGATCCAGCCCGCCGGCCAGGAAGCGCGCGACGGCCTGGTTCGCGTCGGGGATGAAATGCACGAAGATCTCCTGGATCTTCGGCGCGCCCAGCACGTAATTATCGAACGCGCGTCCGCTGAGATAGGAGCCCGGGACCCACTCGGCGATCTTGTACGGGCCGAGCCCCACCCAATCACGAGACCAGTACGTGGCGTTCACGAATGACTGCGGGTCCTTCTCGAGAAGGGGCTCGAGGATATGCCGCGGGATGGGCTCCAGGACGTACTCGTTCGCGAAGATGTAGATCTCCCGCCAGCGGATCATGACCGTGTGCGCGTCGAGCGCTTCCATTGTCTCGATGCTGCGCTCCGGCGTGCGATCGGTAGCAGGAAGATCCGGGTTCATGATTGCGTGCCAGGTGAAGACCACGTCGTCCGCGGTGAGCGGCACGCCGTCGTGCCAGACTGCAGATGGGCGAAGGTTGAAAATCGTCTCCATCCGCCCGTCGTCGAGCACCTTCCAGGTGCCGCGCTGGAGCGATGGGACCTCGGTCGCCAGAATCGGCGTGGGGTTGCCCTGATAGTCGCGGCGGGCGAGCGGGGCGGCGAAGAGCATGGCGTACTCGCCGAGCCCGGAGCGACCGGTGGAGAACTTGCTGCCCAGGGCCGCCGGCTCCGCGGGCAACGCCATGTTGAGCGGCTTGCCCGGCACAGATACGGCCACCTGGGCAGACCCACCGGCGGCTGGTGGCGGCGCCTGAGACACGGGGGCCTGGGGACCACAACTAGCCAGCATAACCGCCACGGTGGCGAGGAATATCACAATTCTCACGGGCCTCGTTGCCTCCAAGCAGCGCACTATTTTCTGGCCGTAGCGTACGAGTAGTCGTATCCACTCGTCAACCGCAACACCCGACCCATTTTCGCTCGTTTTCGTGGATGTGCAGTCGGAAATTTGCTTCCACGGTCGGGCGTGGTCGCAGGGCGTCGTCTCGGTATCACGGCCGCAGATCGGGGGTCCGAGCGGCTTGCGTGTCCGCGGTGCTGGCGGTATCGTTGGGCGACGACGCACCGTTCACTGAAGCACCGCTTAATAAGGAGGCGTGCGCCCATGGCCGAGACCATTGGCTGGTTCGCGATGTCCCACGCGCCGCAGGTCATGATCGACCCCGACCGTTGGCCTTTGATCAATATTCCAAAGCCAACCGACCCACTGGACGCATCGCTGCTGAACCTCTCACTGGAAACGAAGTGGGAGCGCTGGAACCGCGCCACCGCGGCGATTGACCAGATGCGGGAGCGCATTCAGGAGCTGGCGCCGGACACGGTGATCGTGATCGGCGACGACCAACACGAGAACATCCACGATGACAACTGCCCCCCCTTCACCATCTTCATCGGCGACGAGGCGGAGGCGAGCGTCTCCCTCCGCTATTTGAAGCAGGAGCCGACCGAAAACCGGACAACCTACAAGATCGACTCGCAGCTCGGGAAGTGGCTCGTCGACGACCTCATGGACTCCGGTTTCGACCCGGCGTACTCGCGGAAGACGACGTACGTCGGCGGGCTGGGTCACGCATTCGCGCGGGTGTTGAAGCGGCTCACACCGGACGCCGAGTACGACGTGCTGCCCATCATGGTGAATACCTACTATCCGCCCGCGCCGTCCGCCAAGCGGTGCGCGCAGTTCGGCCGCGCGCTCGCTGCCTCCATTGCACGCTTCCCGGACGCGCGGCGAGTCGTAATCGTCGGCTCCGGCGGGCTGAGCCACACGAAGATCGACCTCAACATCGACCATGGCTTCGTGAAAGCGTTGCAGACGAACGACGTCGCCGCCATGGAGGCGTTGCCGTCGGAGGAGTTGGTGGACGGCACGTCCGAGATCCGCTGCTGGGTAGTCACTGCGGCGGCCGCCGATCGGCCGGTCTCGATGGTCGAGTACCAGCCGCTCCCGCGCGTGCCCACCGGCGCAGGCGTGGGCATGGGCTTCGCCTACTGGTGAGTCTTGTCATGCTGAGGCCCGCAGGCCGAAGCAGCCGCACCCTTAACGGACAGGCTACGGATTTCTCGGCTGCGGCCTCAGATGACAATTGGGAGAGATGCATGACGCGACCGGGAAGACTTGCGCTGCTGCTCTGCACCGTGGCGATCCTCGCGACGAGCTGCACCGCGCCGAGCAGCCCCCAGCCCTCGAATGTGCCCCCAGGGGACGCGAATCCGACGAGCTCGGGCCCAAAAACGCTCCGGCTTGCGGTCGACGCCTCCGCGGAGCCGGCCGGCGGCATGATCCTGATCGGCCGTGGCGCGGCGGTGGGGGGCGAGAACGCCCAGACGTTCCATGCCGGCTTGACGGTGTACGACGAGAACAGCAACGTCACGCCGCGGCTGGCGGAACGGGTGCCGACCATCGAGAACGGCGACTGGACCGTCGCGCCGGACGGCAGCATGCAGGTGACGTGGCGCTTGCGCAAGGACGCCATGTGGCACGACGGCACGCCGCTCACCGCGGGCGATTTCGTCTTCGGAAACACGATCCGCACTGACGGCGCACTGGCGATCACCACCGGCCCACCGGCCAAATTGATCGACTCCGTCGCGGCGGCCGACCCGAATACCCTGGTCGTCAAGTGGAAGCAGCCGTACGTGTTCGCCAACGTGAGCGGCCCCGACGATTTCGCGGCGCTGCCCCGCCACCTGATGGAGAGCGTCTACCAGCAGGGCGACAAGGATGCGTTCCTGGCAAGCGCGCTCTGGACGACGGGCTGGGTGGGCCTTGGCCCCTACAAGATTGACAAATGGGTCCTCGGCAGTCAACTCGAGGCAGCAGCCTTTGATAAGTATCTCCTCGGCCGGCCGAAGATCGACCGGGTGATCATCCAGTACTTCGGCGAGCCGAACGCCGCGATGGCAGCGCTCATGTCGGGCTCGGTCGACATGACGCCAGTGGGCAGTACGTACGTGCTGGACCAGATGGTGAACGTGAAGCGGGCGTGGGACCCCACCCAGGCTGGCACGACCCTCGCAATTCCGCGCGGGGTGCGCAACCTGAAGATTCAGTTCCGCGACCCGAGTGCGCCGTGGGCCCGCGACGTCTCCATGCGACGAGCGTTGGCCTACGCAACCGACCGGCAGTCGTTCGTCGACACGCTGGAGTATGGCCTGACCACCCCGGCCTACACGTGGGTCACGACCGATGATCCGGTCTACGCTATGCTCCAGCAGCGGGGACTGGCGACGTACGCCTACGACCCAACTCAGGCCTCGCGACTGCTCGCCGACGCCGGCTGGACGAAGGGCGCCGACGGGCTGTTCCAGAAGAACGGCCAGCACTTTCACGTCGACGTCTCGATTCAGAACCGGGCCTCG
>JAXDLH010000121.1:0-12957 GCA_034666705.1 Chloroflexota bacterium
ACTTCTTGATGAGCTCGATATCGATGTTGATGTCTACTCGCTCCACCGGAAAGCGCACGATGGCGTCGACCGGGCTGGTGCGAATGCCGAAGTCGTAGCGCGAGATAGAGGCAGTGCCCGAGAAGCCGCAACGCGCGCGACCCTGGCCGTCCACTGCTTCGCCGTTGAAGATAGTGTCCAACTCGACCTGGCGGGTGACGCCGCGCATCGTGAGGTCGCCGATGATCGCATAGCGGTCGCCGCGCTGCTCGATGCGGGCGCCCTTGAAGGTAATCGTCGGATACGCTGCGGTGTCGAGGTAGCGATCGCCCTTCACTTCGTCATCGCGTCGCTGGTTGAACGTGGAAAGGCTAGTGGCGTCGATCGTCGCCGCCACGCTTGAGCGCGTGACGTCCGCCGCGTCGAACTCGATCGCCGCGTCAAATGCGGTGAACACGCCGTGCACCGTGGCCAATCCCATGTGGTATGCGGCGAATGTAACCTGTGAATGGCTCTCGTCGAGCTCCCAGCCCATCGTGCCTCCTCAATGCATTTCTCCACGCTCGGAAACCGCGCCGCGCCCACGCCTATTCCCACCTCGCCGCAATGCGAGACGTATGATTGCCCCCGCGAGATGTTCGACGGGAGGGAGCCATGGAGCCACTGCCACGCGGCGCCAACTTCATGCGGGGCAAGACGCTCTGGGAGATCGCGCTGCAGATCGCCGGCAACCCCGAGACGCCATACGGCGGCAATCGCGACCTCTGTGTCGTGGTGGGGAGCGGCTCCGGCGAATCCTTCACGCCGTGGCTGCGGATGGCCACCGGCGCGGCGATCCTCGCGCACGCCGTGGCCCGGGGTGACGTCGAGATGGCGTTCGTCAATCCCTCGGGCCTGCTGACGCAGGCGTATCGGGGCGTCGGCCTCTTCGCCGAGCCGCTCCCCGTACGGGTGGTGGCGAGCTATCCGTCGTGGGATCGCTTCGTCTGCGCGCTGCGACCGAATCTTGGCTTCGCGACGCTCGGCGCGACGCTGGCCGCACGTCAGCCGTTGCGGCTGTCGATGCGCGAGGACCCAACCCACTCGACTCGCGTGCTCGTCAACCAGATTTTCGCCGCGCATGGCGTCACCATTGACGAGGTGCTCGGGTGGGGCAGCTCGCTCCAGCTCAATGGCGGACCCGGCGATGAGCGGCGCCTGCACGCGCTGAGTGCGGGAGAGGTGGACGTCGTATTGGACGAGGGGATTCGCACCTGGCTGCCGCAGGCGCTCGCCGCTGGCTATCAGCTTGCCGAGCTCGATGCGCCGGTGATGAGCCAGATGGAAGCGCTTGGCTGGCGGCAGGCGATCATCCCGGCCGGCCGCTACCCCGGTCTCGACCATGACCACTCGTGCATCGACTTCAGCGGCTGGCCACTCTACACGCGTGAGTCGCTGCCAGACGACGTGGCCTACCAGGTGGTCGATGCGCTCGCGGCGCGTGCGGATTTCGTCCCCTGGGACCAACCGGTGTTTACGCGCGTGGAGGATCTGGGCAGCGACCTCGAGGCGACGCCGCTCGACGTGCCCCTGCACCCCGGCGCGGCCCGCTGGTACCGGGAGCACGGCGCCAACGTCTGAGCAGCGTCGTCGAGTCGGTCGCGCATCTGGAGGAATCGCGGTCCAGCCCGGCGCGCTAGCCAGGCTCCCAATCGGCGCATCCGGTATCCTGCGATCATCGACAGGAGGGTGTGATGCGCAAGAGTTTTCCGCTGGTTGTGAATGGGCAGCGCGCGACCTACGCGAAAGGCGTGGTGGCCGACGGCCGCTACATCTTCCTTTCCGGGGTGCTCTCCACTGAGGGCTCGATGGGCGATCAGGCAACCCGCGTCTGGGATGAGATCAGAGCGCGACTCGCCGATCTGGGGGGCAAGCCCGAGAACATCGTGCAGCGCATGACCTTCGTGACCGATTTGCTGGCCTGGCGGGCCGAGGGCGCGCCGCGGCAGATCGAGTGGCTGCAAAAGAACGCCCCGGCGCTGCTGGAGGACCAGCCATCCAGCACCCTGGTGCAGATCGTGGCGCTGGCGCAGCAAGGCGCGATGGTCGAGATTCAGGTGATCGCGGTCGTCGAATAGTCCTCCTCGCCCATACGAACGCGGCGGCGCTACAATTTGGGGCACCTTAACAGCCGAATATGGTCCCCCGGGCGTTCTTAATTCCAGTTGGAAGAGGACGCGAGTGTCAAACGAAGTTGCGATTTTTGTCGATCTCGAGAACATCACCACGTCGATGTGGAAGGTCTTTCACCAGGAAACCGATCCCATGGAGTGGATCGTGAAGGCTCGCGAGTACGGACCGATCGGGTTCGCGCGCGCCTATGGCGACTTCTCCCAGGGGCCTCTTGCCCGCCTCGAGCCGCGATTGCGCGTGGCGGGCATCGAGCCGTTCAGCTGCCCGGTCAAGGTGCGGGACGCCGGCACCCAGAGCACTGTTGATATCAATATCGCTGTCGATCTCTATGAGGTTGCTCTCGACCGCCCCAACACGGACACGTTCATACTCTTCGCTGGCGATAGCGACTACATTCGCATCGTAACGCGACTGCGCAACCGGCTCGGCAAACGGATCGTCATCGCGGGCGTGCCGGGCAGCGTGAGCCGCGACCTCGTGATGGCGGCGGGTGAGGAGAACCCGCTCGAGCCTGTCACCGCGGAGTTCGGGCCCGAGATGGAGACGGCCCTAATCCGCCTCATCGACCGGTACGAGAGCTCCCGCAAACCAGGCGCCTACCCAACGTGGCGCTTTATGCTCGATTACATCCGTCATCCGCTGAATGCGGAGGTGATCCACCCCAATCTCGTCGAGGGGAAGCTGCAGGATTTCATCAACCGAGGCATCCTCGTGCAGCGGCCGGTCATGCTGCCCGACGGGCGTGAGATCCGATCGACGTTGCTGAACCGCGAGAACACCATGGTCGAAGAGGCTGTCACACCCGCCTTGCCGCAGCAGTAGCAGATACAGGCGCCCGGGAGGAGCATTTCGGCTGGCGTACGAAGGTATGGGTCATCTAGAAGCGTCGGGTCCTAGGGGGCGCGCCACCGCGACCTGCATAGCCGCTTTCGAAGTTGCGCACCGAAGGGCCCGCAGCCCTGGCTGCGAGCCCTTCGGTGCGCTCGGAGCGACAACTCGCCGATCGCGGCCGCTCAGCCCTTGAGCAGCCCGGTGACGTTGCCCGCCGGATCGGCAATCAGCGCAATCGTCACGCCTTCCATCACATTAGTGGTCGGCATCAGGATTGTCCCGCCGAGTGCCTCCGCCTCTTTCAGGACCGCGTCTGGATCCGCCACTTGCGCATAGACCGTAACACGCGGCGGCTGACCCTCCATCGCGGGACCCACCCCACCGTTGATGCCGCCCTCGCCGCCGGTCTCCACGACCCCATAGTTGAACTCATTGTTCGAGTCGATCTTCCAACCAAACAGCTTCGCGTAAAACTCCTCGAGCTGCTTCCCTTCGCCGCCCATGATCTCGAAGTGCATGATCGGTGCGCCCACGCTGCTTCCTCCGCCGGTGGAATTCATTGGGAAGGCGCCGGCAACTATCCTTCCGAACAAATATTCTACTGAGCGACGATGGTTCCGACGCGCGTCCGGAGACGATGCCGGGTGAATGAGACGCATTCGTAATCGGACGCGTGGGGACGGAGAGGCACCTGCCCGCCACGCCACGTCTCCAGCCTGTGGAACGAACCGAAGTGCGATATGATGGGGCGCTGCGCTCGGGAAATTGTCCCCACGGACGCGTACTGGGCCGCAGAAAATTAGCGCTTTGGAGGTGGTTTCGTGCGGACTCATACCGCCCGTCTCGCATGGATGGCGCTCGCCCTGCTCGCCGTGGTGGCGAGTCCCGCTGCGCCGCTCGCCGCCCAACCGGCGGTGCCGACGCTGCCGACGATTCCGGATCCAGTTCCGGTCACGCTCAATCCCGCTCAGACCGCGTTCCTGGTCCTTGACCTCACCTCCGCCAACTGTTCGGCTCGCCCTGCTTGCGTCGCATCGCTACCGGGCGTGGCCGAGCTGATCGCGCGGTCGCGCGACGCCGGTGCGCTGGTGGTGTATAGCTCGATTAGCACGCCCGGGGCTCAGATCTTGCCCGAAGTGGCGCCCCAGCCCGGGGACCCCATCGTCGTCGCGAACGCCGATAAGTTCGCCGGTACGACGCTCGAGCAGATCCTGGCTGACGCCGGCGTGGATACGCTCATCATCGTAGGCACCTCGGCCAACGGTGCGGTGCTGTACACGGCATGGGGAGCCAGCCAGCGAGGGTACACGATCGTCGCCCCTATCGACGGCATGTCGTCGGCTGACTCATTCGCCACGTTTTTGACCCAATACCAGTTGCTGAACGAGCCAGGCTTTAATAACCCGACGAACGAGCCACTGCGACCCAACGCCGTGACCCTCAGCCGCACCGACCTGATCAGCTACGAAGGGATGTAGCGCGGCCGGCGAGACGGAGTGGGTTAGCGCTTCGCGACGTAGGTGAGCGCCGCGCGAGCCAGCGTGGGCCAGTCGGCGGCCTGCGTCACTGGCACCTCGACCCACTCCTTCATAGGGCGGTTCATCCCCGAAGGGTCGAAGAGGCGCGCGCCGGCGAGGGTAAGCGCCCGCGCGTGTGCATCGCCGGTGAGCTTGAAGACCATCGCGTCGCCGTAGAGGCCCGCGAACGCCTTACCACGCACCTTCAAACAGGGCATGCCAAACATCTGGCCGGGCAGCGCATCCTCAGGAGCGAGGTTGATTCCAACCGCGTCGAACGCGCGCTTCGTGGCCTCGGCTGGCACCAGCTTCTCCACGACGCTATGCCTGCGGCGCGAGCATGTTGGTAAGTTGGGCGCGTGCGGCCAACCAGGCCTCCTCGCTTACGAGCTCGGCTCCGCGCGTGGCGGCTGTTCGAGCACTTCCATCAGGCGCTCGAACATTGCGTAGGGTTGGGCCCCGACGACAGCGTAGCCGCCGGCGACGTAGGTGGGTACGCCGGTTACCCCAACCTGGCGGGCCGCCTCGAACTGCTCCTGGATGCGGCCATGGTAGCGGCCCTCGGCGAGCGCCGCGCGAAGGTCGGCCGCGTCGAGCTCCAGTCCTTCGGCAATTTCGGCCAGCACTTCCGGCGAGCCGATATTGCGATCGTCCACGAAATAGGCGTGGAACACGGCCTTGCGGAATGGCTCCTCGGCGCCCTGCTCGCGCGCCCACTCAGACGCTTCGTGCGCGGCGATGGAGTTGTACCAGTGCTTCCGCTCGCCAAGCGGCAACCCGACGCTTGCCGCCACCTCAACCATGCGCCCATGGCTCTGCGCAAGACGCGCCGGGTCCCAGGGAATCAACTCCCCCTCTGCGGGGATGCCCGGATGCAACTCGAACGCCTGGTGCTCCACCTCGACGTCGTACTCATCCCGGAGCTTGTCGACCCGAACCTGGCCGACGTAGCACCACGGTCAGATGAAGTCGCTGTAAACCGTAACTTTTGTGGCCATGCTTCCATTCTAGCGCTCACGTCTAGCGCTCACACATGGATCGCTCGCGCGGGACTCTAGCGCGCGAGGGCAAGGGCGGGTGCCGCAAGATCGGGCATCTCGGTAATGCCCTCCAGCATGGGCTGGAGGGCCCCTTCGTTCAGCGCCGTGAGAATCGCGCGCACGAGCCCCATGGCAGATTGCGGATCCATCTCCACCGCGACCCGCGCGCTCGGGCCCATGGTGCTGTTGACGAAGTCGATCAGAATTGCGTGGTCCAACGGCGCGTGGACGGGATGATCATAGGCGACGTTGGCGCTGTTGATGGCGAACCAACCCTGCGCGCCTTTGCCGCTCCCGACCACGGGGGCCTTTTCACAGATCCAGGTGCACATCGTGCGCCCTCCTTCTCGACGTGTTGGCTTGACGTGTTGGCTTAGCGTGCTGGGCCGTCGAGATTCTTCTCGAGAAAGGCGAAGACCTTCTTCCAGCCATCGGTCGCTTGCTCGGACCGATAGCCGGGCCGATCCACGGCGAAGAAGCCATGCCCGGCGCCATCGTACCGGTGGAACTCGTACGTCTTGCCGTGCTTCTTCAGCTCCTCCTCCGTGCGGTCGACCTCCGCCGGCGAAGGATTCTTATCGTCGTTGCCAAAGATGCCAATGATGGGACACTGCATATCTGGCGTCATATCGAGCGGCGCCACGGGACTGCGCTCGCTCAGCTGTTCGGGACCGGCGACGACCCGCCCGCCCCAGCAATCGACCGCGGCGTCGATACCCGGCACCCGGCAGGCGGCGATATACGCGTGGCGGCCACCTGAGCAGAAACCCATGATGCCCACTTTGCCGTTGTTCGTCGGCAGGGTCCGCAGATAGTCGACCGATGCGGTCGCGTCGCCGATGTACTGCGCATCCGGCACGCCGCCCGCGGCGCGGGCCGCAGCCGCCACGTCGTCCGGGCTGCCAGGTCCCGATCGGCTGTAGAGATGCGGCGCAATCGCCGCGTAGCCGTGGTATGCGAACTTGCGCGTGACCTCTTTGATCCACTCGTCCCACCCGGGGGCATGGTGAATCACGACCATGCTGGGGCACGACTGCACGCCTAGCGGCCGGGCAACGTATGCCTCGATCAGATCGCCATTATGACCGTGAATGCAGGTGTTCTCCGCGATCATCCCCTGATACGCTACCATCGACACTCCCTCTTCCATCATGCGGTGATTCTTCAACGGCCGATTATAGGACGCGCGCCCGCGCCAGCGGCGCCACGCGCGTTCTTTACCATAGAGATGCGATGACAACCATACCCAGCGACTCGAGCATGCGACTCGCGGAATTGATCGCGGCGCTTTCGATGGCGGCCGACCTCGGCTCAGGTCAGCCCATCGGCGAAGCGCTGCACTCCACGGTGCTCGCGGTACGACTTGGCGAGGTCGCGGGCTTGGACGAGCGTGACCTCGCCGACACGTACTACGCGTCCCTGCTGCGCTGGGTCGGCTGTCATGCAGGAGCGGACCTCGCCGCCGCGGTGCTTGGCGACGAGCGCGCATTCCGTGGCTGGACTGACACGGTCGATATGGGAAAACCGAGCGAGGTGCTTGCGACCATGCTGCGACATCTCGGCGAGGGCGCCACGCCTCTGGAGCGGGTGCGGATTCTCACCACTGCCATCGTCGGCATACCACGCCTGATGGACCAGACTTCGGCTCACTGCGAGGTCGCGCAGCTCATGGCGCAGCGGCTGGGTTTGGGCAGCGGGATCCGCAAAGCACTGGGCGACGCGTTCGAGCGGTGGAACGGCGCTGGACTGCCGCGAAAGCTGCGCGGTGAGGCGATCGCGCTGCCGATGCGGGTGACGCTGATTGCGCAGGAGGCGGAAGCATTCCGTCGCGTAGCCGGCGTCGACGCGGCCGTTGCGATGGTGCGCGATCGCGCTGGCGGTGCTTATGACCCGCACCTCGCGGCCCTGTTCTGCACCCACGCACCGCGGTTGTTCGCTAGCCGTGCCGAGCCCGAATCGGCCTGGGAAGCCGCACTCGCCGCCGAGCCCGGTCGGCGCCCGCTTCTGATTCAATCCGCCGAGCTCGACAACGCCATACGTGTCATGGCTGACTTCACGGACCTGAAAACCTCGTACACGGTTGGGCACTCCGCGGGAGTGGGCAACCTTGCGGCAGCCGCCGCCCAGCAGTGCGGCATGAGCGAAGCCGAGATCACCACCCTGCGGCACGCTGGCTACCTGCATGACATCGGCCAGGCCGGCATCTCAGCTAGCGTCATTGTTAAGCCGGGTCGGCTGAATGATGCTGAATGGGAGCAGATGCGGCTGCACACGTACTACACCGAGCGCGTGCTCGCACGGCCACGCGCCCTGAGCAAGGTCGGCGCGATAGCGGCGCAGCATCACGAGCGGCTCGACGGCTCCGGCTATCATCGCGCCGCGCCCGGCGTCCAGCAGGCGCCCGCCGTGCGCCTCCTCGCCGCGGCGGAGGCGTACCACGCCATGACCGAGGAGCGCGCCCACCGCCCGGCGTTGAGCGCCGAAGCGGCCGCGACCGAACTGCAGCGCGAGGCCAAAGTCGGCCGTTTGGACGCGGACGCTGTGCGCGCCGTGCTCGCCGCATCCGGGCACCGTGTCCGCGCAACCCGTCGCCAGTGGCCAGCGGGGCTCAGCGACCGCGAGGTGGAGGTGCTTCGACTTGTGGCGCGCGGCCTATCGAATAAGCAGATGGGGCGTGAGCTGTCGATCTCCAAGGACACCGCGGGCCACCACGTTCGCCATATCTACGACAAGCTTGGCGTCTCAACGCGAGCCGCAGCCACGCTGTTCGCTATGCAGCACGATCTGCTTGCTGCCGAAAAATAGCGCGAACGCGCGATGTTCTCGACGTGGCGGTCACCCTACCCTTCTGTCATCCGCTCGACATCTCGAGCGAGCAGGAGAGAGGGAGGTCCAACAATGTCCACCGAAACGAACAAGGCGATCGCCACGAAGATGCTCGCAGCCGTTGACGCCGGCAACCTCGACGTTGCGGTCCAATACCTTGCACCTGATTTCCAGGCACACCTCCAGGGCAATCCGCAGCCGTTCGATCGCGACGGCTGGCGGCAGTTCGGCGAGATGTTCCGCGCCGGCTTTTCGAACAGCCGTCACGAGATTCTCGACATCATCGCCGAGGGCGACCGAGTCGTGACGCGGACGCGGTGGCAGGCAACCCACCAGGATACGTTCCAGGGGGTACCCCCGACCGGCAAGCAGGTCACGCTGGATAGCGTGATGATTGCCCGGGTCGTCGGCGATCAGATCGCTGAGTACTGGGTTACCGTCGACATGACTGGCTTTATGCAGCAGCTTGGCGCAGCCCAGTCCGTCGCTGCATAGCGCCGCTCGACCATGGCCTGGCTTCCGCTCGTCCCCAGCCGGTGGGTCTGAGAGACGGGCGGAGGCCGGCGGCCCGCTACAGGGGCTCGACGCGCTGTGCTAGCGGCTACCGCGACAGAGCGGGCAGCGGCCGACGAGCTCGAGGATGTGATCGAGCACCTGGAAGTCCGCCTCCTGGGCGATCCGGTCGATCTCGCGCTCGAGCCCGGGCGCATGGAGCGCCAGTACAGCACCGCAATCGACGCAGCGCGCGTGGTGGTGGTGCTCCTCGTCGGCACACACCGTGTACCGGTGATAGCCGTCATCGTTCTGAATTCGGTGCAGGAAGCCAAGGTCAGCCAGCAGGTCGATTGTGCGGAACACGGTGGCCCGGCCGACGTGGATGCCCCGCGCGTGGAGCTGGTCCGCGACGTCCTGGGCGCTGAACGTGTCGGTTCTCGGCGCCACGTAGCCGACAATAGCCTGCCGCGGTCCGGTTAAGCGGTGCCCCTGATCCGCAAGCCGCTCGAGGATCACGTGCTCCCGCGCACCCGTGTGTGGATTCGATGCGGCCATTGCTTCCTCCGTCGTGCGCCCCACGACGCGTCAAGAGCAGTGTATGCGATCCATCCGGCAATGAACTCCCATTGCCAGGACGGGGCGACGTGCTCGATCGACCCTACTCTTACCGAGTGCGGCCGTGTCGTATCGATTCATGCGGGGCGTGATCGATGAACAAACGGGTAGAAATAGTCGCTGAGTACCCGCCCACGCAAAAGGCGAGCTTGACAGAGCTATTGGGATCCAGTATCAATTGGCGCATACTGAGAGTGAGTCTCATTTACTCGCGGCGACGCCTGCGGCCCGCGCCAAACACACTCTGGAGATATTTCTATGCAAGGCAAACGTATTGGCCGATCCGCCGCGCTCCTCCTGGCGATCGCCGTCGTAATCCCAATGCTTTCCCTTGCGGCCCCCTTCGACCAGCCGCGGCCCGGCGGGCTTAGAGTCCTCGCGACCACGACGCAGATCCAAGACTTCGTGACGAATGTCGGCGGCGACCGCATCACGATGGTTCCCGTGCTCGGCGGCGATGACGACCCCCACGAATATCAGCCGACCGCCGACGATGCGCGCAACGTCGCCAACGCCGACGTGATCTTCCAGAACGGCGTCGGTCTGGAAACGTGGCTCGACAAGCTCGCCCAGAATGCGAAGCCAAGCACGCTCATCGTCAAGCTCGGCGAAGCGGCGAGCATCCCCATCCGCGCTGGGGATGCCGAAGAGCCGGCAGGTGATCCACACGTTTGGATGGACCCGACCAATGTGCAACTCATGGTCCTGGTCATCCGCGATACCCTCTCCAGGGCAGACCCGGCGAACGGCCCGGTGTACGCGACGAACGCCGCTGCATACACCGGGCAGCTTACGCAGCTCGACAACGATATCCGAGGTCAGTGGGCGATTCTGCCACCCGAGCAGCGCAAGTTGGTCACGAACCACGACGCATTCGGCTACTACGTGGCCCGCTATGGCCTCATCTTTGTCGGCTCGGTCATCCCCAGCTTGAGCACGGAAGCGGAGCCATCAGCAGCCGAGACCCAGCAACTGATCCAGAACATCCAGGCCCAGG
Organism: Chloroflexota bacterium; assembly: GCA_034666705.1. Lineage (GTDB taxonomy): Bacteria > Chloroflexota > UBA6077 > UBA6077 > SHYK01 > JAXDLH01. The sequence continues at coordinate 10,473 of JAXDLH010000121.1, forward strand.
ACGTGAAAGCGATCTTTACGGAGAGCAGCATCAACCCGCGCCTCGCCGCGCAGATCAGCCAGCAGACAGGTGTGCGTATCTACTCGAGCCTCTATGGCGATTCGCTCGGCCAGCCGGGGAGCCCGGGCGACACCTACGTCAAGATGATGCTCTACAACACCGACATCATGATCGCGGGAATGTCCGGCCGTTGACTGATGTGGCACCCGAGCGTGGCTTGCGCCTGGACGACATCACCGTCGCCTACGGAGCCAACATCGCGCTGGAGACCGCATCGGTGACGTGCGCGCCGGGAGAGATCCTGGGGCTGCTGGGACCGAACGGCGCGGGTAAGAGCACGCTGCTCAAGGCGGTGCTTGGCCTGGTCCCGATCCAGCAGGGCCGGGTGCTGCTGGACGGGCGGCCCCTGGACCGGCGGGCGCGCGCGCACGTCTCGTACACGCCGCAGCGCGGTGAGGTCGACTGGACCTTCCCGATCACCGTCGAGGAGGTCGTGGTGATGGGTCGTCAGGGCCGCTGGGGCATCTTCGGCCGTCCGAGGAAGGATGACTGGCGCATTGCCAGAGACGCGCTCGGCCGGCTCGGCGTGAGCGAGCTGAGGCGCGCGCAGATCGGCGAGCTCTCGGGTGGGCAGCAGCAACGCGTCTTTCTCGCCAGAGCGTTGGCCCAGGAGGGCGACGCCCTGCTGCTCGACGAGCCACTCACCGGCGTCGACGCGCAGACCCAGGCGGTCGTCCTCGAGCTGCTCACGGAGCTGCGAGATGAGGGACGGGCGATCATGCTGACGACCCACGACCTCGCCCAGGCAGCCGAGATGTGCGACCGCGTCTGCCTGCTCAACCGCCAGATCGTCGCCGCCGGGCGTCCGGCGGACGTGCTGACGCCGCGCGTGCTCATGGAGACCTACGGTGGACATGAGGTCGTGCGGCTCGTCGACGGTATCGAGCTGCTGGGGCTTCCGCACGGTGCAGGGGAAGAGACGGACCCGGAGAACACGCCCGGTCACCACGGCGCCCAGCACCGCGCCTCGTAGCGAGAATGAGTTGTTATGCCGAGCCCGCGGACGAAGAATCCGTCATCCCGACCCGTTAGGGCACGGATCCTTCGCTTCGCTCAGGAAGACCAGGTTCTTGGCGAGGAGATCCAGGGCTTATGTCTAAACCAATGCCACGATGAAACCGGCATTGACGCAGGCATGATTTACGAGTAAAGGCTTGCGGTTTTCACCTTGGCTTGAGCTTGGGCTTGTAGGGAAGAAGTACTGAGATGGACTTCATTGGCGGCCCGATCAGTTTCGAGCTGACGCGGCGCGCCCTGTTCGACGCGAGCCTGCTGGGCATCGCCTGTGGCGTGCTCGGCGTGTTCGTCGTGCTGCGCGGGCTGCCGTTCATCAGCGATGCCCTCTCGCACTGCCTCGTGCCGGGAGTCGTGGTCGCGTACCTCACGCATACCAGCCAGGAGCTGTGGGGTGGGGCCGCCGCACTGCTCTCCGCCTGGGGCATCGCGGCGCTCGTCCGTCGTGGCCTCCTCGGCAGCGACCCTGCGATCGCCGTGGTGTTCTCGACGATGTTTGCGCTGGGGCTCGCCCTGATCAGCGTGACCCGCAGCTACCTGAACGACCTCACCGAGATCCTGTTCGGGCAGATCCTCGCGGTAACACCCGCCGACCTGGTGGTGTGCGCCGCGATCACCCTCGTCGTGGTGGCAACGGTCGCTCTGCTCTACTGGCCGCTCGTCATGGTCTCGTTCGATCCGGCCGCGGCCCAGGCGCAAGGACTGCCCGTCGAGCGTCTCGACCTCACGCTGTATACGCTGATCGCCCTGGCCATCGTGCCTGGCTTCGTCGCGGTGGGCAGCCTCCTCGTCACCGCGCTGCTGATCGTGCCTGCAGCCACAGCGCGACTGCTCGCACGGCGCGTGGCGACGCAGATGGTCGTCAGCGCGGGCCTCGCGGTCGCCGCGAGCTGGATCGGCATCTACGCTTCCTACTATTCGAAGCTCGCCACCGGCGGCGCAATCGTCGTCGCCGCGGGGCTGCTCTTCATAGCTGCGCTCGTGGCCTCACCGCAACACGGGCTCATCGCTCGCCTGAGCCGCCGCGCCACCGCACGTCGCGCACTCGCGCTGGAATCATGAGCCCGCTGCTCGATGCCCTCACCGAACCGCTCCAGTACGCGTTCGTGCGGAATGGACTGCTCGAGATGCTGCTGCTCGGGGCCGCGAGTGGATTGGTCGGCGTGTTCGTCGTGCAGCGTCAGCTCACCTTCTTCGCCCATGCCCTGTCGCACACGATCTTCCCGGCGGTCGTGCTGGCCGCCGCGTTCCGGCTCGATCTCACCGTTGGCGCGATCGTGGGCGCCGCGCTGACGGTACTGCTAGACTCCGGCCTCCAGCGGCGCGCGGACGTCGGGCACTCGGGGGCTGTTTGTGAAGAGTTCATGACCCTCTTCTCGCTAGCCGTCGATCTGGTAGGGCTGCTCAAAGT
>JAXDLH010000122.1:0-18794 GCA_034666705.1 Chloroflexota bacterium
ACCGCGCTGGTCCTGGCGCTCGGCGACCGCGCGCTGCCAGGCGGCCCGGCCACGTCCTGCGGCTTCCCGTGGTGACCGCGAATTACGCGAGCTCCAGCAGCATCTCCGCCACGGCGACCGCGTCTTCCCAGCCGGCGCCTTCGTCCTCAGCGCTCCAGCATGCGGAGAGCATGGCGTGGGCGATGCCCCAGTTGCGCAACCGACCGCGGTCGTAGTCCAGCATCTCGGTCAGCACGTCCAACCGGCGGCGCAGCGTCGAACGGCGGATCCACCGTCAGGCGCCATCGGGCGGCGAGGTCGGCGACCAGCGCGGGGAGCGCGCGCAGCCACGCCTCTCCCGCCGGCCCCAAGCGCGTGGTGGTTTGCGCCGCGAACGCAGGCGGAATGAACAGATCAGGGGGCCGTTTCACGTCGGGCACCAGCATAGGCTCGCCGCGAGGACTTTGCAATCGGGAGTGCTATCGCGCGCGGCGGCCTACGCTGGGAGCGGGAAGCTCCAGATGCTCGGCTGGTTCGGCGACTGATTTGCCGCGTATACGATCCGGTTCGTCTCGTCGAAGGCGACGTTGCCACGCGCCGGGAGCGGTACTGTCGCCAGCAGCCGCACGTCCGGGCCGCCGCTGAAGATGCCGATCGACGGCGCGGGGAGCGAGCCGTACATGATGAAGCGGTCGGCGACCGGGTAATAGCCGCCGCCATCCATGCCGCCGAACTCCTCGATGCGCTGCACCACCCGCCCCGCGGCCAAATCCCAGATCTCCGTGTTCGTCACATTGGTGCGGTTGCGGCAGCCCAGCAGCGCCTGGTTGGTGACCGGGTTGATCGCCAGGCCGTTTGGCGTGCAGGTCGGGTCCAGCGTCCACGTCTGGACCAGCGTGAGCCGCTTCGGGTCGAACTTGTACAACGTGCCGTCCGAGCCGGAGAGGTACATCATGCCGTCCGCCGCGTTGAAGCGGAACTGCTCCAGCAGCGGGCCAAGCCCGTCGATCTGGGCAATGATCTGGTCAGTGCGCCCGTCGATTACCGAGACGAAGTGGTCCTCGCTGTTCGCCACCCAAAGTTGCAGGTCCACCGGGTTGAAGTCCATCTCATCGGCCCGTCCCTCGCCCTGCGTGTTCGGCTGCGCGATGACAGTCTCATACGTCGGCGAGCCCACGTTGATGTCGATGATTGCGACCGTGCCATCGCTCAACCCCGTGTAGAGCTTGTGCACGGCGTTGGCCACCGTGATGCCGTTCGCGTCGTCGCTGGTAGGGATCGTCTTCACGAATTTTGCGGTCGGCGTGGTGACGTCGAACACGTCCACTCCGCCCGAGGCTTTGTCGGTCACGTACAGGCGGTGGGCTTGCTGATCGACGTCGAGGATGTCGGCCGCAAGGGTCTTGCCACCGGCAGTGGGGATCGGGATCGCGGTGAGCGCCACGCCGTCCTGAGCGAACGACGCCGATGTCAGCGCTAGGCCCGCGAGCACTGTGCCGAGCGATGCAAGGACGCGAAGCGCATGACGCCGTGCCATGAGTCTTCCTCCGAACGCGATGCCCCACTGTAGCACGTGTGCTCGTGGCTGCTTACGCATCCTGCGTCAGTGCGTGACGCCCCATGGGCACGACAGCTCAGGAGAAGAGGCGGACCTCGGCGTGCGGCATCACGATCATCCGGTTCGGGGTCAGCGCGCGGACGAAATCTGCGTCGTGGCTCACGAGCAGCATCGCGCCCTCATAGGCGAGCAGCGCCTGCAGGACCTGGCGAATCGAAGCGGGATCGAGATTGTTGGTCGGCTCGTCGAGCAGCAGCACGTTGCTGCCTTGCAGCACGAGTTTACATAAGCAAAGCCGGCTGCGCTCGCCGCCGGAGAGCGTCCGGGTCGGCTGGAACACGGTCTCCCCGAAGAACCCGAACTGGGCCAGCATGCCGCGTAGCTGGCCATCGCCGGTCGTCGAGGCGGTGCGCGCCTCGTCCAGCACGGTGGCCTTCGGGTCGAGCTGCTCCTGCTCCTGCGAGTAGTACCCGACGGTGACGGCGCGGCCCGTCTCCACCGTGCCGCCGGTTGGCTCGAGCTGCCCGGCGATCATCTTGAGTAACGTCGTCTTGCCGGCGCCGTTCACGCCGGTCACCGCCATCCGCTCGCCGCGCTCGATTGCGAGGGTCAACGGCGGCACGACCAGATGCTTGCCGTAGCTCTTCTGGAGCTTCTGGGTGCGCACCACGATCTGCTCGCCGCGCTCCAGCGGTGGAAATTTCACCTTGATCGCGCGCGATTCTCGCGGCGCATCGGGCAGCGCCGCCTCCAGCGTGCTCGCGCGGCGCATGATGTTGTTGCGCCGCGTGGCCTGCTTCTGGCTCGCCCCCATGGTGGAGGCCGATGCTTTCAGGTCCGCCACCTTCTGCCGCTGCACCTTGAGGGTGCGCTGCAACTGCTCGGTGGCGGCCGACTTCTGCACCGTGAACTGCGAGTACGTGCCGCGATACGAGTGGACCTTCTGATCCAGCTCGTTGAGATGGAAGATCGCGGAGATCGACCGATCCAGGAGCTGCAGGTCGTGCGACACCATGAACACGGTGCTCTTGCACGCGCCGAGGTAGCTCATCAGCCACTCTTTGGCCCCGACGTCCAGATGGTTCGTGGGCTCGTCCAGCACCAGCAGCTCCGGCTCGGCGAAGAGCGCTCGCGCGATGGCGATCCGGGCGCGCTGGCCGCCGCTCAGCTCGCGCAGCGACGAGTCCAGCTCGACGAAACCCATACCCAGGCGGGCGAGCGAGGCGCCGATTTTCGCCTTCGCCTGCCACCCGCCGGCCGCCTCGAAGGCGTGCAGCACCTTCCCGTACTCGGGCAGGCTATCGGTATCGGCATCCTGCGAGAGCTCGTCGAGCCGGTGCTGGAGCGTGATCAGGCCACGGCCCTCGGCCACGTACTCGTAGACGGTCTGATCCTTCTGGGTCAGATCGAACTCGATCTTTTGCGGCACGTAGCCAACGCGGTCCGGCCGGATCACCACGCCCGAATCGGGCGCGATCTCGCCCATGACGAGGCGGAGGAGGGTGGTCTTGCCCGCGCCGTTGACCCCGACCAGCCCAACCTTCTCGCCCCGGCCGAGCGTGAAGCTCACATCGCGGAAGAGTTGACGCGTGGGGGTACCGTAGGTGACCTGTTTCAACTGGAGCATGTACAGGACAAGTGTACGGCATCCGCGCCAACCGGCCACCGCTGTCCGCAATCGCCCCCTGCCAGCCACCTGTGCGTGACCCCATCGCCCGTCAGCGCCTCAGTAGATTGGCTCATACAGCCGATAATCTGACCATTTTATAGGGCAGTCTCACTAATGCAACGTGCCCATTAGGCTGGCATACTCGCCATCGGCGCGCCTGATGCACAACGACGAGGCTCGACCTATGGCAGAAAGCGATCTCTTCCTCGACATCCAATTGCCGGTGCGTGAAGAAGTGCCCGCCTACCGCGCCCTGGCGATGGCCATTGAAGAGCGCATTCGTGGAGGTCAGTTGCGACCGGGTGACTCCCTGCCTTCGCACCGCGAGATCGCAACCGCGCTGGGGATCAGCATGTACACCGTGCAGCATGCCATGAATCTCCTCATGCGCGAACGCTTCCTGAGTGGCGGCCATGGCAAGCGAACCGTGGTGGCCGACCGGCGAGCCGAGGCGCCGAGCCCGAGACTCGATAACGGTCACGACGGAGAGGCTGAGCCCCCGCAACGCCTGGTGGGGACGATTTCCGACGTCGCGCTCGCTCGCGATGGCGTGCATCTATCGCTGCGCTTATCCGAGGGACAGACGATCAGGTTGACGACGAGCCAGTCAGCCATGGCCTGGCTGCATCTGGGCCCGGGGCAGATGGCGACGGTGGTGCTCGAGGAGGCCGGTATCCATTTGACCCCACCGGCGCAGGATCTGGCTGGTTAGTGGCGTGGAGGTGAATCTCTTGGATCAAACGACCGACACGGCGCTCGTGCGTCGCGAGAACGAGCTTCCGGCGCTCATCGGCGCGGTCAGCGTGGGGGCGCTTTTCACGGGCAAGCGACCTGCCGAGGCGAGGAGACTCGTCGTCAATGCGAAGGACGCGCTCGAGCGTCGCCTGCTCGACGAGCCTGAGGATTATGCCGCGCTGGTGGCGCTCGGCGAGATCGACCTCCGCATCGGCCTGGTGCGCGAGGCCCAGGAGCTGCTGTACCGTGCCTCACTGCAGCGCCCTCCGAGTTGGGAGGCGTACCAGCGCACGAGCCTCATGCTGCGTCGTGCAGAGGAGGATTCCCAGCACCTGCTCGACCGGCCCGCAGGCTCACCGCCGCCGGCTCCGCTGCGTGCCCTGGCGGCGCGCTGCGGGCGCTGGGTCAGCGGCTGGGTCGGGTCGGCTCACGTGCACAGAGGAGGCGTCCACCATGACTGAAACCCTGGGCTCGCTGCTCGTCTTGCTCATGCTTGGGGTCTTCGCGGCCCGGACCATGCCGCCGATTCGCAGTGCCATCGACGGACGCCTTCTGCTGGAGGCCCATCCTGGCGCGGTCCACCGGCTGCTCGACCAGCGGGTCAACATCATCTCCGTCATGGCGGTCCTCGCCCTCGGATCTGGGATCGTCGGCGAGCGCTGGGTGCCGCACGAGCTATTCATCGTGGCGATCGCCTTCATGATCGGTCTGCTCTTCGTGCCGCAACGCTACCAGTTTACGAGCGCAGGCGTTTCGCCGAATCGGGCGAGCTTCCAACCGTGGAGCGCCTTCAGTAGCTGGAGCACGCGTGGCGACGTGATTTGGCTGCAACGCCCCGGGCGCTTCGGCGCCCTCAGGCTGTACCTCTCCGGCGAGGAGCGCGAAGCGGCGCTCAAGATCGTCAGGCGCCACGTGCGCGCCGGGCGGTAACGCGGGCAGAGGCGCGCAGCTACCCCAGCGCCAAGACGTGGGCGCAACCGCCTGGGGCGATCCCCAGAGCGGATTGGGCACGGCTGCCCCGGGAAAGCCGGCAATTCGAGAGAAAGGAGGAAAGACACGTGACGTACGGAGCCAAGGAGAGTAATTCCAAGGAAGGCAGCGGACTGGCCCTCTTCATCGTCGGGCTCGTGCTCGTAACGGCCGGTTGGGCATATGCCCCGGCCGCATTGCAGATCATCCTGGTGCTGCTCGGTATCGCCGCCGCGGTTGGCGGAGTCATGGTGATGCGCATGGCTAAATCGGTCGTCTGAGTCACCAGCCCATGCAGCGCGCCGAGCAAACGGCGTACAACAGAAAGGAATGTTCCGAGAATGATGAACAGGCACACAGCATTACGCCGGCTGTCCCAGATGTGGCTCGGTATGCTGATGCTCGCGATGACGGCCGTACTGCTCTCGGCGTGCGGCAACTCGATGGCCGCCTCGGTTGCCGGCGATCCGGGCGGCACCGCCACCGGCAGCAAAGGGGACGTCGTCAACCAGGTCGACGGTGCACCCCAGTTCGTAGACAGCAGCGGCAGGCCTACGGGTGACGTGACCCAGGCGGCCAAAGACAAGGATGGCAACCCGCTGAGTGAGATCGACGCCGGCAAGAGCCGGGAGCCGCTCGCCTACGAGCTCTCCTTCATGATCGGCCAGAACCGCGTCGCGGTGAACTTCGTCTGGACGCTCGTAACGGGCTTCCTCGTCATGTTCATGCAGGCCGGGTTCGCGCTCGTCGAAGCCGGCTTCACGCGCGGCAAGAACGCCAACCACACCATGATGATGAACTTCATGGTCTACGGTCTCGGCATGCTCGGCTTCTACATCTGTGGGTTCGCCTTCATGTTCGGCGGCATCGGCGGCCTCTCCACACTGGGCGGCGGCGCGGCACTGGCTTCCGCCGGCGAGGTGACGCTCTGGCTCGGCGACAAGCCGTTCGGCCTGTTCGGCACCAACGGCTTCTTCCTCGGCGGCGGCACCTACGACGTGGCGATTGCCGTAATGTTCCTCTTCCAGATGGTCTTCATGGATACTGCCGCCACGATCCCCACCGGCGCCATGGCCGAGCGCTGGAAGTGGCTGGGCTTCTGTATATTTGGCTTCTTCTGCTCCACCCTCACCTACCCGATCTTCGGGAACTGGGCCTGGGGCGGCGGTTGGCTATCGCAGCTCGGCGTCAACTTCGGCCTCGGCCACGGTTACTCTGACTTTGCCGGCTCCGGCGTGGTCCACATGGTGGGCGGCTGGATGGCACTGGCGGGCGCGCTGGTGCTGGGCCCGCGCATCGGCAAGATCAACAAGGACGGCTCCGTCAACACGATTCCGGGTCACAATATCCCAATGGCGGCCCTCGGGACGTTCATCCTCGCGTTCGGCTGGTTCGGCTTCAACCCTGGCAGCACCCTGGCGGCATCGGGAAGCGGCGCGCTCCGCATTGGCATCGTCGCCGTCGACACGATGCTGGCGGGCGCCGCCGCTTCCCTCTCCGCCATGCTCTACATGTGGATCACGAAGGGCAAGCCCGATGCCGGGATGATGATCAACGGCATCCTCGCGGGGCTGGTCGCGATCACCGCGCCCAGTGGGTTCGTGAGCCCCATCTCGGCGATCATCATCGGCCTGGTGGCGGGCGTGCTCGTCTGCTGGGCGGTGTGGTTCTTCGACAACGTCGTCAAGGTCGACGACCCCGTGGGCGCCATCTCCGTCCATGGGATCAATGGCGCGTGGGGTGTGCTCGCCGTCGGCCTCTTCGCCGACGGCACCAGCAACTACGGCGGCGCCTGGAACGCCGTCCCTGGCAGCGTCACCGGGCTGTTGTTCGGCGACCCCGGACAGTTCGTGGCGCAGGTGATCGGGCTCATCGCCAATTTCACCTACGTGTTCGTCGTGAGCTATGCGTTCTTCAAGGTCGCCGACATGCTCATCGGCTTGCGGGTAACGCCGGAAGTCGAGATCGGCGGTCTGGACATTCCCGAGATGGGTGCGTACGCCTACCCATTCGATTGGCCAGAGGTGGGGACGATGTACCCGCATCCACACGCGGAGGGCGAGCCGGTCACCGCGAATGGCGCGACCTCACCCACGCCTGCGCCCACCATGACGCCCGCGTGACGATGCGGGAGGCGTAAGCAGCCGCTGTGTTCCTGGTCGAACTGGCAGTCATTCTCGTGGCGGCCAAGCTCGCTGGCGACCTTGCAGCGCGATGGGGCCAGCCACCAGTGCTCGGGCAACTGGTGGCTGGCCTCGTCCTCGGTGTGGTCGCGCTCGCGACGCGTGGGGTGCTGCCCTTGGCCGAGGCGGAAGCCCCGATCAGCCAGACCGCAAACCTGGGCGTCATTCTGCTCATGTTCCTGGCCGGGCTCGAAACCGACTGGGGGCAGATGCGGCAGACCGGCAAGGCGGCATTCAGCGCTGCCTTCGTGGGCGTGCTCGTGCCGCTGCTCGGCGGCTGGGGCGTGGCGCGAGCGTTCGGGATGCCGACGGGCGAGGCGCTGTTCGTCGGGGTGATCCTCACGGCCACCTCGGTGAGCATCACGGCCCAGACCCTCCTCGAGCTCGGCAGCTTGCAGACGATCGAGGGCGCGACGATCCTCGGCGCGGCTGTGATCGACGACGTGATCGGCCTCGTCGTCTTCTCGCTGGCGATCGCGAGCGTCGGGTCGGCGAGCGGCAACCTCGTGGTGCTCGCGCTCCTGCTGCTGGCGTTCTTTCTCGCCTGCGCCATCGTCGGCGACCGCGTGCTCCCCTGGATCATCGATCGTTCCCAGTTGCTCCGGTCCAGCGAAGCGCCGCTTGGCATGGCCCTGGCGCTCGCGCTGCTGCTCGCCGTGGCTGCGGAGAACGTGGGGATCGCAGGCATTACGGGCGCGTACCTCGCCGGGCTGCTCATCAACCGCCGCGACGCGTTCGAGGAGCTGACGGACAAGGTAAAGGTCATCGCGTACGGCCTCTTCGTACCGGTTTTCCTGGTGAAGACGGGGATGGACGCGAACCTCCAGGATCTTGGCGCCAGCGCCGCCTTCGTGGGGGTGCTCAGCGTGGTCGCAATCGCGACCAAAGTTTTCGGCTGCGCGCTGGGTGCGCGCCTTACTGGATTGAGCAATCGCCAGAGTCTGGTCGTCGGCGCCGGAATGGTAGGGCGTGGTGAGGTCGCGCTCATCGTCGCCAGCCTGGCCCTGGCCAGCTCCGTCATCTCGACGGGCGTCTACTCGGCCACCGTGGTGGTGGTCTTGATCACGACGTTGGCCACGCCACCGCTGCTGCGGTTGGCCCTTCGTGGCCTCGAGGGCGCTGAGGTCGCGGCCTTGCCTTCGGACGCAGGTTAGGCGCGATGCTGGAGCAGATCCGCCAGAACGTCGAACATCGTGACGTAGCCGAGCAGCCGCTTCTGGTCGTCGACCAGCGCGAGGACGCGGGATTCGGATCGCGCGAGCATCACGATGACGTCCTTCAATGCGGCATCTGGTTGCACCGTACGCGCTGGGCGCATCAAATCCTTCGCGGTCTGGCCATGGGCCCGAGCCGCGCGCAGCAGATCGCGCACGTCGACCTCGCCCACCGATCGCCACAGCTCACTCGGCAGCAATGTGACCAGCAGGTCGGCGTCGAGAGTGCGTTCGGGGATCCAGCCGAGGAGACGATCGTCGGCATCGGTCACGAATACCCCGCCCGGCCGGGGGTCGTTCGCCAGCGAGGTGACCACGTTGGCGAGCGAGGTGTTCGGGTAGGCGACGGGCGGCGCGAGGTGCACCAGCCCCGAACACTCGCTGAGGCGGCGCTGCCACAAGGCAGAGGCGGCCATATTCACTGGGCACGCCGGCGAAGCTGCGCTTCGATGCGGGCGAGCAGCTCGGTTGGCACGAACGGCTTCGAGATGAAGTCGTCTGCCCCGGCGGCGAAGCCCGCCGCCTTCGTGGTGGCGTCAGCCTGGCCGCTCAGCAATAGGACTGGAATGCGCTTGAACCGCTCGTCGCTCTTGAGCTGGCGGCAGACGTCGAGACCGCTGGCATTGCCGAGCCCAATGTCGAGCAGGATGGCATCCGGCTGCTCCAACTCGGTTTGCGATTCCGCGTCGGCCATGGTTCGTACCGCCACGATCTCGACGCCAGTGCCGCCCAGCGCGAATTCCAACGCGCGGGCGACGCGGGGCTCGTCGTCGATGAGAAGCAGACGTGGCATCCCGCAATCATATCACCGCGACCCCGGAGGCACATGCCATGCTGGCGCCCATAATGACTGATCGTCTGCCGCTTGAGGCCCAGATTGCCCTTCAATACAAGGTGCGGGAGCTGTCGTTTCTCGAGCGCATTGTGCGCGTGGCCACCTCGTCGATCGACCATACGACGATGCTGCGTACGATCATCGACGAGACGACCGCGGCCACTGGGACGCAGGTGTGCTCGCTCTACCTGTGGGACGATGCCGAGCGCGAGCTCGTGCTTACCGCGACGAATGGGCTCTCCCAATCCGGTGTGGGCACGGTACGGCTCGGGCTCGGCGAGGGGGTGACCGGTTGGGTAGCAGCGCAACGAACCGCGCTGGCCGTGCCTGACGTGCGGCTGGAGTCACGGTTCACCTGGGTGCCTGGCCTCGACCAGGAGCGGTTCCTCTCCATGCTGTCGGTGCCCATCGTGTCGCGTGACCGGGTCGTTGGCGTCATGAACGTGCAAACGGTCGACACGCACGAGTTCAGCCGGGAGGAGGTTCAGTTCGTCTCGGCCATTGCCGGCCAGCTCGCCGGCATCATCGAGCTGAGTCGCCTGCACGAGAAAGTCGCAAAGCAGCTCGAGCTGGAGCGCGAGGCGGTCGCGACCCTCACGGCGCTCAATCGCAGCAAGTCGGACCTGATGTCGATGCTGTCCCACGACTTCCGCGGCCCGCTCAGCATCGCGAAGTCATACCTGTACGGGCTGCTGGGGGCGCTGGGCGGCGCGGAGCGTGCGGCGTGCGAGGAGATCGACGCCGAGCTGCAGAGCCTCGAGAAAATGGTGGACAACGTGCTGCTCTCGCTGGAGCTGGAGGCGCAGCATACGGTACTCCTCGACGTCGAGGCGCTCGCGCTGAATGAGCTCGTGGCCGATCAAATCCGGCGCATTCAGTACGCCTCGCCGGACCATGCGATCCGCGTGGTAGCCGATGTGGAGATCGTCGTGCGGGCGGACCCAGCCAAGATTCGCGCGGTGATCGTCAACCTGCTCGGCAATGCCGTGAAGTACTCACCTGCCGGAGGCGAGATCGAGGTGAGGATCATGCGGCTCGCGGAAGAGGTGGAGGTGAGCGTCACCGACCGCGGCATCGGCATCGATGAGCGGGAGATCGAGAGCCTATTCGAGCGCTACGGGCGGGGCGACCGCGCGCTCGAGCATGGCATCAGCGGCCACGGCCTTGGCCTGTTCATCTGTCGCAGCATCGTCGAAGCCCATGGCGGGCGCATCTACGCGCGTGGCGAGTCCAGCGGCTCCCGCTTCGCCTTCACCCTGCCCCTACCAGGCTGACCCCAGCCTACCACGATCACCTCGCCACCGCTGCGACGGCGCCGGTCCCATTGCGTTGCGGGCGTGCCCTATGCGGCCTGCGACGACACGCGGTCGACCAACGCCACGAGCTCGTCCACGTCGAATGGCTTCTCGAGGAGTGCCACGGCCCCGATGGCCTCGGCCCAGAGCGCTGGCTTCTCTGCGCCGGTGACCAGGACGATGGGCACCTCCACGCCGCGCATCGTCAGCGCCAACGCAAAGCCTCGCCCGTCGATCCCGGGCATCCACAGGTCCAGCAGAATCAGATCGGGCCTGACGTCCCCGACCATCTCCAGCCCCTCGAAGCCGCTCGTGGCATAGTGCACCTCGTACCCTTCGAGCTCGAGGGCACCGACGTAGATCTGCAGCACGTCGCGTTCGTCGTCAACCACCAGAATTACCCGGCGTCGCCGGTTAGAAAGCACTAGACCTGATCCTTACGCGGGTGAGATCTGTCGCGCGCGGACTGAAGCGTCCTGAGGCGCAACCCGTCGTATGGCCTGCTATAGCATACGCACGATATTACGACCCCGAGCCCCCTGGTGGGAATTATTGTCACGCCAGTAAGACGCGTGCACTCTTCAGCTCGCGGCGAGAAGCGTCCGCACGTCGCGTTGTGCCATCAGGATGTCCGCCCACAGGTCGCCGTCCCGGCCGAGCAGATCGGGCACCGTGTCGATGGTGAAGTCGGTGGGATAGATCGTCGGCAGGGCCTCCCAGGTCACCGGCATGGATACGAGCGCCTCGGCGTGCGGTCGCGGGGAATAGATCGCCGCGAGGGTCTTGCCCCGCCCGTTCTGATTGACGTCGAGGAACACTTTGCCGACGCGCTGGCTCACCGTCCATTCGGTGGTGAGCTCGCGCGGATGGGCTTGCACCAAGTGGGCGGCGAGCGTCGCCGCCAGCGCGCGCGTGGCCGCGTACTCCAGATTGCGCACGATAGGGGCGAAGACGTGCAACCCGGTGCGACCGGAGGTCTTGACGAAGGGCATGAGTCCCAGCGTGGTCAACGCGTCGCGCACCCAGAAGGCTGCCTCCACGGTGCGGGCGAACCCCTCAGCGTGGAGCGCTGGCTCCCCGCCAATCGGCTCCGAGCCAGCATAGAGGTACGGGTCCAGATCGAACACGATGAAGTCGGGGTAGTCGAGCCGCGCGGCGATCTCCCCGGCAGGGTCAGTGGCGACACGCGCCGGCCAGTCCGGCACGTCCGGGGGTGGCTCGACCCGCGAGTACCAGGCATGCAGCTCGATGTTGGCGAGCTGGCCCAGCCAGACGAGGGTGGCCGTGTTCTCGCATAGCAGCAATTCGCGGTCGCCGCGATGCCGGCTTGGCGGCAGGCGGATACTCCGCACGAACGTGGGCAGCGCCTCCCCATTGCGTTGTTGCCCGCGGTGTTTCTGAAAGAAGCTGGCGCCGCCGATGCCGTTCGGATAGCGCGTGAGCGTAATCGGCCGCCCGCGCAGGTGCGGAAGCAGGTACGGCGCGACCTTCAGGAAGTAGGCAATCAGCTCCCGCTTGGTGACCGCCGCCCGTTTGGCGTGCGCCGGCCAGAGCGGTTTATCCAACCGCGTCAGCGGGATCTCGTAGCCGTCGACCGCGATCGTCGCGGCCGCGCCCTCGGCCGGCAGATTGGCGAGCAGTGAGGCGGATCTCACGGCACTCGCCCGGGCCGTCCCTCCGGGCGCGGCCACTGGCCGCTCGCGCTGCGCCGCCGATGCGGGCTTGTCGGGCCGCAGCCGCAGGAACACCGGCATGCGCAGCCGACCCTCGGCGGTCCACTCGGCATACCGCACCTCGGCGACCAGGTCGGGCCGCACCCAGCTCACGCCAGGGAGCCCGGGCGGCCGCTCGGCAAGCGGACACATGGCGATCTGGCGGTCTCCCAGGATCCGGCGCAGGTCGGTGAGCGTCGTATCGTCGAAGCCAGTGCCGACGTTGCCGACGTAGGTGAGGCGGCCATCGGCCTCCCGCACGCCCAGCACCAGCGCGCCGAACGTAGCGGCCCGGTGGCCGGTGCCGCGCGTGAAGCCGCAGATCAGAAACTCGTCGCTGCGGGTCTGCTTGATCTTCAGCCAGCTCTTCGTGCGGTCCCCTGGCACGTACGGACTGCGCGCGAGCTTGGCGACGACCCCTTCGAGGCCGTGCGCTACTGCGCCATTGTAGGCGGCCTCGCCATCCGCCACGAACCACTCCACCGGGCGGACGCGGGCCGTGGGCTGGATCAGCGGTCCGAGAAGCCGCTTGCGTTCGATGAGTGGCATCGGGCAGAGGTCGTATCCATCCAGATACAGCAAGTCGAACACGTAGTAGATGATGGACGCACTCGCGCCCGCCGCCGGCCCCGTGGCGCCGCGCCTCGGGTGAATCAACGGCTGGAGCAGCTCGAACGAGGGGACGCCGGCGCCGTCGAGCGCCACGATCTCGCCGTCGAGCACGGCCTGGTGCCCGAGCCCGCCCAGCGCGCCCGCGATATCAGGAAAACGCGCGCCGAGCTCGAGGCCGGTGCGCGACCGCATGTGCACCGCGCGCTCGCCCGAGCCACCCGCGGGGCTGCTTCCATTTATGGGCCTGCCTGTCGTGGAGCTGCCTCCGCTCCCATCTATGAGGCCGGTTTCACGTCCTCCGCGGCCGCTCCCGCCTGCGCTCCCGCCTGCGCTCCCGCCTGCGCTCCCGATGAAGGCGAGGGCACGAATGCCGTCGAGCTTGGGCTCGAACCGCCAATCTGGGTCGCTGAACGGCCGCTCGGCGAGTGAGGGCAGCATGGGCCGCAGCGCCGTTGGGAACGGGGCTTCCCGCGCGCCGAGTCCCGGAAGATGCGACGCGCCCGCCGGGGCGCCCATGGACTCGATCGTCTGCCCGCTCAATGCCGAGCGATCCTCGGCCAGCACGTCGCGGCCCGGTGCTGCCTCGGCGTCATCACGTTTGATCAGCAACCACTGGCGGTCATCGCGACTGCTTCGCACGAGGGTCCAGACGCCCCGCAGTTTGGCGCCTTGCAGTCGGAGGGAGAGCTTGCCGGCCGCGAGCGCTGCCCGGGCGCACGCCTGCGCACGCGCGCGGGTCCGTGGCTCCGCGCCGTCGGGCTCCAGCGGGACGTAGGTGCCGGCATCCCACACGATGACCACCCCGGCGCCGTATGCCCCGGCGGGGATCGCACCCTCGAACGACTGGTAGTCGAGCGGATGATCCTCTACCTGCACGGCCATCCGTCGCTGATGCGGGTCGAGCGACGGCCCCTTCGGTACCGCCCACGATTTGAGCACGCCATCCAGCTCGAGCCGCAGGTCGTAGTGCAGCCGGCGCGCGGCGTGCTTCTGGACGACGAAGCGCAGCGGCCCCCGGCCCTGCGCTTTGGCGGCGGGTGCCGGCTCCGCCGTCTGGGCGAAATCGCGTTTTGCGCGGTAGGCGTCGAGGTCGGTGGGTCCTGGGTCCATGCTGCCGGGCCTACGCCGCCCGCAACTGCCGGCGCTCGGCACGCAGGTCGTGCATCGCCATCGCGAGCTCGCGCATGCGGCCCTCGCCAAGGGTCGCGGCTACCTGGGGCAGGAGATCACCCTCTTCGAACAGCACGTGGCGCGCGAGCGCGCTCCGCAGGGTGCCTACCGTCAAGCCGAACTGCGGGTCGTCCGGATCGAGCGTCAGCAGGTCCTCGACGAGCACGTCCAGCAGGGCGTGGTCCCAACTGGCGTGCTCGGCCAGGCGGGGATCGATCTCCTCCAGCGCCGCATAGACGGTCGCCTCCTCCGTGATTGCGTGCGTCTCGAGGTTGGCCGCCAGGATCGTGCGCAGCTCGCAGCGCCGAGCCGGCGCCGACGCCGTCTCGAGCACCACGAGCATCGTCGCGAGCGTGCGATGGTCGCGCTTGAGAATCGCGATGGGGTTCAACGAGTGCGGCATTTGCTCCCCCAAGCCGGCCTCAGCCTGAATCGTCACGCATCTTTCCTTAGGAGGCGGGCTGCATCTTTTCCTGGAGGCGGGCTGGAATGGGTCATCGTGAGGCCCCAACATTCATGTCATCCCTGTCCGTCCGCTTAGGCGACAAAACGGTTTTTCGTCCTCTTTAGCCTGCTTTGCGCCGGCGTTTGGATGCCGTGGTGGTCGGAGCTGGCGCTTTTTCCCGCTGCACGCGCTCTACACTTGCCCGCAGGGCGGCCATGAGATCGATTGGCTCGGCGGTGGGCGCCTCCGGGGAGGGCGCGATCTCCTGCCCCTCGAGCTTGGCCGCGATCAGCTCGCCGAGCGCGCGCCGGTACTCGTCCTGGTACTTCTCCGGCTCGAAGGGCTCCCGCAGCAGGTCGATCAACGACTCCGCCATCCCGAGCTCCTTGGGCGAAACCAGCACGTCGGGGAGCTGGGCCGGGCGGTCAACCCGAATCTCGTCGGGGTAGTAGAGCGTCTCCAGCATCATGGCGCCGTCCACCGGGCGCAGAGCGCAGAGGCTCTCGCGGCTCTGCAGCGCGATCTTGCCGAGGGCGACGAGCCCCTTGTCCAGGATGGCGCGGTAGAGCAGGGCATACGGCTTGAGGCCCGCCTCGTCGGGCTCCAGATAGTAGCTGCGCTCGTAGTAGACCGGATCGATCTCGCCGGCCTCTACGAACGCGGCCAGCGCAATCGTGTGCTTGCTCGGGACCGGTAAGGCGGCGAAGTCCTCGTCGTCGAGCACGACGTGCCGACCTTTGGCGAACTCGTACCCACGCACCACCTCATCCGATGGCACCTCGCGCTCGTGCACCGGGCACCATCGCAGTTGCCGCAGCCGGCTCCCGCATCCGGCATGAAGGAGGTGGAACGAGAGGTCCTTGCTCTCCGTCGCGCGATAGAGCTTTACGGGGATCACGATCATGCCGAAGCTGATCGCCCCCCGCCAACTGGGCCGTGGCACCGTGTCCCCCAGGAGCGACCCGCACCATGCGTAGCCGCTACCTCGACCCTACCGCGCCCGGCTGTGCCCGGCGGCAGCGCCCACCGCACAGTTCGCGGACCGGGGGTTCCTATATGGCACAAGCCCGGAAGTTGGCACGAGCTTTCTGTAGGGGAGGGGCTTGTCCCCCGCCGCCTGCGTTGGCCCCTACAAGGCTCGCGGCGGGGGACGAGCCCCCGCCCCACCGGACGCGTGGCTGCTGGACGTGCAGCCGACGGGAATCAACCAGAAACGTGCACCCGCGGGGCCAATGGGGCGACGGTCATGATCGGAGCGATTGCGGTGCGGGCGGGAGGGCATGGGGCTGCGGCTCTGGAGGGCGCGCCAGTGGGAGCCCGTGGCTGAGATGGCCCTTCAGCGCAGCAGGACACGCCGCAGTACAAAGGGAATATGCATCACAACTGCCCCGCTAGCTCGCGAGCGCGGCGCCGGCGCGTCCGAAGGCGGCGAGGGCGTTGACGCTCTGCGTGTGACCGCGCAGCCGCCCGAGGAGCGCCGCGCCCCGCGACTCGATCGTCGCCTTCGTGGGGGCATGGAGCGCCGGCAGCTCGCCGTCGGGCTCGTCGTGCGCGCGCGAGCGCGCCGCAGCCCACGACCGCTCGAAATCGTCCGCGTACACGCCGGCCGCGGCGAGTTGGGCGCGCGCCCACGGCGGTGCGGGGTCCTCCCCGCCGAAATCCTCCTGCGCCAGGCGGTCGAGGGCCTCGGTGTAGACCCGCAGCCCCACCCGGACTGCCCCGTGCCGCGCGCCAAGCCGCGCCACCGCATGGCCCCACGAGTCAGGCAGTTGCACCGCCGGGGTGTACGCGGTGCCCACGTTGGCGGGATCGCCACGGTGAACCGGTCGCACCGGTGGATGAGGATCGACGTGCGAGGCCTCGATTCCCACTAATAGTGCGAGCTCCCGCACGATTCGCTCCCGCGCCTGGCGCACGTGCGACGCCTCCTCATCTGGATGGATGCGCCACGGGACGTCATGCCCGCCGAGCAGTCCGACCACCGGCACGTAGAACTCGGCGCCCGGCGGCGCGAGCTGGTCGACGTCCGTCGAGAGGAGCCAGGCGCGCAGGATCTTGCGAGGCAGCGCAGGGCCGTGCTTCGTGCGGTGCGGCTGGGGGAGCTGCCGGAGCCCGATCGCCGTGTTCACAACCGACCGTGCCACGTGGGATCGCTCGCCAAGCGCCAGCTCCTGCGGCATAGCCGCCAGCATCGCGCGGACCGGTGCACACAACTGCCAGGCATCAGGCGAGCCTCCGAGCCCCGCGACGTGGCGGGCGAAGTCGGCAAGCAGCCACAGCGCCCCCTCCTCGCGCTCGACCAGTGCCGTGTACTCCGCCTGCGTGACCGGGAACTCGGTGAGTCGCCAGGTCACCGCGAGCTGGCGGGCCTGCCACTGCGACTCCTCCCGGATCTGGAGGAGGTAGCGAAGCTCGAAGAGGTTGCCCTCCGCGGCAGCCGCCAGCCCTTCGATGAGGGCTGCCAGGTAGGAGTGCACGTTCCAGAGGACGCCGACGGCGCGCTCGAAGAACGGCACATCGGCCCGGGGTACCGTTTCGTTCAGCAATTCCAGCTCGGCGGCGTTCTCCTCCCGGGCGAGCAGCGCGAGCATCTGGGCGCGCCGGTCCGAGGTGAGGCGCGCATACATGGCGCGGAGCTCGGGATTCTCTGGCTCGATATGTGTCGTACTCGCTTGCATGATGGAGAACGCCTCCTGCAGCTTCCGCCCTGCTGGGGTGCCCGCCCGGCCGGTATCTACGTCTTCGGTAAACGACCCTATTGCGGCAAGTGAATACCGGGTCAACGAACACTGACCGGTTGTGCGCAATTGTCACGAGCACAGTCGTCCGTGATGCAAGCAACAACTCACCATGAGGTGCGGCACAGGTTATGTGATGGATGTTCGTACGGCGATAGCCTGCGCCGATCGGTGCGGCACGGCGGCGCCTCGGGATCCGATTGGGCCTTGCACCGGAGGTTGGGCCGCTGGTACAACCCCCCGCATCCCGCGGCGAGGGCGACTTGACATTTTCTGACACCGATCCCACGGCGGGCTTGAGCCGGCCCGCCGCGACTGCTCCCCCCGATTCACCCACTCCTCCTCCCATCGGCCGCCGGGGTTGGCGGCTGCCGTTCATCCTGATGGTCGGCGTGATCTCCGTGGTTGCCGCAACGGCCGGCGGGGTCGTGCTCCGCCAGCGTGTGCCATCGAACGTACCCGCCGGGCCGCTGGCTGTCGCGCCGCGTCCGGCGGGGGCGCCGCTGGCGCCCCCGCTACCGGCGTTGGGCCGTCTCTCCGTGGTCGCGGCGCTCCAGGGTGCTGTGGTGTTCGTCGATCATGCGCCGCGGGGCGAGACGCCGATCGAAGTCGACGCGGCCGTCGGGGCGCGCGCCATCCGCATCGAGGCCGATGGCTACCGGCCCTATGAGACCACCGTGAGCGTGCGCGCCAACGAGACGACTCGCCTCGATCTCGTCTTGCAGCGCGAATGGCCCACCACCGATCCGGTGCAGGCCGTCGAGCCGCTCGCCGTGGTGCTCGACAACCAGGCCGACGCCCGCCCGCAGACTGGCCTGGACCATGCCGACGTCGTGTACGAGGCGCTCGCCGAAGGGGGCATTACCCGCTTCCTCGCGCTCTTCGGTACGCAGCCGGCCGAGGCAATCGGCCCGGTCCGCTCGGCTCGGGACTACTTCGTGAACTGGGCGCGCGAGTATGGCGCGCCGCTCGTCCACATCGGTGCGAGCCCGCAAGCGTATGCCACGATGCGCGCGGCCGGCATCGCGACGCTCGACGAGACGTACGGCGCCGCCGGCTTCTGGCGGATCGCGTCGCGGCCCGCTCCGCACAACGCCTATACCAGCACGGCGGGGGCTCGCACCGCCCTGGGCAGCGCCGGCGCGAAACCTGGGTCGTTCGGCGGTCTCCACTTTACGGCCGACGTCACGCGCCCGGCGGGCTCGCCCGCGACCCACGCCTTCATCGACTTTGGGCGCGACGACTACTGGGTAGACTGGGACTACGACCCCGCGACGAACATGTACGGGCGCGGCATGAATGGGTTGGCCCATCGAGACGCCGCCACGGGCGAGCCGCTCCAGGCCGCGAACGTCATCGTCGAGTCGGTAAGCTCGGCCCTGATCCCCGGGGACGATGCCGGCCGGCTCGCCTTCGCGCAGGTCGGCAGCGGCCGCTTCGTGGCGCTGCTCGACGGGGTGGCGATCGAGGGGCGCTGGTCCAAGCGCGACGCCGGCGCCCCCACCGTCTACCAAACGGCTGATGGGTCCCCGCTTAGCCTCAACGCCGGCCCCACCTGGATCGAGGTCATTCCACCCGACGGGAGCCTCCAAATTTAGTAGGTCAGTGCGCATGATCGTCGCCCTGGCGTGGGGTCCGTCGTGCCGGTAGGGCGAGGGCTCGTCCCTCGCCGCGAGCCTT
>JAXDLH010000123.1:0-3505 GCA_034666705.1 Chloroflexota bacterium
CGTTGCGGTGCGGGCAGTACTCCTGCATCAGCCCGTACTTGCCGCTCCGGTCGCGGAAGGCCACCAGATGCTCGCCCAGCAGGGTGACCGCCCGGGTGGGGTGGTCATGCAGTTGCTTCACCGTGGCGAACGGCAGCCAGTAGCGCCGTATCAGCTCTCCCATCGGCGTGCCGGCCCCAACCTGGGTGAAGCGCTCGTTCTGTTCTTTGGTGAGCATGTTTCCCCTCGATGCGCAGTTTCACCGCGGGTGGCGGCGAACGATCAGCCAACGATACCAACGATGCGGGGCAGGATCAACTCCGCTGCGTCGTTCACAATGCGGGTCTGCCGTGCAGGCCGGCTTGTACCCGCGAGTGCAGGTCCCGGATCTCCGGCGACGCGATGATGATCCACAGCGCCATCGCGGCACAGATGAGGCCCATGAGCACCACCGTCAACGGCGCTCCCAGCGCTACCGCCAGAGCGCCAGCGACGAGGCTGCCGAGTGGCGCGAGACCACGATTCAGGAAGTAGATGCCCATGACGCGGCCACGCAGTTCCGGCAGCGTGTGAGTCTGCAGAATGGTGTTGGCTTGCGTGCCATACGTGACGTTGCACAGGCCGCTGAGGCACATGAGCGGGAGTGATACGGCGAACCAGGGCGAGGCGCCGAAGCCGGCGACCGTAAGTCCAAACACCAGGGCGCCGATCAGCATCCACAGCCCCTGGCGGCCCGTATCGCCTACCGTGGCAACGATGACGGCGCCAACCAGCGCGCCGGCGCCCACTGCGCCCAGCAGTACCCCTTGCCCGCTTGGTCCGACGCGCAGGATGTCCCGCGCAAAAATCGGCAGCAAGCTGGTGTAGGGCTGCCCGAGCAGCGAGGGGATCAGTACGATGCCCATCACGGTGCGGATCGCGCGGTTCCCCCAGATGTATTTGGCGCCGTCGAGCGTGCTTCCAGCAAATGAGCGCCGCGGCGGGCTGGGTCCTGCCTCGTCGGCGTGAGGCGCCGTAGCGCGGGGATCGTGCATCTGCACTGTCCATACCGTGGACATGGCATACATGACGCCCTGCACGACGTAGGAGCCGCCGACGTCGACCCAGGCGATGAGCAGCCCCGCGATGGCAGGCGCAATGCTGCGACTCGCATTGAACACCATCGAGTTCAAGCCGACCGCATTGGCCACGTGCTCTGGATCGACAAGATCTGAAAGCATCGCCTGGCGCGCGGGCTGTTGGAAGGCCATCACGATGCCCGCGAGCAGGCCAGTCGCGTAGACGTGCCATACCTGCACGTTGCCCGTGAGCACCAGCACCGCGAGGATGAAGTTGAGCGCGGCGTTCACCACCTGAGAGATGACGAGCTGCGCCTTCCGTCCATAGCGGTCGGCGACGGCGCCAGCCACGACGCTGAAGAAGAGGAGGGGCACCGCCCGGACGGCGTTCACCAGCCCGAGCTGGAGCGGAGAGTCGGTCAACTGGTAGATGAGCCAGGTTCGCGTTACCTGGTCCATCCATTGGCCTGCGCTGGTCGTCGCCTGGCCGAGCCAAAGCAGGCGGAAGTCCCGGAACTGCAGCGCCTCGAAGGTTCGGACGTGCGCGAGTTGGTTGAGGAGACCGCGCACAGACCTTGCCAACGGCGGATACCCCGGGGCTGTGCTCGCATTCTAGCCCAAGCGCTCGCCACGGGTGGCATGGGCAGATGGAACCGGTGGCCGAAAATCAGCGCTCAGTGGTTCGTGGCAAGCCTAAGCGGCCGGACACGGATGCAGCGCACAAAGCCCGGATCGGTAGGGCGGAGGCTCCTCCTGGCTTGTCCCCCGCCGCGAGCCTTGCTGGGGCCCGCAGAGGCGGCGCGGGACAAGCCCCCGCCCTACCGGACACTGAGGGTAGCCGTCGCAATCTGCACGCCAACTGAGTTCACTGGCCTAGAGACCTCGCGCTACACCGCACGAAGGGCAGAGCCCCTTCCTGGTGGTCGACATAAGGGGCCCGCCATCGTGATGGTTGCACCGGGAGCGTGGATCGGGCATCCTGAGAATGTCGGGTGCAGGGCATGGTGAGCAATGCGCCGCAAGCTTGGAGGGTCTGAATGGTCGCAGCCGAATGCATGCCCGGCTGCCAACCGTGTCATGACTGCTGCGCCTGTGATGATGGCGCTGCCGCCTCTGCCGCGCTCGGGCGGTGGCGGAACCTCGCCTGGTGGCTCACAGCCGCCACGATCGCCTGGAACGGCCTCGAAGCCGGCGTTGCGCTGATCAGCGGCTGGGTTGCACGCTCGATCGCGCTGCTGGGCTTCGGGCTGGATTCACTCGTCGAGGTCAGCAGCGCGCTCGTCATCGCCTGGCGGCTCAGCCGTCCCGATGGCGATGACGAGGAGGCGACGGAGCGCATCGAGCGTCGCGCGGTGCGGTTGATTGCCGTGAGCTTCATTGGACTCGCCGTGTACGTGGTTGCCGACAGCGCCAGCGCGCTGCTGCGCCTGGGCGACGAACCGGAGCGCAGCGGCGTGGGATTGGCTCTCGTCATCGCCTCGCTGATCGTCATGCCGGCGCTCTTCTGGGCCAAGCGGCACGTCGCCCAGAAGCTCAGCTCCGTGGCTTTGCACGCGGACGCGGGCCAAACGAAGCTGTGCACCTATCTTTCAGGAGTGGTGCTGCTCGGTCTTGCTGCGAACGCGCTCTTTGGCTGGTGGTGGATGGACCCGCTCGCCGCCCTCGTGATCGCGGCGGTGGCTTTCCGCGAGGGCTACGAGACCTGGCAAAGCGGCGACCTCTGCTCCGTTCTGGAGAGCTCGGCTGCCTTCGACTGCTCGCCGCTCTGTTGTGTCTCGTGCCCCACGGCTGCATAGTGGTTGCTCGCTACACTGTGCGTTCATCGCGTGCTCGCATAGCCGGTACGTCCGCCGCCAGCCAACGCCGTGGGATTACGACGCCGTACGGGCCCAGTAGGGTCGAGCCGAGAAAGACTCCAGCGAGCACGAGCACCATGACTGCGGCGGGGGCAATACGCGCGTAGTAGGTGACGTAGAGACTTGCCATGCCGGCCAATGCGCTGACGACGCCGGCGATGAGCATCGCCCGGGGCAAACGCCGCGTCCAACGCAATGCCGTGGCCGCGGGGATCACGAGGACGGCGACCGTCAGGATCACCCCGACTACGCGCAGGCTCACTACGGCGGTGCCCGCGACCATGGTGAGCAGTACCAGATCAAGGATTGCCACCGGCAGGGTAAGCGCCGCGCTCGTGCGATCGAAGCAGGTCAGGACCAGTGGCCAGTAGAGCAGCGACAGGACTAGGCCGAGGGTTAGCACGAGCCCCAGACTGAGCAGCAGATCGCCCGTCGCCACTCCGAGCACGTTGCCGACGAGCGAGGCGCCAACGTCTGGCGAGCGCACTTTGAGCAGCCCAACCAGAACGACGCCAAGCGCGAAGAGGGTCATGAACACGACACCAACCGCCCCCGCGTGCCCGACGTCCGCGCGCCGCTGGAGGCCGGAGACTAGCAGAACCGTCAGCGCGG
>JAXDLH010000124.1:0-8151 GCA_034666705.1 Chloroflexota bacterium
ACCGTCGAAGCCGACGTGCGGCTGCTCGAGGCCAACCGGGGCAAGAGCAGATAGCAGACACCATGGGTGCACGGGGCGGGAGAACGCCGGCGCCTGGCCGCCTTTCGGGGTCTGCCACCGGCGCGCAAACGCCACCGACGGCAGATGAGCAAGCAATAGAACACGAGCCAGGACAGGAAAATGAAAGAGGTAGGTGGATGAGCGGGAGCGAGCTGACGGGAAAGGTGGCGCTGGTCACTGGCGGAGCGCGGGGGCTCGGCGAGGCGATCTGCAGCACGCTCGCAGAGGCCGGCGCGCGGGTCGTGGTGGCGGACGTGCAGGACGAGCTCGCCGATGCAACGGCGTGCGCCATCGCGTACCGGGGCGGCACCGCGATGGCGCTGCACCTCGACGTCACCGATGCGCCGCTCGCCGCCGAGCGCATCCAGAGCGTCGTCGACCACTATGGCCGACTCGACGTACTGGTGAACAATGCCGGCGTAGACGTCACCACCCCAATCGACGAGCTCTCGGTCGCGGATTGGGATCGCATCCTCGCGGTGAATCTGCGTGGGCCCTTCGTGATGTCGAAGGTCGCGCTCCCTGTCATGCGGGATGCGGGCCGTGGCCACATCGTGAACATCGTCTCGACCGCAGCGAAGCGAGCCTGGGCGAACGCGTCCGCGTACCACGCCAGCAAATGGGGGCTGCTCGGCTTCAGCCACGCGCTCCACGTCGAGGGCCGGGCGCATGGCGTTAAGGTAACCGCGGTGGTCGCCGGCGGCATGCGGACGCCGTTTCTGCTGGACCGCTTTCCGGATCTCGACCCGGGCCTCCTGCAAGAGCCACGCCACGTAGCGCAGACCGTCCGCTTTGTGCTCTGCCAGCCGGACGAGACGGTGATCCCGGAGGTCATGGTCCTGCCTATGCGCGAGACATCCTGGCCATAAGCGGACAATCTCGATTCGATTGCCCATTGCCGCCTGGCATACCATCCCATGTCCAACCATGCAGGCAGCTTCTTGCACACATATCTGGAGAATTGGGTGGTATAGTGGCGCCGACCGACGATCTTCGACGACGATTCGTGAAGGAGTCAGCGCGTGTATACCGACAAGCCCCTCACCTGCCGCGAGTGCGGCCAATCATTCACCTTCACCGCCGGTGAGCAGGAGTTCTATGCCAGCCGGGGGCTGATGAACGAGCCCAGCCGCTGCCCCGAGTGCCGCGCGGCGCGGAAGAACAGCGGTGGTGGCGGCTACAGCAGTGGCGGTGGCGGCGGCGGCGGTTACGGCGGTGGCTACGAGCGCCGTGAGCGCCAGATGTTCCCGGCCGTGTGCGCCAGTTGCGGCAAGCAGACGCAGGTGCCTTTCGAGCCGCGCTCGGACCGGCCGGTGTACTGCTCGGATTGCTTCGAGCAACAGCGTGGCCGCTCCGCCCCGAACCGCGGCGGTGGCGGCGGCAACCGCTGGTAGCGCTCAGGCGTCGGGGACGCCCCAGGGATCGCGACGATGGGGCTCGTGGCTCACGAGCACCCGGCGGATCGTCTCGGCCTGCTCGTCGAGCTCCCGGGCCTGCTCCTCGAAGCGGGCCTCGGCGCCCTTGTGGCCGAGCCCGCTGGCGCGCCCCGCGAGGCGGCGCGCCAGGAGCGCCCGCTGCTGAATCGCCCGGAGCGCCGTCCACAGCGCGGCCTCCAGCGTGCCGCCCTGCTCCTTGAAGAGCGACTCGGCGGCATAGCCGTGACCAACCTGGCAGCGAAAGCGGAAGCCGTTGCCCTCGTCGAACTCCCACAGCGCGCCCCCACACTCCGGGCAGGTGAAGCCTGAGGCGGGGCCGGGCAGCGCCTGACCTGGCAGTTCCCCCCTCGCCATTGCAACCTCCTGGGTGGGAGTCACCGGCGTGCTGGGCACCAACTCGGCGACGGCGCCACGCACGCCTCGGCCCGCCACCGGGACGGCCACGAGCCGACCGATCAGCGGGCCGAGATCCGTCGCAGACAGCGTGTAGTCCACGTCGACGAGATCGAGGGCATTCTGAGGCATGCTGGGGAAGAGCGCGTCGGCCGGATCCTGGACCATGGCGACGCCCCCGGAACGCTTGATCTGAAGCAACCCGGCCGAGCCGTCGTCCAGGGCGCCGGAGAGCACGACGCCGATCACGTGCGAGGCGCGCGCCTCCGCGGCCGAACGGAAGAGGGCGTCGACCGCCGGGCGGTAGCTATTCTCCCGGGGGCCATGCGAGAGACAGACGTGTCCGTCATCGATAAGGAGATGAAAGTCCGGCCGGGCCACGTAGATCTGCCCGCCGACGATTGGCTCGCCATCCGTGGCCTGCCGCGCCGGCAGCGGCCCGTTGCGAGCCAGGATGTGGGCCAGCGCACTACTGCTGGAGGCTCCCATGTGCATGACGACGAAGACGGCGGCATCCAGGTCCGCAGGCAACCCGTGCACGACCTGCCGCATCGCCTCGACGCCGCCGGCAGATGCCCCGATCACGACCACGTCGTTCTCGCTCACCGAACCTCCCGCGGGGTTATGGGGCTCCACATATACCGCGCCGTACCAACCGTTGCAGACTCGGCAGCGTAGCGCCGCGCGTTGATCACGTAGCGCACAATACCTATTCAAATATCATCGTAGCAGACGTCCAAAGTTGGGGTGTGATGTGGAACACATTCCATCCCCGTGATATGATCGGTGCACAGCAACGCGGCGCATTTTGCTGGGGGACGAGCTTGGCGCAGGAGCCGCGATTCTCCGACCTAGTGGTCATCGCGGCATCCGCCGGGGGGATCGAGGCGCTCTCGACCCTCGTCGCCACCCTGCCCACCGACTTCCCGGCACCAATCCTCCTCGCCCAGCACCTGGATCCGACCCGCGAAAGCCACCTCGACGAGATCCTCGCCCGCCGCAGCACGCTGCCGGTGCGCATCGTCACGGACCATACCCCGCTCGAGGCGGGCGTCGTGTTCGTCATCCCGCCCAATCGCCACGTCGAGCTCGCCGACCACTATGTGCGATTGATCGACCCGCACGGTGGCAGTGGGCCCGCTCCTTCGGTCGACCTACTCTTACGCAGCGCAGCGGGCGCCTATGGCGAGGGGCTGATTGCCGTGATCCTCACCGGTATGGGGTCCGACGGCACCGCGGGTGCGCGCGACGTGAAGCAGGCGGGCGGCACCGTCGTGATCCAGAACCCCGAAACCGCCCGTTTTCCGTCGATGCCGTTCTCCCTGCCGCCGACGATCGTCGACGTGGTGGCCAACACCTCGGCGATGGGCCCCTTGCTGCGCGATCTGTTGACCGGCGCCTACACACCCAGCCAACCCGGCGAGGATCGTGTGTTGCGCAGCTTCCTGGACCAACTGCGCGAGAGCAGCGGCATCGACTTCAATAGCTACAAGTCCACGACGATCATGCGCCGGCTGCAGCGGCGCATGGCGACAAGTGGAGCGCAGAACCTGGAAGAGTACATCGAGCTCCTCGCGCGGCGTCCGGAAGAGTACCAGCGACTGATCAGCAGCTTTCTGATCAAGGTCACTGAGTTCTTCCGCGATGCGGATCTCTTCGATTACCTGCGCGACCACGTCATCCCGGACCTGATCCGCTATGCAGAGACGCGGGACCACGAGCTGCGCATCTGGTCGGCCGGTTGCGCGACGGGCGAGGAGCCATATTCCCTGGCCATCCTGGTCAGCGAAGCGCTGGGCGACCGCCACGACGACCTCAGCGTGCGAATCTTCGCCACGGACCTCGATGCCGACGCTGTGGCGTTCGCCCGGCGCGGGGTATACGCGAGCGCCGCGCTCGGCGCCATGCCCCAGGAGCTCATCGACAAGTACTTCAGGCCGAGCAATGGCGACTTCGAGGTCGACAAGCGGGTCCGCAACCTGATCGTCTTTGGCCAACACGATCTTGCTCAGCGCGCGCCCTTCCCGCGCGTCGACCTCACGCTCTGCCGCAACGTGCTCATCTACTTCACGCCCGAGCTGCAAAAGCGGGCACTCCAGCTCTTCGCCTTCTCGTTGCGCGACCGCGGCTACCTCGTGCTCGGCAAGGCTGAGACGACGAGCCCCCTCGCGGAGCACTTCGTGGCGGAGAACGTGTCGCTGAAGATCTATCGGCGGGGAGGCGAGCGCCTGCTGCTCATTCCGCCGACGCAAACGGTCGGCCTACCCGGACTGCGGCCTCGGGTCGCGCTGGGACGGCGATCCGCGCCGGAAGCGGCCGCAGCCCAGCCGCCTCCGGCGCCCGGTCTCTTCGCCACATTCGAACGCGGCGACAGTCTGCTGATGCGGCTGCCGATTGGGGTCGTCGTGGTTGACCGCCACTACGACATTCAAATCATCAATGGCGCGGCACGCCGCATGCTCGGCATCCACGGCACGGCCATCGGCGAGGATCTCGTCCATATGGCGCGCAGCGTGCCGCCCGGTGAGCTCCGCCGGGCCATCGACGCGGCCTACGCCACGAGCGAGCTGACGACACTCGACGAGATCGCCGCTATGGATATGGGGACCGCCGCTACCCGCTACATGCGGCTCACCTGCATGCCCTATACGGCCGAGACGCCAGCCGGTATGGTGCAAGCGGCGCTCATTGCGCTGATCGACATGACCGACGAGGTGGCGCGCCGGCGTGAGCTCGCCGATGCACATGAGACGCAGAGCGCCGAAGTCGATCGGATCTCCGGTCAGGCACGACAGCTCGCCGAGGCGAACCGCGAGCTGCTCCGGGCAAATCAAGATCTCGCCGACTCGAATTCCGAGCTGCGCGGGACGAACGAGGATTTCCTCGTCGGCAACGAGGAGCTCCAGGCCGCCGCCGAGGAGGTCGAGACCCTCAACGAGGAGCTGCAAGCGACCAACGAGGAGCTCGAAACGCTGAACGAGGAGCTGCAGGCCACCGTCGAAGAGTTGAACACGACGAATGAGGACCTGCAGGCGCGCAGTCAAGAGCTCCAGGATCTGGCCGCCTCGCTCGAGGCCCAACGGCACATGAGCGACGTGGAGCGGGAGCGGCTATCGACGATCCTGGTAAGCATGGCCGATGCGGTGCTCGCCGTCGATCGCAACGGCCGCACGATCTTGCGCAATGAGGCGTACACCACGCTCTTCGGCGACGAGGCTGCGGGCTTCGTGCCGCTGGATGATGCGGGCAATCCACTCCCGGACGCCGAGTGGCCACAGCAGCGCGCGGCGCGCGGCGAGACGTTCAACATGCAGTTCGTCGTCACCGGGACGGATGGCGGCCTCCGCTGGTTCGAGGCGAACGGCCAGCCATCGGCCGGCGCGCAGGGAGGCGGCGTGGTCGTGATCCGCAACATAACGGACCGCAGCCTCCGTCACCTCGCCGAACAGCTTCTCGCGATCACGAGTCATGAGCTGCGCACCCCCCTTACCGGCCTCATGGGCTACCTGCAACTGCTCAGCCGCTCGTTGCGGGATCCGACCACCAGCCAGCAGCACCTCACGGAGGAGGCGCTCCGCGAGGCGCGGCGGCTGCGCGACCTGATCGCCGACCTGACCGACGTCGGGCGGCTGCAGGGAGGCAACCTCACCCTTCATCTCGAGCAGGTCAACCTCGCCGAGCTCGCGCGCCACGCGGTGGAGGTCACGCAGGTCCAGGCGAGAGATCGGCAGCAGATCGTGCTCGACGTGCAAGCCGAGCCAATCGTGCAAGCGGACCCGCGGCGGATCGAGCAGGTGCTCTTGAACCTGCTCACGAATGCCATGACCTATGCGCCGGAGAGCGAGCGAATCGACGTGCGCGTGCGCGTCGCCGATGCACATGCGGAGGCCGAGGTCGAGGATTTCGGGCCCGGCATCCCCGCGGCCGATCTGCCACAGATCTTCTCCGAGTTCTATCGCGTGATGCGACCGGAGCGGGGCCACAGTGGGCTGGGACTAGGGCTCTACATCTCCCGCGAGATCGTCGTCGCGCATGGCGGCAGCCTGGACGTCCGCTCGATCGAGGGCCAGGGCACGACGTTTACGATGCGCTTACCTATGACAACCGCGCCTGGCAACTAGACCATGGCATATTTGATTACTACGGCGCAGGAGTTACGCATTGGATCTGCTTGAGCCACGGCTTGGCGCACGAGAGGTCGCGACCGAGCGCAGGGCGCGGAGCGAATCCCAGTCGCTGCGCCGCGCGATCCACGATCTCAGCGCGACCACCGAGGCAGCATTTCGGCGCGCCGTGGCCCTTTCCGAGTCGACCGCCGGGCTCATGCAGGGGCTGGCGGACAGCCCGGCGAGGCACGTCGAGAACGCCGTGACGTTCGGCATCCTCGTCGAGGATGGGCTCCGAGCGGTGATCCGCGCGAATTCGGCGGCGCGGCGGCTGCTCGGCCTGCAAGAGATGGGCCGGCCACTGGACCTTGCGATGGTCGACGAGGATCACCAGCAATTGCGCAGCGACCAGCAGCCGGCGGCCGTGGCGTTTGCCACCGGCGCCCTGGTCCGCGACTATGTCATTGGACTCGCAGATGAGAGCGGCGCAGTCCGCTGGCTTCGCTGGGATGCGATGCCGGTCGCGGTCGGGGCGGAGATCTGGATCGTCTCGAGCTTCGTCGAGGTGACCGCTCGCCACGACCCGAACGAGCAACTCTCTCATGCGCAGCGTGTCGAGGTGGCGGCAGAGATCGCGCGCCTCGTGAGCCATAAACTCAGCAATGCCCTCTCGCCGCTCAGCGTATACGCCGAGCTCATCAAGGCGCGATCGTCTGCCGACCCCCAGGTCGCGCAACTCTGCAATGCGCTGATGGCCGGCGTCCAGGGCGTGGCAGCGATCAACGAGCAACTGCTCGACCTCGTCCGCAGGGGGCGCCTCGACGACGACCTCGTCGACCCCGCGACGGTGGTCCGGGAGGTGCTCGAGCAGCAGCGGAGCACCGGTACGATTCCTTCCGACGCCCTCTGGGACGTCCAGGTCCAGGCCCCGAAGCTCTTGCCGGCCGTCCGTGCCAGTCGAGCCGAGCTGCAGACGGCGATTGCCAGCCTGCTTCGCAACGGCGTCGAGGCACTAGCAGATTCCTCAGCGCCTAAGCTCAGGGTGACCGTCGAGGAGCAAGCCATCGAGGCGCGAGCCGCACGCACCATGGGGGTGCCGCCGGGCGCGTACGTCCGCATCGACGTGACTGACAACGGTCGCGGGATGGACACGGCGACGCGACGCCGGGCGTTCGATCCATACTTCACGACCAAGGCCAACGCGGCTCCGACGGCGGGACTGGGACTGACGCAGGCGCAGGCAGTGGTGGCGGCACTCGGCGGCACGATTGAACTGCACAGCCGCGTGGGCTCCGGTACCACCGTCACGGTGCATCTCCCATGTACGTACGAGGGAGTCGCGCAGGCCGCGGATCCCGCCCATCGTGGCAAGGGAGAGGCGGTCCTGGTAGTCGACGGGAACGCCGTGCAGCGGATGTTGCTCATCGAGCAGCTAAGCGGCCTCGGCTACCGAGTCGGGGCTGTGGCGACGGCCGAGGAGGCGCTGACCTATCTCAGGATCAGCCCGGCTGATCTCGTCATTATGGGCACCATGCCGCGAAGCGGCGTGAGCGAAGCCGAGCTGATGCGCGCGACCCGGCCGGGCGGCTT
Organism: Chloroflexota bacterium; assembly: GCA_034666705.1. Lineage (GTDB taxonomy): Bacteria > Chloroflexota > UBA6077 > UBA6077 > SHYK01 > JAXDLH01. The sequence goes on from JAXDLH010000124.1 coordinate 7,586, forward strand.
GGCGCGGCGCGTGCTCGTCGCCGCCGGCGACGTCAACGGATCCGCCGCCCAACGGCTGCTTGGGCTAGGCGCCGACGGCGCCGTGCCAACGCCAGCCCGGATCGACGCGCTGGCGGGCGCGGTGCGCTCAGTCCTCGACGCCGCGTAGCCCGCCACGTCCTCAGTCCCCAACCGCGGATTCATCAGCTTTCCGATCGATCGCAGGGTGGATGCAAAGTCACACTCGTGACGCACTCCAGCCCTCCTCACGGACGGCCAAAGGACGCCTGCAAGACATGCCAGGCATGCATCGGCAAGAGTGTCAACCAGGTGATTGACCTGAACCGGACAGACTCCATCCGTTTACCTTCCGTTCACCCTCGTCAACAATCATGGTAGCTTAGCTTTGGGAGCATCCGCCTTGCCGTGGGTGGTCGGCTCGGCTGCTCCGCCCAGTCCGAGTCGACCGCAACCGGTCGAGCCTCCACGGTGCGGGCTTTCGCCAGCATCGCGTCCGAGGCTCCTCATCCTCCTGCAAGGGGGTGGGCGACAACGTCGTCGCCCACCCCCAACATTTCAAAACCTCT
>JAXDLH010000125.1:0-5481 GCA_034666705.1 Chloroflexota bacterium
CCGGTCCCGGATGTCCTCATAGCGCAGCAGCACCGATAGAATGACGGCCCGCACGATGGTCGGCGGCGTGTACAGCGTTTTCCCGACCCAGAGTGCCGGGTAGTCGCGCTGGTCGAGGCCATCGCGGAGGTAGGCGGTTCCGTTGCGCAGGGCGTCCGCCACCATGGGGATAAGCGCGGCGTCAGCCCCCATCGCGGTGAGGAGCGCCTGGACGCTCCAGGCCGTCTCCTCCTGCGTGCCTTCGCCGAACCCCCAGGCGCCACTCTCGTGCTGCTGCTCGAGGATCCACTGAATCGCCGGTCGGATCGTCTCGCTGGCGAGCCCCGCTAGTCCTGCCAGGCCGGCGATTGCTTCGCCCGTCGCATAGAACGGCGAAACGTGCCACTTATCCAGCCAGTACCCGGCGGGCTCGCGTGCCTGTCTGAGATACTGCGTGATCTTGAGGATGGCACGCCGGCGGTCCGGCGTGGGTGAGAAGAGACGGAGTGCGCTGAGGACGTGGGCGTTGGTTGTGACCGACGGCGAGCGCTCGAGGGCGAAGGTCAGGAAGTGCTCGTCCGATTCGAAGAGGGCGAACGTGTTTGGGTCGACCGCGTACTTATAGCCCGCGAGCACGATGGCAGCCACCGCGGTGTCATCGGCATCGGTCACTGTGCTCTCGGCGGTCCAGGCTGCCCCGGCGGAGGTCCACCCTTGCTGGAGCCGCTGCACGGCAGCGTGGGCCGCTTCGTGGTCGTGGACGATCGGAGCCAGGTAATAGAGGACCCAGCCGGTCTCGAACATCTCGAATGGGTGCACGTAAGGGATGCCGCCGGACGTCTTGGTGGCGGCAACTCGCTCGAGGTACTGCCAGCTGCGCGCATCAGGCTGCACGGCATAGACGAATGCGGTGGCCGAGGGAGAGACGCCGTAAGAGCCGTTGGCGAACTGGCAGCGGGATGCGAGACCTGGGATGAGCCGGTCGCCCAGGTACTCCAGGGAGTGAGTCAACGGCGTCGGCCCGCCGTAAACTGCGATTGGGGGGATGCGGCGCAACTTGTCGTCGTGGATCGCGTCCACGAAGCGCCAGGCCTCGTACGGGAGCCGCAGATCTAGCTGACGCGCCTGTCGTACGAGCTCCGGGATGATCAGCTCGAAGCCCACCGTGTCTGACGGGTCGCTCCGGAGGTCCGGCAGGATGCGATTCAGATATACCACCGCCCGGCGGCTGGCGACGTCGGCCGCGTCGTAGTGTTGAGGCCCGGTGGCCATTGCCAGGATTGCGCCGAGCGTCGAGATGAGCCGGTCCTTGGCAATTGGCACGTCGCTGCCCCACGAGCCATCGTCGTGCTGATTCGCGAGCAGCCACTCGATCGCCCGAGGAAATCCCGGCGCGTCGGGCACTCCTGGTCGGGCGAGACGCATGAGCGAGGCGGTCTCATATGCGGTCTCGGACATGACGCCCTCGCCGAGCGAGGCGAGGAGTTCATCGATCTCCGCCAGCAGATCTTGACGATCAGGGGACGAGCGTGCCATAGGTTCGACGCTCATGGAGGTCTGCTTTCGTGTGAGAACGATTCCGCCTCTGGCGGACGGTTCTCAGAATGCTGGTTTGCAGATGTAGGTCATGCCACGAGAACTGAGCTCTTACGGTCCAGCTCCCCCCGCACGGCGCGGGCGAGCTGATCGCGCGTCGCCGGCTTGCGAAGGCAGCGGCCCACACCCAGCGAATTCGCAGTGACCACTCGCTCCGACTCGGCGTAGCCGGAAAGCAGAATCGCCCGCTGACCGGGTTCGAGCTCGCGCAGCCGGCGAAACGTCTCGGTGCCGTCCATGCCGTCCGGCATGATCATGTCGAGGATTACAAGATCGTACGGATGCTGGCGGCACAGGTTGAGCGCTGCCTCGCCGCTCGCTGCCTCAGCCACCGTATAGCCGAGGCTGCTGAGGAGTGTACCGACCAGCTTGCGCTGCGTGGGATCGTCGTCGACTACGAGGAGGGACTCTTCTCCGCCCTGGACCTCGGCCAGCGCTGGGGCCGCCGGCTGTCGGTCAACGGGCAGGTATACCGAGAAGGTGGTGCCGCCGACGTCGCTTCGATAATCAACGTAGCCATGATGGTCATTTACCACGGACTGCACAACGCTCAACCCCAGACCCGTGCCGCTGCGCCCGCCTGCGGACTTCGTCGTGAAGAACGGGTCGAAGATGTGCTCACGGAGCTCTGGCGGTATGCCGCTGCCGCGATCGCAGATGTCGAGCCGCACGTACTCGCCGCTCTCGATTCGGTTGTGGTGGGTGAGAGGCTGGTTGAGAGACACATCCTCCGTGCGAATTTGTATCCGACCGTGCTCCGGGCTGGCGTCGAGTGCGTTGACGAGCAGATTCATGATGACGCGCATGAGCTGCGATGGCGCGCCACGTACCAGCAGACTGGCATGCAAGTCTACGTCGACGTATGGTCGCCGCTCCTCTGCCACCTGATTCCGCACCGCCTCGTGAACCAGCGCGCTCAGATCGACCGGACGGGCCTCGAAATGGCCACGACGACCCAGGACGAGCAAGTCTTCATTGATCTCGGAGATGCGCTGCGCCGCGTCCAGCATCGCATCGCAGTAGGCGACCGCCGGATGGTCGGCGGGTAGCTGCAGCTTGATCAGCTCCGGGAAACCCACCAGTGGCACGAGCAGGTTGTTGAAATCATGCGCAACTTGTGCCGCTACCTGCCCGGCGGTCTCGAGCCGCTGCGCTCGCGAGATGTGCTCTTCGAGTTGCTTGCGCTCAGTTACGTCGCGGCTGATTCCCTCGATCGCAAACAACTCGCCCTGGTCGTCGTAGAGCGGGACACTGCGTTGCTCGTTCCAGACGTAGTGGCCGTCTACATGGCGGCGACGCAGGAGCAAGGGCTCAGTTGGAGCCTGGCCGGTGAGCATCGTCTCGTACTCGGCGTGGAGTTTCGGCAAATCGTCCGGATGCGTGAGTGAGAACATGAGGTCCGGATTGGCGTAATACTGCTCCGCTTGCACGCCGAGCATTCGGACCGCCGCCGGGCTCACGTACGTAAATCGCGGTGCGGGTCGGACCTCGAAGTAGTAGATCGCGTCCTCGGCGTTCTCGGCCAGCCGGCGGAATCGTTCCTCAGATGCGGCGAGGTCCTGGGCGTGGCGCTGAGACTCCTCGTAAAGTCGGGCATTCTCGTGGGCGGTGGCTGCGTTGTGGAGGGCGAGCGCCGCGTGGCTCGCCAGGATTGCAGCGGTCTCGACCTCGGCATCCTCGAAGCCTGCCCCATTCCCGTCCCGCCTGGCGCAGATCACCCCGACGACCGTGCCATTCGCCAGCAATGGAAGGTACAGCGTCGCGCCCGGGACTTCGGGTCCCGCGGTCGTCGTCGGCGTGTTGTCTGCGATTGGCACCACGAGTGGCTCACCCGTCTGTGCGACCCACCGCAGGGTATCGAGCGGCAACAGTTGTGATCGCGTTGCCTCCGCTTGTAATGGCGAACAATCCTCCGCTTCCCCGTGAAAGGTCCACAGCTCGTCCCCGCCGATCCGGTTGGCCCGAAACAGCGTCACATGCAGGGCCTGGAGGGCGTGCGCAAGTTGCGCGCAGACCACCGCGGCGAGTTGGGCCGGGTCGCGTTCGGCGTGGAAAAGGCGGCTCGCCTCATACAGCGGCAAGAGTGCCTTAAGGCGCAAGTTCTCCTTGAGCACCCGGGACTTGGCGAGAGCATCCTCGGCGGCCAGACGCAGCTCATTGGTCGTGAATGGCTTGAGCAGAAAGCCGCTTGCCCCGGCCTGGAGTGCTGCGATGGCGAGATCCATCGTGCCGTGGCCGGTAATCATGATGCCCGCGGCATCAGGATACACTTGCTTGATCGTGCGCAATAGCTCGATGCCCGAGAGTCCCGGCATCATGATATCGCTGATCAGCAGGTCGACCGGCTCATGGATCGCGAAGTCAATGGCCTGGTGGGGATCAGTGGTGGCCCGGACCTGATAGCCGGCCCGGATAAGCCCGGTGGAGGCTGCAGCTATGAGCGCCTGTTCATCGTCTACCAGGAGGACGCGCCCATGCACCGCGCTCATAGAGATTCCGCGCAGCGCCGATATCCCACGTGGCCCAACCATTTCAGTGCTTCAGATGCTCGTCGAGATTCGCAGATTGACGGTCATTGGTTCGCAGACGCCGCACACCAAAGTATCATAGGCTCCCGGGCTGTGTGCGTCAACTGTACTTAATGGCGGATGATGTGCATGTTACGTTCGGAAACATTACTAGCAGCGTCGCTCGGTTTCGCAAACCACATAGAACAGAAGGAGTTGGTGGCATGGCCGTAAAGCTCGCGACGAAGATCGTTGACTGCGATAGCCACATCGTGCCGCGCGTCGATCTCGAGTCGCTCAAGAACTTGCTCCCCGCAGGATTGAGTCCGCAAGCGCGCGACATGTACGCGCGCGAAGCGATCATGTGGGCGGAGCCAGGCGCCGGCCGCGGGCGAGACAGCGGCCCGAGTGCCCTGCGCGACCCCGAGGCTCGCATCAAAGTCATGGACGGCGAGCTCGCCGTCGATACGCAGATCCTCATTCCCCATGCGCAGTTCGCGCATCCATACGGCGGATCTCCGGAGGGCGAGGATAAGCCGCTGCCCGTCCGCATCGCCATGTGCAAGGCCTACAACAACGCGATCGGGGAGATTCAGAAGCAGTATCCAGACCGCTTCGTGGGGACTGCGATCGTGCCCTTCGACGACCTCGAGGAGTCACGAACGGAGGCCCGCCGCGCCGTCAAGGAGCTGGGGCTGCAGGCGATCATGCTGCCCGGCAACTGGATGGGCCAGAACTACGACGCGATGGAGCTCTATCCATTCTGGGACACGATCAACCAGCTCGACGTGGCGGTGTTCGTGCATCACATCCCGCAGAGCTGCGGCGGGTCACTCGGCGACCATGTGCCGCGCTACCCGTCAGTCGGGGCGGAGCGGATGCGGCGGCTCCACATCGGCGTCTACGTCGGCTTCGGGCTCGAGTACGCGATGGCGGTCGCCGCGCTCTCCATTGGTGGGGTGCTGGACGAGTTCCCGAACCTGCGGTTCTGCTTCTTCGAGGCGGGCGCGGGGTGGCTGCCCTATGCCATGATGGGCAGCGACCGGTCGTTCCACATTCAACACAACTGCTCACGGACGCAAAAACTCCCAAGTGAGCTGATCAAGCAGCATTGCTTCACGGCCGTCGAGGCGACCGAGCACATCCCGGCGCTCGTGCAGATGATGGGCAGCGAGAATCTCTTCTTCGGTACTGATTTCCCGCATGCCGAGTATCGTGAGCTGCCGAACATGGTCGGCGCGTACATCGACCACGACGGCCTCAGCTCCGATGATAAAGAGAACATCCTTGGTCGGACGATGCTGCGAGTTCTGCACCACGAGTAAGCGGCAAAATCTGCTCGATCCCAGCTCGTCGAAGGATCGAACGCAATGCGCGGGCTGCGGTTCGGCCGGACAAC
>JAXDLH010000126.1:0-4667 GCA_034666705.1 Chloroflexota bacterium
CCGAGCCCACCCCCTTCTGCGAGCGGATCGCGATCCGCGCCTATCCTACCGAGGAGTACCTCGGCTTGATCTTCGCTTACCTCGGCGAGGGCGCCGCTCCACCACTGCCTCGCTACCCGGACTTCGAAGGCGAAGGAGTACTCGAAGTCGACTCGTACGAACAGCCGTGCAATTTCTTTCAGACTCTGGAGAACGATCCAGTGCATGGGGCCTTCGTGCATCGCAAGCCGGGACTGCCGCGGGGCGTTTACGGCGACTTCCCGGACGTATCGGCCGAGGAGACGGAGTGGGGCTTTGCCGAGCACCGCCGCTGGTTCGACGGGGAATACCGCACGAGCCAGCACGGGATGCCGAACGTGCGCCACAACATGAAGCGCCAGAAAACGATCCCGGCCATGCCGGAGGTTGGCTGGGCCGACTCCCTCTACTGGCGCGTCCCGTTGGACGACACCCACGTCGTGCAGTTCACCGTCGACGTGGTGCATACCCGGGACGCACAGGCGGAGGTTTACCGCGAGCGACGCGCCGCGTGGCTCGCGCAAGAGGGAACGGTGCCGCCCTCTCAGCTCGCCGAGCGCGTGTTGGCAGGAGAGCTGTGTCCCGATGACCTCTACCCGTACGCGACGACGACCGCGCTGGTCAATGCCCAGGACTACATCGCGCAGGTCGGCCAGGGGCCAATCGCAGACCGCACGCAGGAGCGATTGGGCCGCGTCGACGTGGGGCTCATCCTGTTCCGGCAGCTCTGGCAGCGAGAGCTGCGCGCTCTCGCTGAGGGTCGGCCAATCACCCGGTGGACCCGCTCGGCAGCCATCGTCGCGCGCACGAGCGAGTATGCGAGCTCGACGTTCGAGCACGGGCGCCGGGGCGGAACTACGCCATCCCGGGGGGAGTGAGCTCTTCCAGCGACGGCACGCGGGGTGTGATCTCCTGCTCGTGGTTGTAAAACGCCAGCCGCTGGATGGAGTTGCGCTCGAATGGGCCAAATTGGAAGTCGAACGGGTCGCGGCCAATGAGCTCCATCTCTTTACCCTGCAGCTCGCGCTCCTCGGGGGTCATCGCCGCGCGCGCCGTGGCCGCTGCCTTGCGGAACAGCTCCAGCAGGAGCGCCGCTGACTCCGGCTCGCGCTTCAGCGTCGAGTCCTTGATCGCGACCGTCTCGGTGATATGGTCGAGCTGCGTGCGGCGGTAGTAGTCGAGGATCGTCTGCGGGTCGTCGACGAGGGAGCGTACCCCACCCTGTTCACGACAGAAGCGGTCGAGCGGCCCGCCGCGGTAAAACGCGTAGTAGCCGCCGCCGCCAGTCCAGCAGAGCGCGTCCAGCTCGCCCCGCTTGAGCATCCCCACGAGCGCGTTACGATCGCCGGTGCGTGCCCCGTCGTCCGGCGACTCGCGGTGCATCGAGGGCGTGTGCACGCTGACAAAGTCGCGCTCGCCCTCGACCCACATGATCTCGGTGGGCTGCACGCCATACTCGTCGGCGAGCCAGCCCCGAATCCAGATGCTGGCCGTATTGGTGAAGCTCGGCACGCCCACGCGTGCCCCACGGAGATCGGTGGGCGTCTGCACCGATCCGTCATCGCGCACGAGGATGTTGCGGCACTTCGGGCCGCGGGCGTGGAACACAGGGAGAAACCGACGCGGCTCGCGCTCCCCGAGCGCTGTGTACTGGATCAACGTCCCGCTGCCAACGCTGTGCGCGTCGCTGTCATCGGCGGCGGCGTCGAGATCGGCAAACGAGCGGATCTGGTGGCCGTTCACCTCGGTGATCACCTCGAGGTCCAACCCCGGTACGGACACCTCGCCCTGAATGATTGGCTCCGCGACCCGGCCGGGCATGAGCACTAATCGCAGCTTCATGGCGCGATCTCCCCCACGCTTCATTCGTCGGACGGACGATAGCACTCACCCATCTGCCGGTCAACGCATCGCGGCTGGCCCTGGCTGGATCGACGATTCCATGACCAGCCGGTCGCTGCGCTTGTCGTGACGTCGACAGGCTGGTACGATCCGTGCCAGGCGACGCCCGAGCCTCCGGGGCACCCACGGCGCCGCAATCCGACATCATGTGACCCGGTTCGGGCATTCTGAGCGGGTCTGGGAGAGAATTTTGGAGCAGCGACCACCCGAGGACGCGCCGGACGCGAGCCAGCTCATGCACGAGCACGGCCATTGGGGTACACACGATCACACCGAGGGCCTGTACGGCCACATCCACGATTCGGAGCACGACGACTTCTTCATGCACTCCCATCCCGGCGAGCCACCGATCATCCTGCTCACCCCCGAAGAGGCCGGCAACCGGATCACCCTTACCAGCGTGGGTATCGACGTCGGCTCGTCGACGTCGCACCTCATGTTCTCGCAGCTCGTCCTGGAGCGGCAAGGGATCGCCCTTTCGAGCCGCTTCAAGGTCATCGAGCGTCGCGTGACCCATCGCTCGCCGATCCTCCTGACCCCGTACACGAGCGCGACGTCCATCGACACCGACGAGCTCCAACGCTTCATCGAGGGCGTGTACAAGGACGCGGGGATGACGGTCGCCGATGTCGAGACCGGCGCGACGATCTTCACTGGCGAGGCGGCGAAGAAAGAGAACGCCGGCGCGATCTCGGACCTCTTTGCCGAGCACGCCGGCAAGTTCGTGTGCGCCACGGCCGGGCCGAACCTCGAAGCAGTCATGGCCGCCCATGGCTCGGGCGCTGCGGCCCGCTCCGTTGGGACGAACGGCGTGCCCCGCACCACGCTCAACATCGACATGGGCGGTGGCACCGCCAAGCTCGCCGTGTGCCAGGGCGGTGAGGTGCTGGAGACCGCTGCCATCAACGTCGGGGCGCGGCTCGTGGCGTTGGACGATCAGGGCCGCCTGACCCGCATCGAGCTTGCCGGCGCGATCATCGCGGAAGCACTCGGCATTCCGCTCATCATTGGGGAGCCGCTCTCCGAAGGGCAGCAGGAGGCCATGGCCGAGCTGCTGGCCGAGTGCCTCTCGAACGTCGCCGAGCGCCGGCCGCTCGAGCCCCTTACCGACCGCCTCATGATCACCGGACCGCTCACCTATACCGGACCGATTGACGAGGTCAGCTACTCAGGGGGCGTATCCGAGTACGTGTACGGCACCGAGCGGCGCAACTTTGGCGACCTCGGGATTCTCCTCGGCAAGGCTACCGCCGACCGCTCGTCGCGGCTCGGCGCGCCCGTCGCAACCTCCGAGCAGATGATCCGCGCCACCGTGATTGGCGCGGCTCAGTACACGCTCCAGGTAAGCGGCAGCACGATCTTCGTCTCGCGGCCTGCTCTGCTGCCGCAGCACAACCTGCAAGTCGTCGCACCGGTCCAGCCCGCTGAGCATACCCCGGCCGCAATCAGCGACTCGATCCAGCAGGCGCTCCAGCGCCAGGACATCGAAGAGGGCGCGAGTATGGTTGCGATCTCGTTCCGCTGGCAAATGGAGCCGTCCTACCATAAGATGCGCGCGCTGGCAGAAGGGATCGCGGCAGCGCTGCCACGCACGATCGAGCAGCGAATCCCGTTGGCCGTGGTCCTCGACACCGACATCGCCGGCGCCCTGGGCAACCTGCTGCGCCGCGAGGTGCTGCCCGGCTACGACATCATTGCGGTGGACGAGGTCCAGCTCACCGATCTCGACTACGTCGACCTCGGCGAGGAGTTGGAGGACGTGCACGCGATACCGGTGGTGGTGAAGTCACTCGTGTTCAGCACGGCGCGGGAGCGCGCCTCGGGCCTGGTGCCGACCGGGCAGATCCAGGTGGACGAGCACGACGGCCACTACGAAGCGCACTATATGGGCGAGGTCACAACGGCATAGACTGCGTCCCCCGCGTGCGATATCCTCTAGGAACAGGGTCCCGGCGAGCGCCGACGAGATAGAGGAGGCCACATGGTACTGACCAGGGAAGAGAACGAATTCATCACGCGGGTGGGCCCGGGCACACCCGCGGGCGAGCTGTTCCGCCGCTACTGGCTACCGGTGGGCTACGTACAGGAGCTCTCTGACGAGCAATCGACGAAGTTTGTGCGCATCCTGGGCGAGGACCTGGTGCTCTTCAAAGATAAGAGCGGCAACGTCGGACTGATTCAGGACCACTGCGCGCATCGTGGGGCCTCGCTGCTCTACGGCCGGGTCGAGGAGCGCGGCATCGCCTGCGCTTACCACGGCTGGCTCTACGACACCAGTGGCTCCTGCCTCGAGTGCCCCGCCGAGCCGGCCGGCTCGATGTTCCACCTTACCGTGAAGATGCAAGCCTATCCGGTGCGCGAGTTCATTGGGATGTACTGGGCATATATGGGCCCGTCGCCAGCGCCCGAGATTCCACACTACGACGTGTGGGTGCGCAAGGACGGCCATCGCCACCTCTATCTGCAGCCGCAGCTCGACGCCAACTGGCTGCAGCCAATGGAGAACTCCGCAGATCCCGCCCACCTGCAGATCCTGCATCAGGGCACAGCGTACCGTGATCGCACGCCTCCGAACACGACGCGTGGCTTCACGGACGACGTCGAGAGCTTCGACTTCTACGAGAGCGAGATCGGCCTGATCAAGCACCGGGTCTATAAGAACGGCATGACCGACGAGCATCCCTTGATCTTCCCGAACATCCTGCGCCAGGGTGACGCCACCCAGATCCGGGTGCCAGTCGACGACG
>JAXDLH010000127.1:0-7226 GCA_034666705.1 Chloroflexota bacterium
TTCCAGTCTCCCGCCTCGATCGATGGCACCTTCTGAGCGATCCGCGGCTGGAGGGTGCTCTTCTCGTCGTACACGGTGAGCCCAGCCTGGAACATGTAGGCATAATTCCAACCGCTCCCGCCGGTGCTGCCGAAGAGGGCGAAGCCATTGGCGGGCTCGATCGTCATCCCCAGCCGGAGCGTTTTGGGCGTGGCGGGGCGCTCCGGTGCCGGCGCATTCGCCGTATCCGGTGCCGTGCGCGTCGTCGGCGAGGCACATGCGGCGAGCAGCAGCCCCGCGGCCACGAACCCGCCGATCAGGCGGCGGCGAACGCTCCGCCGCGCGGTGAACCATCCGTGCTGCTCGTGCATATCCGTCTCCTCAAGAGATTCAAAGGGGTGGGGACCAACGTTCAGCCCCCACCCCATCGTGACCGCTGATGGAAATCTAGCCCTCGAAGAACGCGCCCGGGATCGCGTCGTAGCCCTTCGACTCAAAGGTGCCTGAGTAGTCGATGCGCGTGGGGCCCGGCTGGCCGGGCGCGCGTGCCGTGATGTGCAGGATGACTAGCGGCTTGTCGGTGCCGGCCTTAAACCAGTACGGCACGCCCTGCGGGATGAAAACCAGCTCGTACTTATCGAGCTCGGCCACGATCTTGTCGTCGGTGGTGTAGAACACGGCCGCGCCGTCGAGGACGAGCCAGGTGGAGTCAGTGCCCGGATGCGCGTGGAGGTTGGTCTCCCCGCCGTCCGGGGCGACAACCTGGACTCCAACGTTGAGGATGGCGCCGCGGGCGAGCGAGGTGGTGAACTTGCCCTTGGAGACGAGCGGCGGCCGAACCTTCGACACGATAAAGGGAGCTGGCGCCTCGACTGCGGTCATGAACGGGTCCTCCGGCGGTGATATTCTCCGCGCACTGCGGTTGACGCCAGTCTATGCAGGTTGACCGCCGGCGTCAATAGGAATTTGGGGCATAGCGGTATGGGGCGGGAATCAGCTCCGCAATTTTGTGAACGGCTGCTAGCGACCGGCAGGCTCGGCGTCGCCAGTGAGAACCGGGGGCGCGGCGAGGTACAGAACATGCAGCGGCGGGGTCCGGGTGCCCCACGGCGGTAGCGGCTTCGAGCAACGTGTCTAGATCGCGTGCATGGGCGACCAGTGCCAACGGCCAGGGGGTGGGATCAGCGTAGACAACATGCGGGACTCGCGCTCGACCGCCGCTCACGGGCGTCCGGGCAGACGGGGCTGGTTGCCCCCGGATTCGCGAAGTGTGGTGTTCGGTCCGTCCGGGCGGTCCTTCGACAAGCTCAGGATGAGCGGTCCTTCGACAAGCTCAGGATGAGCGGTCCTAACTGCGGCTAGGCAGCGGGGTGGCAAAAGCGGTCTACGACGTGGAAGAGCGCGTCGATGTCGAACGGCTTCGGCAGGCAATCCTGGCCGTGGATCTCCGCGCACCACTGGCGCGCATCCTGGGCTGCGGTCATCACGATGATGGGCACGTGGATGCCGCGCGCCTCGACTTCGCGCGCGAAGCCCCAACCATCCAGGCGCGGCATGCGCATGTCCAGCAGCACCACGTCCGTGCCGTCGCCCTCAAGCGCCTCGATACCTTCCTGACCGTCGGTCGCCGTGCGGACATCGTGTCCGTCAAACGCCAGCGCCTCCGCGACGATCTCAAGGATCGTTGGGTCGTCGTCGACGACCAGTACATTGCACATTCCGCTAGCCTCCCAGGGGGCAAGCCCCTCTCCTTACAGACTAGCATGAAGCCCACGCCATCGGCAGGTTGGCCACCCAGCCTATTTCGTGCAGCCGTGCCCAGCACCAGCCTTTGCCCAATCATCGTCACGCAGTGCAGACGTCATTCGCATGTAGGGAGCCATATACCGGCGTCATTCGGGTGGGTGGAGTCGCATAATGAAAGGTGGAGACTCATGGCCGGAGGTGCCCTATGGCTTCAAGATCGCATCCCTTGCGAACCGCGACGCGACGGTTCGAGCGGGCGGCGTTGCTTGTCCTGATTGGGTTGATTGGAGTGTGCATCGTCTGCTCACTTGTCCTCGGCCCGGTGCTCCTCTTCATCGTATTGGTGCTCGGCATGCCGGCGCTAGCGCTGGCGGAGATCTTGAATCGAGGCGCGGCGCAGGAGGCAACCGAGCTTGCCATGAGCGGCAGCATTGTGCAGCAGCCAATGCTGTGGGGCCGGGTCGTGCGCGTCGTCGGTCGGTGTCCTAGCGGTGCGACGCCCCAGCAAGGCCAGCGGTTCTCCGTTACAGCCGGCGTGGTCCGACCAGAACTGTGCGAGCACGCGCGGCATATCTTGCTGGTCGAGGCGGCGCGCATCGAGGACTCTGGCGAGATGGCCGACGATTTGCTCCGCTATCACGATGCGGATCACGAGATGGACTTCGAGCTGCACGCCGAGCCGATGGCGCTGCGGGCGGCGGCCTGACAACATATGAAGCTGATCGGCTGGCTTGGCGCCAAGGGGCCGGATCCATATCGTAACCCGGGCGTTCAATCGGTTCGCCTGGAGTTCACGCTGCGCAAGGATCGCAGTAACTCTGATTTCTTAGAGTTTCCTGACTCGCGGCGAATGTTCCCGCGGGCGTGAGGTGGCGCAGCGCACGGCCGTCCGCGTGGTCCAGAGGCAATTGCTCTCTAGACGGGACGCTGAGCTTCAAAGGAGGTGCTGCATGATATTTGCGGAACAGCCAGCGCCAATTCTGCGTGCCACGCACGGCACGCCGGTTTTTACGTGCGATGACCAGAAGGTTGGCACCGTCAAGGAGATACACGGCCAATATCTGCAGGTGAGTACGCCGTTGTTCCAGCGCGACTTCTGGCTCCACGCCGATGCACTAGCGTCGGCCGTACCCGACGACCGAGTCCTGCTGGCGATGGACCGCGAGCAGCTCGACCGTTGGAAGATCCGCGAGAGGCCCTCCCAGGCGGCTTGAGCTGCGCAAATGGCTCGAGCTTGGCTCGCCTCCCCAAGGTGGCGGCGTGCGGCTGCCCCAAGGAGAGATCACATGTGGGACCCAAGCGACCAACACATCCTCCGCCGCATGAATCAGGCCGGGTCCGCCTGCTACCTGCCGGCGGACATCGCCGACGCGATCGATATCCCGGTGGTGGATGTCTATTCGCGGCTCGAGCATCTTGAGATCAGTGGCCACGTGCAGCGGCTCCCGGGCTCTGAGCCGCGAACCTATGCCCTGACCTATCTCGGTTTGGAGCTTGCGACGGCCGCGTAGGGGGTCCGTCGCAAGCTCCAGTCTCTGGACATCCTCAGGCAGCTTTTCTCGGTGCCGGTTGGTAGATACCTGATGATGTGGCTCCGGAATCGAGTGCGCGAGGACGGACCATCATTGGCGCGTGCTCGCCCCCTCCATCCTCGGGGCCACGTATCGGCAGCGCGAGGCTCCATCGGTCGCTGCCGGCGTCATCCCGGTACCAGCCGTACGCCTCAGGGCATACCCCGGGCACCGTAACGATCTCCAGCGTGAAGAGCTCCTGATGGCGGCGAGCCGCACGCGACGTGCTGCAATCGCCGGCAAGGAGCCAATCGACGACTGACCGCATCGTCGCCGCACTGCGTCGAATCATGCTGCGCTGCGTCGGGCTCACGATTCTGATCATGGACATCATGCACCTCCAATCGGAACCCCATGGCGCGAAAACGGGGCGGCCCCCGCGCCACGGCGGTTCAGAGGAGAGTGTAGGGACGAACCCTTGGCCCATAACACCAGCAACGTGGCGATTTCCGGCGGTGCCCGGCTGCGGGAGCCGCGACACTACCCAATCGGGTGAGTCGCGGCCACGCGTCTACGCCGGGCTTGATGCGCGCGGTGGCACCGCCACCCCATGCTGCGTAGCGTACGCGGCAAGCTGCACGCGGTTGTCCAGGCCGAGCTTACCGAGGATCGTGGCGAGATGCGATTTGACGGTGTGCTCGGTGATGAAGAGCTGCCGCGCCACCTCCGGGTTGGTCATCCCGCTGGCCACGAGCTGCGCCACCTCCATCTCCCGCCCCGTCAGGCCGTTCGCCGTGCCCGCGCGAGCCCGCGCCGTCCCCAGCTCCTGCGCAATGGTCTCCGCGTGCGCGGAACCGACGACGAGCTGCCGCACACTCACGCGCTCGATCGCCTCGATCAGCGCCGGCGGCTCGCAGTCCTTGTGGAGATAGCCAAGGGCACCCGCGTGGAGGGCGCGTGCCGGGGTGGCGCTGGAGCCCCCAGCGGTGAGCACAAGGATCGCCGCGCCCTCGGCCTCCCGCCGCAGGGTCTCCACGAGCTGGGGTCCGCCTTCCGGCACGGCCGGATCGACGACCACGACGTCGGGCTGGAGGGCGTGTGCCCGTTCGAGCGCGGCAGAGCCCGATCCTGCCTCGCCAACCACGGCGAGCTGGCGGCGGCGGCCGAGCGTGAGCGCGATGCAGCGGCGAATCAACGTCGGGCTATCGACGAGCAGAATCCGGATTGGCGGGGCCATAGGCTTCCTCCTGGATCGAGCCGTGCGGTGGCGAATCGTGCGGCAGCGCGCGGCAGGGGCGCCCCCCCAATCAGAAAGGTGTACCAGACGATGCGGGGCGGCGCTGGTCCCTCGCGTGCCCGAACTGCCCGACTCGCGCGGAGATGTGAAGCGAGGAGTTGTCGCGAAGCCGTAACGGGTAAATGCCGCTTGAATGGGCTCTTGGCGCCTTGAGTCAGGCCCAATCGACGGCGCGATATCGTAGATTGATAGAAAGTTCATAACAGGCCAGCCACGGAGCGGGGCCCCTCCTACGGCTGCTCGCGCATGCAAACTGGGGAGCTCGCCGAGATCCTGCTGGTCGAGGACAACCCAGCGGACCTCGAGGTGGCGCTGCACGCGCTCCGGCGCCACCATCTCGCGAATCGCATCCAGGTCGCGCGCGTGATGGCGCCGAGGCGCTGGAATGCCTCTTTGGCGTCGACGAGGCGGGCTCGCTTCACACCGTGCCGCGCGTGAGCCTGCGCGATTTGAAGCTGCCCAAGATCGATGGGCTGAAGGTATTGCGGCGGGAGAAGGCGACGAGCGCACCCGCCGGATCCCCCATCGTCGTGCTCACCGCGTCCACCGAGGAGCGCGACGTCATCGAGAGCTATGAGCTGGGAGTGAAGTGTTACATCGTGAAACTGGTAGATTTCGCGCAGTTCACCGAGGCCGTGCGCCAATTGGGACTCGATTGGGTGCTCTCGAATCGCCCGCCGACGCTGCCGTGAGCGCGGTCGTCGAACCGGAACGCGCCGCCGCAGCGCTCACCGTCCTCGTGCTCGACGACAACGTGGCGGACGCGGAGCTGATGGTGCACGAGCTGCGGCGCGAGGGGCTCAACCCCATCGTGGAGCACGTGGCGACCGAGGCGGCATTCGTCGCCCACGTCGGGCGGCCGTTCGACGTGATCCTCGCAGATTACAACTTACCTCAGTTCGACGCGATCGGGGCGCTCGACCACCTCGCGCAACGCGGGCTCGATACGCCACTCATCGTGGTCAGCGGCTCGCTGACCGATGAGGAGGCGCTGGAGTGCATCCGCCGGGGCGCGGCCGACTACCTTCTGAAAGACCGGCTGGGGCGGCTGCCCTTTGCGGTACGCCGGGTCCTCGCCGATCGCCAGGCGCGGCGCCGTATCGCACAACAGCGGGAGTTGCTGCTGCGGGAGCATGCGGCCCGGGCGGCCGCGGAGGCCGAGCGCGATCGGCTGCAGCAGGTAATCGACGTGCTGCCGGAGGGGGTGGCGATCGCCGACGCCGCCGGCCGGATCGTGATGCGCAACAGCGTGGCGGGGACCATCTGGCGCACGCCGCCGCCGCTGGGGGATGACGACGCGGATGCGGCACTCGAGGTGTGGGGCATGGACGAGTCCCCATACCCGCCGGACGGCACCCCGCTCGCCCGCTCGGTGCTGACGGGCGAGGTGGTGCGTGGCGAGCAGCTCCTCGTGGGCCCAGCGGCGCTCGAGCACAAGGTGCCGGTCATCGCGAGCAGCGCCCCACTTCGCGACAATCGGGGGAACGTGATCGGCGGGGTCGCGGTATTCCAGGACGTCTCCCAGCTCAAGGAGCTGGATAGAGAGAAGGACACCTTCCTTGCCGCCACCTCGCACGACTTGAAGAACCCGCTCACGGGAATCCGGGGGCATGCCCAACTGCTCCTGCGCCAGGCAAAGCGCGGCGACCAGCTCGATCCATCGCGGATCGCCGCCTCGGCGCAGCGCATCGACGAGACGGTGCTGCGGGTGGTGCGGATGATCGACGGGCTGCTCGACGTGGCGCACCTGGAGATGGGCCAGGCGCTCGATCTGCATCTCGACTCGGTCGACCTCGCCGCATTGGTCGTGCGGGTGGCAGACGAGCACCAGCGGACGTCGGAGGGCCACCAGATCCTGGTCGAAACACCGTCGGCGGCGGTGGGGGGGTGCTGGGACGAATCGCGCCTCGAGCGAGTCCTCGACAACCTGGTGGGCAACGCCATCAAGTACAGCCCCGGTGGGGGCAAGGTGCGCATCGGCCTCGCCATCGAAGGCGACTGGGCGGTGCTGCAGGTGGCCGACGAGGGGGTGGGCATTCCGGCTGCGGACCTGCCGCACATCTTCGAGCGGTTCTACCGCGCGGGGAACGTCGCGGGGCGTTTCGAAGGCAGCGGCATTGGCCTGGCCGGGGCACGGCAGATCGTGGAGCAGCACGCCGGCGCGATCGCGCTGGCGAGCGTTGAGGGTCAGGGCACGACGATTACCGTGCGCCTGCCGCACGGCAACGCGGCGGCGCGGCCGAAAACCGACGTGTCGTCCTGAGTCGCCATACCCCGGCGCGGCGCCCCCACGGCTCGAAAATCCATTTCATACGAGCGAGGCTGCTTCGTGGTCGCCCCAGGGCCGGGAGAGAGGGCCGTCCCGGCCTCGTGGCCGCGCCCGCGAGGCCACGAGGATGCCGTACCGGATGCGTTACGCATGGTAACGCGCTATGGTGTAGATGGACGCGATGCGGCAGAGGGGGCGAACGAGTGAAGATCCTGGTGGTTGACGACGACCAGCAGATTCTCGACGCAGTCACGACGGGCTTCCAGTTGCAGTGGCAGGATTGCAGCAGTTCTCCCTCCATGAGCCGGACGTGGTGGTGCTCGACGTTACGATGCCGCTCAAGAATGGCTACGAAGTCCTGCGCGAGATCCGTGGCACCTCCGACGTGCCGGTGATCATGCTGACCTCGCGGGGCGAGGAGATG
>JAXDLH010000128.1:0-8193 GCA_034666705.1 Chloroflexota bacterium
GTAGTCCCGAGTCTGCTGCGGCGCCGACGTTAGGAGGCTGCACATGGACCTCCGTACCGAAACCAACCCTGAGCCGTTCGATCCACAGGATCGCGTCGGCGAGCTCGTGGCGGTGCTGCTGGTCGCCGGTGAGGATGCCGACCGTCGCACGGTGCAGCGTGCTCTGGAGCTCACCCCCGGCCAGCTCAGCCGCGTGATCCAGGCCAGCTCGGGCGCAGTGCCGGGGCTCCTCGTGCAGGAGCATGGCGATCAGCTCCGGCTCGTAACCCATCCGGACACTGCGGCGAGCGTGCGCCGCTTCGTCCAGGCCCCGAGCGCGATCCGGCTCTCCGGAGCGGCCCTCGAGACGCTGGCGGTCGTGGCCTATACCCAGCCGACGACGCGCGCCCAGATCCAGGATGCGCGCGGGGTGAACAGCGACGGACCGATCGCCACTCTGCTCCAGCACGCCCTGATCGTCGAGGCGGGACGCGCCGATGGTCCAGGCCGCCCCACCTTATTCGAGGTTACCGCGGAGTGCCTGACGCTGCTCGGGCTAGGATCGCTCGCGGATCTGCCCGAGCTTCGTGCCGATCCTCCGCAGAGCGATGAGCCGCGCGGCACGGTCGTGGAGCTGGCGGCGCACAAGGCGGCCGATCCCCTATAATGCCAGGCTATGTTTGCAATAATTGAGACAGGCGGAAAGCAGTACAAGGTTGCGCCGGGGACGCGGGTGTCCATCGAGCGGTTGCCGGGTGAGCCCGGCTCCACGTTGGAATTCGATCGCGTTCTTATGATTGGGGACGAAACCGGCACGAAGCTGGGCACCCCGATCGTGGAGGGCGCGAAAGTCGTGGCGCACGTGCTCGAGCAGGGACGCGGCGAGAAGCTCATCGTCTTCAAGTACAAGTCGAAATCGAACTATCGCCGCAAGACTGGCCATCGCCAGAACCTCACGCGCATCCGCGTGGCGGAGATCGTCGCCGGCTAGCCCGCGCGCTCGCTCACGTCGCACCCCACTCCCTTCATCCCCGAATCTCTCGTTGGAGGCCTGCAATGGCACATAAGAAAGGCATGGGCAGCTCCCGTAACGGTCGGGATAGTCCCGGGCAGCGCCTTGGCGTGAAGCGTGGCGACGGCGAGATGGTCCGGGCCGGCACGGTGTTGATCCGCCAGCGTGGCACCCCCGTAAAGGCGGGTGTGAACGTTGGCATCGGGCGCGACCACACGCTGTTCGCGCTCGTGGACGGAACAGTCAAATTCGAAAACGCAACCCAGGAACGCAAGCGCGTCAGCGTGTACGCGCCCGTCGCCTCGGCCTAGCAAGGACACAGACATGAAGACAGGAATCCACCCCGAATACGTCGAGACGACGGTCCACTGCTCGTGCGGAACCACGTTCACCACGCGCTCGACGAAGCCCAATCTGCGCGTCGACCTCTGTTCGAAGTGCCATCCCTATTTCACCGGCGATCAGCGCCTCGTCGATACGGGCGGCCAGGTCGAGCGATTCATGCGGCGGCAGAGCAGCGGCCGCGGCGGCCAGCCCAAGGCTACCGCCAACCCAGACTAGCGCGCCGGTCCGCCTGAGCGTGCTTGGCTGCTGTCCAGCGTGCTGCGCCGTAACGTCGGCGCAGCGCCTGCCCTCCTACGGCGGCCAGGCTGTCATGGAAGGCGTGATGATGCGCGGCCAGCGCTACATGGCCGTCGCCGTTCGCGCACCCTCTGATGAGATCATCATCCGCTCTGAGGAGCTGCCCCCGCGGCTCTACCAGAGTCCCATCGCGCGCATCCCATTCCTGCGTGGCAGCATCATGCTGTGGGACACGCTGGGACTCGGGATGCGCGCGTTGATGTTTTCGGCCGACGTGGCGATGGGCGAAGAGGACGTCAAGCTCTCGAAGTCGGTCACGTGGACGACGGCCGCGATCGGCATCGTTCTAGGAATCGGCATTTTCTTCGTGCTGCCGGTGGTGCTAACCACCTTCGTGCATCGGCAGATCGGCAACTCCCTGCTCGCCAACGTGTTGGAGGGCGTGGTCCGCCTGCTTATGCTCGTGGGCTACGTCGGCGTCATCGGACTGATGCCGGACATCCGGCGCGTCTACCAGTATCACGGCGCGGAGCACAAGGCGATCAACGCCTTCGAGGGCGGCGCACGCCTCCGCTCGGCGGAGATCGCGCCGTTCAGCGTGCGTCACCCACGGTGCGGTACGAACTTCCTGCTCATCGTCGGCGCACTCAGCATTGCGGTCTTTGCTCCCCTGGGAAGACCGGACTCGTGGCTGATCCTCGTGGGCTCGCGCATCGTGCTGGTACCGGTGATCGCGGGTCTCGCATATGAGGCGATCAAGTGGGGCTCCAGCCACATCACGAACCCGGTGGTTGCCATCCTGATGAAGCCCGGTCTGGCGATGCAGTCGCTCACGACGCGCGAGCCAACCCTGCCGCAGATCGAGGTGTCGGCGGCGGCACTCCGCGAGGTCATCCGCCTCGAACGACCGGAAATGCTGGACGCCGAGGAGCTCGAGGCGATCCCCGAACCTATCGTGTAGTCCTACTTGCGGCGACGCTCCAGCTCAGCCCATACGTCCACGACCGGCACCCCCGTCGCCTCGAGCAGCACCAGTGAGTGGAACCAGAGGTCGGCGACTTCCCACACGATTTCGTCGTGGGCGCCGTTCTTCGCGGCGATGATCGACTCGGCAGCCTCTTCGCCGACCTTCTTCGCCACGCGGTCAATGCCCGCCTTAAGCAGCGACGCCACGTAGGAGCCCTCCGGCATCTCGCGGTGCCGCCCGGCGATCACCTCCGCCAGCTCGTCCACGACGGCTGCGCCCAGCGCAGCCGGCGCCTCAGCTTCGCCCGCGGTGGCTTCCTCCAGGGTCTGGTAGAAGCAGCTCGTGGCGCCCGTATGACAGGCGGGGCCGTCCGGGCGCACCTCGAGCAGCACTGCATCCGCATCGCAATCCAGGTGCATCTGCACCACGTGTTGGAAGTTGCCCGACGTGTCCCCCTTGTGCCACAGCTCTTGCCGAGAGCGGCTCCAGAACCAGGCATCCCCGGTCTGGCGGGTCAACTCGATCGACTCCTCGTTCATGTACGCAACCATCAAGACCTGGCGGGTCTCGGCATCCTGCACGATTGCGGGAATCAGCCCCTGCCGGTCGAACTTCAGCGCCATCTCATCCTCCCTCGATTCCCACGCAGGCTCACCATACCGAACGAACGGGCACGCCACGCTCGGCGAGATACGCTTTGACGTCGCGAATCCGCAGCGTACCGTAGTGGAAGATCGACGCCGCCAACACCGCGTCCGCGTGGCCTTCGGTAATCGCGTCTAGCAAGTCAGCGGCGCTGCCCGCACCGCCGGACGCGATCACCGGAATCGGTACTGCATCGGCCACCGCCGCGGTCAGCGCCACGTCGTAGCCGTCAAGCTGTCCATCCATATCCATGCTGGTGAGCAAGATCTCGCCGGCGCCCAACTCGGTGCCGCGCCGCGCCCAATCGACCGCGTCGATCCCCGTCGCCCGTCGCCCGCCGTGCGTAAACACTTCCCAGCCTCCGCTCGCGCGAAGCTTCGCGTCGATTGCCAGCACCACACACTGACTGCCGAACTCCGACGCACAATTCGCGATGAGCTGCGCATCCGCGACCGCGGCGCTGTTTACGGAGACTTTGTCTGCCCCCGCGCGGAGCATGCGGCGCATGTCCTCCACGGTGCGGATGCCGCCACCAACCGTCAGTGGGATGAAGACGCGGTCCCCCGTCCGCTCGACGACATCGATCATCGTCGCACGTTCGTCGCTCGACGCAGTTATGTCGAGAAAGACAAGCTCGTCTGCCCCCTCGGCGTCGTAGAGCGCGGCGAGATCGACCGGATCACCCGCATCGCGCAGGTTCACGAAGCTCACGCCCTTCACCACGCGGCCACGATCCACGTCCAGGCAAGGAATGATGCGCTTGGTGAGCATCAGGTCTCCTGCGCCTCGAGCCGCGCGATCGCCGCGCCAAGGTCGACCGCCCCCGTGTACAGCGCGCGGCCCACGATTGCCGCTGCGGCCCCGGTCTGCTGGATCGCTTCGAGGTCGGCGATCGTCGCGACGCCCCCGGACGCGATGACCTCGAACGGCGCAGCCGCGACGACCTCGCGAAGAGCAGCGAGGTTCGGCCCGCCCAGCATGCCGTCGCGGCCGATGTCGGTAAACAGCGCCCGCTGCACGCCCAGCTCAGCAGCGCGCGCTATGGCGTCGCGCGTCGTCAGAGTCGACGCGTCGCGCCAGCCCTGCGTCGCCACCACCCCGTCGCGCGCGTCGATCCCGATCACGATCCGCTCTCCCATGCGCGTACACAGGCTCGCCACCCAGTCCGGTCGCGTTACCAGCGCAGTGCCAAGGACGATGCGGTCGGCACCCGCTTCCAGCACCTGGTCAATGGTCGCGTCGTCCCGCAGTCCACCGCCATACTGGATCGTGACGCCCGTCGCCGCCCGGATCGCTCGCAACGCCGGAAGGTTGGCCGGCAAGCCGCTTGCGGCGCCGTCGAGGTCTACGACGTGGATCACCCGCGCGCCCGCGGCGGTCCAGCGCGCCGCAACCTCCGCTGGATTATCCGCGAAGACCGTCTCGCGGTCGTAGTCGCCCTGCGTCAGTCTGACGCAGCGACCGCCGCGAAGGTCTATCGCGGGGACGACGCGAAAGCCCATTCGACAAAGTTTCGGTAGAGCTGCAGGCCGAAGCGGCCGCTTTTCTCCGGGTGAAATTGGGTGCAAAAGAGATTGTCGCGCGCCATCGCGCTCACGAACGGCACGCCGTATTCCGTACGGCCGGCGACGATGCCTTCGTCCGTCGGCCGTACCGCGAATGAGTGGACGAAGTAGAAATAGCTGCCATCCGGAATGCCCACCCAGAGCGGGTGCGGCTGAACCTGCGCGACGGCGTTCCACCCCATGTGCGGGATCTTCAGGCCGTCGCCTGGCAGGCGCGCCACGTCGCCGTTCAGGATCCCCAGACACGTCTGGCCGCCGTCCTCGTCGGAGCGATCCATGAGGACCTGCATACCCATGCAGACCCCGAGGAACGGCTTGCCGGTCGCGACGTGATGCCGAACGGCATCGTCCAGCTCCAGCGTCTGCAGGCTGCGCATGATCTGCCCCGCGGCGCCGACCCCGGGCAGGACGAGCGCGCGCGCCTGGGCGACGTCGGCAGCATCGCTCGAGACGAGCGGCTCATAGCCAAGCGAGGCGATCGCCTTTGCCACGCTGCGGAGGTTCCCGGCGCCATAGTCGATTACCACGAGGTCGTGGGCCACTATGCTACGTCCTCGTTGACCGACCACGTCAAATAGGCGTTCATGAACTCATCCAGGTCGCCATCGAGCACACCCGGCGGGTCGCTCGATTCGAAGCCCGTCCGGAGGTCCTTGACCATGTTGTATGGATGAATAACGTAGGAGCGGATCTGGTTGCCCCAGCCAGCGTCGACGTGCTTGCCTCGCAGCTCCAAGCGCTCTGCCTCTTGCTTCTCCGCTTCGATCTCGAGCAGCTTAGCGCGCAGGATGCGCATTGCAGTCTCGCGGTTCTGGAGCTGCGAGCGCTCGATCTGGCAGGTCACGACGATGCCGGTCGGCACGTGGGTGAGCCGCACCGCGCTGCTCACTTTGTTCACGTTCTGGCCGCCCGGACCGCCGGAGCGGTATGCCTCGAACTTCACGTCCTCGTCCCGAATCTCGACGTCCGCATTCTGGTCCACGTCTGGCATCACCTCAACCAGGGCGAACGAGGTCTGCCGGCGGTGGCCTGAGTCAAATGGCGACTGCCGTACGAGCCGATGGACCCCCCGCTCGGACTTGAGGTACCCAAACGCGTACGGGCCGGCGATCTCGACGGTAACGCTCTTGATGCCCGCCTCTTCACCCGGCGACAGGTCATAGGTCTCGGTGCGATAGCCATGGCGCTCCGCCCAACGGAGGTACATGCGGAGCAGCATATCGGCCCAATCCTGCGCATCAGTCCCGCCGGCGCCAGCATGGATCGCGAGAATCGCATCGGCGCGGTCGTACGGGCCGGAGAGGGTGAGCTGAAACTCGAGCTGATCCAGACGGGTGCGCAGCTCCGGCAGGGACCTTGCCACCTCGTCGGCGATCTCGGCATCGTCCTCAGCGGCGGCGAGCTCCAGCAGCTCGTGCGCTTCGGAGATATCCTTACGGAGCGATTGCCACGGAGCCAGGTCTGCCCGCAAGTCGGCGAGCTGCTTCATGACCGCCTGTGCGCGCTCTTGATCGGCCCAGAGATCTGGATCGGCCGACGTCTGCTCGAGCTGGGCGATACGAGCTAACTTGCCTGGCTCGTCAAAGCCGCGCCAGCAGGTCGGCGAGGCGATCGCTCAGCGAGCGAGCCTCCGCGAGCATGTCCTGCATGGCGCCCCCCTTGTGCCTGTACGGCGCTCCATTCTACGGGATGCATCCACGCCTTGACACACCAGTGACAGTCGTTTAGCCTGTAGCGCTTGTCTCCAACCGTACGCGCATCGCAGGACTTCGAGGATGCAACACTCTTTATGATTTACTGGGCCCACCGTCTCGGCGCCCCCCTCTCCCGATGGGTCCCACTCTGGTTTTCCTATCCGCTCGCCGCACTCATTGGTCGGCTCGCCTTTCTCCTCTGGCGCGACAAGCGCGAGAACGCCCTCCGCAACATGCGGATCGTGCGCGGACCCGGCGCGAGTGCTGCCGAGGTCTATCGGCTGGCGCGCGCTTCGTTCGAGAACTATGCCCGGTACATGGTCGACATGTTGCGGCTCACCGGCGTGGACCTGACGGAGATCGACCGCCAACTGGAGTTGGAGGGCTGGGAACATTTCAGCGATGCGCTGAGTGCAGGCAGCGGGCTGATCTTCGTCGGCGGCCACATCGGCAACTCCGACCTCGCGGCAGCCATTCTCGCCAGCCGCGGCTTTCCAGTCAGCGTGATCGCCGAGCCGCTGCAGCCGCCGAAGTGGGACGCACTCGTCCAGGCCGCGCGCAAAGAAGTCGGACTGAAGGTGATTCCACTCGGCTCGAGTGCCCTACGCTTCTTGCGGGTGTTGCGCGAGAAGGAGATCCTTGCCTTCCTGATCGACCGCCCGGTAGAGGAAGAGGGTGTCGTCATTACCTTCTTCGGTCAGCGCACGCGCGTCCCTGGCGGTGCGGCGGCGTTGGCGCTCCGATCCAACTCGCAGCTCCTCGGCGCCTATATCGTGCGCTCGGGCCGCTCCTACAAAGCGCAGATCTCGCCTGCGATTCCGATGCCGGCGACCGGCGACGCCCGGCGAGACCTGGAGGCGCTGACGCAGGCAATCTTCGACTGGCTCGAGCACGTCATTCGTCAACATCCCGACCAGTGGTTCATGTTCCGCCCCATGTGGCCGGCAGAGCCATAGGCGCCCGAGCGCGCCGGTGACCGCGTATCGCTGCTTCCTCCTCGCTACCCGCATCGTCCCCCACGTCCCCACTCACATCCTGGAGGTGGTCGGGTGGCTCGCCGGAGTGGCCGCATTCATCCTGGCGCGTGGACCACGCCAGGCAGTATTTCGCAATCTGGCCGTAGTCTGTCCCGAGCTCAGCCGGCGCCAGCGAGGGCGCTTGGCAGTAGAAACGTTCATTCATGGGGCATGGGGGTACATCGAACTCTTCGCCACCCCCTCACGACCGCTCGCCGAGCTGCGGCACTCATTCGACCTGCACGACGCGGAGCGCATCAACACCGCGCTGGCCGAAGGTCATGGGATGATCATGGCTACCGCCCACCTCGGCTCCGCCCCTTATGCGATGCAACTGATCGAAACGGTGGGATCGGTACCCGTGGCGGTCCTGGTGGAGCCGCTCCAGCCGCCCGAGATGTTCGATCTCGTGGCGCGCCTCCGTGCCGCCCACGGGATGCGCATGATTCGGGCCGAGCCGACCAGTGTGCGCGAGGTGCTCGCGGCGCTGCGACGCGGCGAGATCGTCGGCATTGCCTCCGATCGGGACGTGGCTGGCACCGGTGAGCTGCTGCCGTTCTTCGGGCGCCCCACGCGCATGACGACGGCCGCCGCGGCATTCGCGCTGCGAACCAGCGCAGTGATCGTGCCCGGGTTCGCCTTCCGGACCGGGCTGTTCAAGGGCCACGCGTACGTGGAAATGCCAATTCCGATCGTGCGGACAGGCGACGCGGCGCGCGACGCTCGGCAGATG